>JAIEMA010000019.1 GCA_019752535.1 Bacteriovoracaceae bacterium
AGAAATCGCCGAACTTTAAAGTTGTACCAGCATTGACGACAGTTGAGTTTTCAACTGACTTCTTATCTTGGCCTTTAACTTCAGAAATAAAGACGTTTTGACCAACTGATCCACGAACAGTCAACCAAGAAGCCGCATCATACTCAAGTCCAACTACAACTGGAAGAGTTGTTGTTGTTGTCTTCTTAGAAGAGAAGTTTCCTGCGTTACCAGCAGTTGCTGCGTCGTTTTCAGCAACGATTGACTTGTATGAAACTTTTGTGAAGAGGCTTGCTTTGTCGTTAAGCTTAGCTGTACGACCAACGCCTACTTCCATTTGGTTCAAAGAAACATCATTCTTTGTACCAGAAACTGTACCTTCACCAGTAAGGTCAGAGTAGTTAGCGAAAATTCTGTAGTCGTTAAGAAGGTATGATCCACCTAATTGGTAACCAAGCTTGCCTTTGAACTTATCACCGTCAAACTGCTTAAGCTCGTTTGTAAGGTTGATGTTAGCAAATGCATCCCAGTTGCCTTGTGAAACACCCAAGCGAGCGCGCATAGCACTTTGAGACTTCATATCGTTAGCAGTTGTTGTTTGCTTATCAGTAGAAGAAGTGTGGAACAATGAAGCGCCCCACTTAATGCCTGCGTCGCCACCAACGAAAAGATCAACACCATTGCTTTCTGCAACATCAGTTGCTCCAGCCAAACCAGCTGAACGAAGAGCGTGAGATGTATCAGACTGACCGCCCAATTGAGCGCCATAAACGAGGTTTCCGTTACCGAAGTAGAATCCACCTTCAGCACGTGGAGCATCAGCGCCATCAGTTGTCGATGATGAAGCACCTGTTTCAAAAGTCACAAGGTCTTTGTGAGCGTTGACGCTAGATGCGTTCAAGAAAATGTTACGGTTATCATTGATATACTGAGAACCATTTGCTGATTCACCTAGGGCTTGTAAACGAGCCTTAGATGCCATCGCTGGAGTAGCAAGTACTGCTAAGCCGGCTACGAGAACGAGTTGCTTTTTCATGAAATCTCCTTGTTTTCAAATGACGTGTGTCATTCCAAATTAAACGAACTAAAAGCTAATTAATATAAGTGTGTGCAGTAACTATCTTTTTGGCAATACTGTTTTTGTTTGTCATTGTGTTGCACTGATTCAATTTCTTGTGCCCCTATTCAATTAAAATAAAATATCAAACTTCAAAATATTAAATCTTAACTCAGTGCCAGAGGTATAAAACGTGTCACGGATATTTCCACCGTATCTTCTGTAAAGTAATTCAAGTGTAGGGGCATAAGAGATATTTGCTACACTATAGCTCCCCATATCCCATCTCTTTCCTGCCTCAGCGCCCAAAGTGACGTTCACACCTGACTTATCTTTGGCCCCGTCATCAATCGTCTGCCACTCAAGACCCACTTGTGAGCCCACGAACATCGAATTTTTAATGTTACTTGAATCAAGATTCAACAACACTCCAGCACTCAAAGCCCATGTTGAGTTTGTTGTATCTGTGCTTCCCTGCTCGACGTGAGAGCGATCAATGCGGGCCACACCCTTAAGCATGAGCTGAGGGTATTGAGCGAGTTTTTGAGCGAAGTTGAGATTCAATTTGAAATTGTTCTCATCTCTATCTTTAGTCGAGCCCTTGCCAGTGTCATTCTTGAAGACAAATCCACTTGTGTATCCCAATTGGAAAGCATCAACAGAGACAATGCGATCTTGAGCGCGAGCAGCAGCGACACAGAGGAGAGCAGCTAAAAAGACGAGAATCTTCATTTGAAAAAATCCTTATAAAAATGTTCTATGTATCAAGTCTAGAGATGGCCTTAAGGTGAACGCAAGCTTTGATCAGTGCATCAGGAGATTCTGTTGCACTTTCGTCAACCTTCTGACGCTTAGAGTGACAAGAGAGAGCGAGGAAGAAATTTAGCCTCTGCTGGAGTCAGCGCACCATGGCCCAACATATGAAGTTTAGGCACACCGATCAGCAAGCTTTCAGCTAAATTTGGCTCAGAAGGGATCTCAAAGAGATCCTCAGAAGCATGAATATATTCTTTAGATACGGATTGAGAAAAATCTTTAAAGACGCGATCAAAGACACGCTTACAAAGTTTAATTTTATCCGCCATCAATTCACTCGTCGGCTCTTCATCGTGAAGCAAGATCAGTGCATTGAGAGGATAAGATTTCTTAGCCTCATTATAAGGATGAATATCAACGATGAAATGTCCCCACTCATGAGTCATACTCTGAGGAACAAATAGTGTGGCAACCTCAGGATACATCTCTTTAGAACTCTGCCATGAGATCGTGATTCCCGCTTGCCTCTTAAGGCTTGCAAGCCATGCCGCCATCTCTGTGGGAAGTGTTTGTCCCTGATCACTCGCTTTGAGCACATCTCGAGCCGCCAGCGAGAGCCACAGATCCGTGCAAGTGACTTCAGAGAGATCTCTAAACAGCATCCACCATTCATCTTGGCTTGCAAGATCCGTTGGATTTTGTTTTTCAATTTTCTCTAAGATGCGCACATTCTGATAGGTATTAAGAATATCATCGAGCTCATTCCAATCCGAAGAGGAAAAGAGTGAAGAGAGTTCAATCTCTTGGCGAGGATTGAGAAAATAGTCTTCGCCCGTCTGGAACTCCATCGGTTTCGCGCGTGAGCCAAACTTATGCCAGCTGCCATCTTTCATAAAGAGCGATTCATTTTCAAAACGCACCGATTTTGCATTCGGAAACTTCGCTGCAATCTCTAAAGTGAGAGCATTGTCTCTTAAAGTAGAAACACTTGATTCGTAATTTTCAATCAGATGCTGCTTGGTTAAAAAGCGAGGAGTAATGAGGCGCAAATCTGTGGGAGAGAAAGTTTTTTTCAATTCCACTAATTTTAAAACAGCGGCCAGGTCTCCACCCAGAATCACTTGGGAGATATGAGTGCGCCCTTGAGCACTTTTGGAATCGTCTTTTTGCTTTTTAAATGATTTTAAACCGAAACTCATGCCCGTGAGTATGTCACGAGCATGAACGGTTAGGAAAGATTACTTAATAGCGAGTTTATCACCTGGCATCATACCACGGCGCTTAAGAAGTTTATTTGAGCGCACAATAACATCCATTGAGACACCTGTTTTGCGAGAAATTTCCCACAATGTGTCACCCTTCTTCACGACATAATATTTGCTCGGACGATTAATCGTTTTGCCCTTCTCACTGACGCTGCTGATGTAGCGATAATAAGAGCGGCGAGCTTTTCTGAATTTACGAGGCACTTCATAGAGATCGGCGTACATGCCATCACGCACACCTTGGTCCGCTCTGAATGGCAATTTAATTTCAACTCCGGCCTCAAGGCGTTTTCCATCATGCTCAGGATTAAGCGCAGCTAAAACCTGAACCGGAAGACGGTGCTCATGGGCCGCTTGGGCGAGGGTGAAATCTTTTTTCGATGTCCAAGTGTGATACTGAGTCGCTTGAATGACGCTCTTATCTTCTAAGTCATCCCACTTGTCTTTCGCCCCAACGGGAATTCTTAAAACATAATTCGGCATATCTGGTGGTGTCTGCCAGCGAAGAAGCTCAGGGTTGTAGCGCTGAATTTCTTCAAAGGGAACATCAAGAACTTTTGAAACTTCCATCAAGTCAGTATTCGCTGGAAGTTGGAGTTGTTCGTAATCAAGAGGATGATGGAACGCAAGTTCGTTAAATCCAAATGTCGAAAGATTTTTTCCAATAATGGCGAGGGCCATAATTTTCGGAACATAGTTCTTTGTCTCTGGCTTTAAGTAGCGGCCTTTCGTAAGTTTCCAAAAATCTCTTGTGCCATAGCGCTTAATCGCGCGACCGATTTTTCCTTCGCCCGCATTGTAGCCAGCAGTCGCGAGCTCCCAAGAGCCAAAGAGATCATGAAGATCTTTCAAATAACCAGCTGCGGCCACTGATGCTTTAAGAGGGTCACGGCGCTCATCTTTGTACCAGTCTTGATTCAGTCCGTACTTGCGACCAGTGAAACTCATAAACTGCCAAGGGCCAGAGGCTGAAGCGTGAGACTTGGCAATATTTTGGAAACCAGATTCGGCCATCGCAAGATAAATCAAGTCGCGTGGAAGACCATTGTCATTGAGAACTTTTGAGAGCACTGGTGCATAACGTCCACCGCGCTCAGCGTATTTTGTAAACCACTCACGGCCGCGACCTGTGAAATAGTTCACCCATTTCGCCACCGCTGGATTCCAGACAACAGGAATATCAAAATGTGTATTTTTAAGATTGAGATGTTCAGCCCCAGTCAGTTCATACACTCTGAGAGGAGAGATGAACGTGCCATGGTGAGAGCTTCCGAGAATACAGCCATCACAAGCGGTGAGATTACTATCAACAATATCTTGTTGAATTCTTCCGCCTGGTGAATAGCTTCCCTCTTCGCCAAAACTTCTCCAGCCCGTTTGAGCTGTTTTGTTTTGTGTTTTCTGCGAGGTTGCACAGGCACCCATTAAAACGAGAAGAGGTAGCCATGTGTGAATCTTGATCATTTGGAACATCCTTATCCAACGTGAAAGCCTTATACTCCAACCATGGAATACAACTCTAGTATACCCAAGTCCTAACGGCTTATTTGGATACAAAGTTTAGCTCTACCACGTCTGTAAATGATGACCGTAAATCCAAAGGTTTGTCGACATCTTCTGCGCACCCGGCCGGACTATTTTTCCCTAATAGGGGCACCGCTTTGGTCCGAGAAGCAAACATGCGTTATTTTATTTTTATTTTTCTGACAATATCAGTCAACTTGCAGGCCAAAGTGACGCCTCCCAATTATGACTTTAGTACTGATACGTTGCTCGATTTTTTTCCTGATAAACTGCTCTCAGAGCTTGAAGTGAAATATGGAAAACCTGATGTCCTGCGCTCAGGAAATGACGTCCAGATGCTGCGCTTTTGGGTGAAACAAATTCATTACAAATTTCCCGTCATCGTTCAGGCGAATAAAGAGAAAGTGATCGATATGTTCGCAACCTTACCGAGTTATTTTCTGCACGATGTTTTTCATCAATCCTTAATTAAGCGTTGGGGGAAACAAAAAGATTATAAACGTGTGGATGAAGAAGCTTATTATCGCTGGGTAGATGAGGAGAAAACCATGCACTATTCTGCGAGCTGCACGATTACCTGTTTTCCCATCTATTTTTCTGTCTCACCTTCGAAGTCAAAAGCACCCAGTGGTTTTATTTCCCAGCATGACCAGCTAAAAGCGGATTAGGTATTTTTGTTTTTCTGGCCCACAGAAACATCGCACCGGCGATCGGAAGCATACAAAGGCAGAGGATTTGCCCCATCGTAAGTCCACCGAAATAGTAACCCAACTGCGAATCAGGCTCACGGAAAAATTCGACAATAAAGCGAAACACTCCATAGCCCACGAGGAAGAGGGAGCTCACAATTCCATAATGTTTTTCACGTTTGTGCACAAAATACAAAATGATCGCGAGAATAATACCTTCAAGGATTCCTTCATAGAGCTGAGAGGCATGACGAGGATAAGGACCAGCTCCAGGGAAAATCATCCCAATCGGAGAAGTCGTGACTCTTCCATAGAGTTCACCATTAATGAAATTTCCCATTCTTCCAAAAAACAAACCCGGTGATCCGGCCACGGCCATACAATCGGCGATTTGAAAGAAATGAACTTTATATTTTTTAGCAAACCAAGCTGTGGCTAAACACATTCCCACGACGGCGCCATGGAAAGAGAGTCCTCCACGCCAGACATGAAAAATTTCATCCATATGAGTTGAGTAATAATCCCAATTGTAGATGAAAACATAGAAGCTTCTCGCTCCCAGGAACATTCCCACAATAAGGCCGGTGACATATTTATCAATCGCCTCTTTAGGCACGGGCCAGAATCCACTTTTGGCCAAACGACCCAAAAGCCAACTGCCTACGGCAAAGCCCACCACATACATCAGTCCGTACCAGCGAACTTGAAGAGGGCCCAAAGAAATGAGAACAGGATCAAACCATGAATTTGTCATGAGACTATGCTAACGGGAAGCTTAAGCGTTCGACAACCCAACAGATGAGGCCGCATGCCCACTCCACTCACCTCGAACAGATGAGCCTAGCGTTAAAGCGGCTTTTTTGAGAGTTTGCGGCAAACCCATGTGAGTAAAATAAATATTACTGGTGTTTAAAAAGCTCACTAACTCTTCCGGTGGAATTTGTCTTCCCGTCGGGCCGGCCTTATCGGCGCGAAGAATCGTGAACTCAGCTTCAAGGGGACGTGATCCTCCAGAAGCGTGCATGATTTTTTTCTCCATATCCACAAAAACGACTTCACCAAAAGATTGCGATTGCTTCATGGCAACTAAACCTTCATTGGTTGAGACTCCCCAAAAACCAATCACACTCATAGGTGCGAGGGCCCACGCCAGATAGCGATTAAGCATCACTCGAAGTCCCATTAATTCTTCAGTCGTTTCTAGTGAACTCGCTAATCCCAGCTCCCACATTGAAGTGGTAGGAGAGAAGACCATCATTCCAATTTTTCTATAAAGATAAATTTGCGCATTACCCTGATAGTTTAAAGTTTCACTGCCAAATTTATCTAAGCTATCTTTCAGCATCACTTGTTGAGTGACACGAGTAGAAGCTCTTGTGAGAGTCAAAATCTTTGTTCCCGGTCTTGTCACGCTCACCTTACGATGATCCACTTCAGCGATTTCCTGGAAGCCCAAATCATTGACCAATTTCTGCATTCTTCCTTCATGAAGATCTTTGCTGAGTCTTAAAAAGATGGGATAGCCAGTGGATTTTTGCCACTGATAAAAAACTGGTTTGGTAGATGTTGCTGACATAGTGAGACCCTCATTCTGCTTATCGGAGGGGTGTCTAAAAAGTTGATATTTTAGACACTTAGTGGAGTTTATTGCCCAACATTTAGACGCTCCTTAGACGTAAAGTACTGAAACCCTGTTTAAAATTTCGGCACCTGTTTTGCTTTATCTAATCCTGATGAAACACGTTCAAGACCAGCCAGGCATCAGTATTAGGCCTTCCGATGGAAGCCAATATGAAACATACGCTCAGCCTTTAACAGGCCAGCTCTTGCGTGCGCTAGAGATGAACATTGTCTACAACCAAGGCAAGGGCCAGTGGTTGCAAGCCGAGATTCAAGGTGAAAATAAAAGTATCCTGGATATGACTGGTGGTTATGGGGCCAATCTTTTAGGCCATCACAATGAACAAATAGCCAGAGTGGCCACCGAGTATCTCTTGAAAGGTGAACCCTCTTTAGTTCAAGGCTCTTCGAGAGCAACTTCAGGATTATTAGCCGAAAAAATCAATTCGATTTTAAAAGATGAAACGGGTGAAGGCCCATGGGTCACAACGCTTTCAAATTCTGGCACAGAAGCCGTTGAAGCGGCTCTTAAACACTGCTTAATCAGTTTTGCGAATAAGCAGCAAGAGCGCCAACAAGAGTTAAAGAAAAACTTTAATGAAGTGAAACTTTTCATTCAAGAATTAGATGATAATGAAAGAGACGCACTCACGCGTGATTGGCGCTATCGCCTCACTCATTTAACCAGTGACATTAAGACCACTGACAATAGAAGAGATTGGCTTCTTCATGTGGCCATGCAAACTCATGACATCGATGGGCTACTGTCTCTCATTGAAGAATTTAACCTCCTTCAATTGAGTGAAAAACCAGTCATGGTCGCCCTTGAGCGTGCCTACCATGGAAAAACCATGGGAGCTTTGCATCTTACTTACAATGAAAAGTATCGTACGCCATTTTATGTTGAAGATTCAAAAACCGTCTTTCTTCCGACGCACACTACTGATGTAGAGCTCACGAAAAAATTCAATGAACTGAGCTTTGAATTGATCGATATTGGGATTCACCAAATTGGCCTCTTTTTTGGCAAGCAGAGATTCTCAAAAGTGGCCGGACTTTTTGTTGAACCGATTCAAGGTGAAGCAGGTATTTATCCATTGAGCGCGGATTATCTCGCTCTGTTAAAAAAGCACTCCCTTCACGAAAATATCCCTCTCGTCTTTGATGAAATTCAGGCGGGAACCTATAGAACGGGACTCATGGCTTCGGGCCATCACTCCCATGTTACGGCCGATATCTATTGCTTCTCCAAAGCCTTGGGTGGTGGTGTGGCAAAAATCGGTGCGACAACAATTATTCAAAAAAAATATGTTGAAGACTTCGGCTATCTCCATGCTTCCACTTTTGCCGAAGATGGTTACTCAGCAGCCGTAGCTCTTGAGTCACTTAAATTGCTCTCGAATCCAGAGACGCTCAAGTCTGGAATGAAAAAAGGGACAAAACTTAAAGATGAACTTCTTCATCTCCTCGAGAGATACCCAGATATCTTAAAAGATGTCCGTGGAACTGGTTTAATGCTCGCCATTGAATTCAGTCCTAAGCTTCAAGACATCTGCTTTGAATTTAGAATTTTTGCCGAAGCCAATATGCTCGGCTATATCATCGCCTCGGCCATGCTCCATCGTGAACACATTCGGATGTCACCTTCTCTCTCCAATGGCTCAACCCTTAGAGTTCAGCCAAGCATTTATATCAATGACAAAGAGATCGCATTTTTTATTCAGGCCTTAGAATCAATCTTGATTCGCCTTAAAAATGCTGATTTTAAATTTTTCTTTCAACACCTCTATCCCACAACACCACTGGCCGATCTTAAAGCCGATGAGATTAAGGCTGATTTCAAAAAGTCCGATCGCCCTCTCTCTGTCTTCTTATGCCATCTGATTGATGGTGAACACGTCAAGAAAGTCACCCCCGCTTTCTCAACTGCTAAAAACGAAGAACTTGAAAAGCGCTTAGGGCTAATGAAGCGAGCCATGGAATTTGGAATCTATCACGCCCAACCACTCATTGATAAAAATGGTAACGAAAGTGACATTATCCTCATGGGTATTCCAGTCACGTCTCATGAACTAAAGAAAAGCTTCACCGGTAAACAGAGATCTGAAATTATCGCCAAAGTTCAACGAGCTGTTGATTATGCCTATGATCTTGGGGCCAATACCGTTGGTCTTGGACAATTCACTTCTATTGTTTCAGGCAATGGACTCTATCTTGATTCCAAAGGCATGAATCTTACCACTGGAAATTCATTTACTATCTCTTTGGCCGTCCAAGCGGCCCTTCGAGATGCAAAAGAGAAGAATATCGACATTGCTTCAAGCGCTGTAGGTCTTGTAGGTGCTGCAGGAAATATTATTTCTGTCGCCGCTATGATAATGGCCGACCACGTTTCAAAAGTTGTCCTTATTCATCACTGCAAAGTTGAGAAAAGCCAAAAACTTCTCAGTGTCGTGAAAACGATTCTTAAAGAATCGCTCCATTCAGATATCGAATCCAAATTCAATAAGACTCTACAAGACTCATTTAATGCTTCCCTTCTCAATGAGGATCAGGCCCTTATTGATTGGATTAATGATAAAAAAACCAATCAGTTTTTTGTCGTCACAGATGATCTTGAAGCGCTTAAAGATTGTGAGATCATTATTACGGGTGCAAGTTCTGGCCAAGGCTTTTTATCAGCCGATCATTTTAAGAAAAATGCCGTTGTCGTTGATGTCGCCGTACCGGCCAATATTCGACCTGAAGTCTTAGAAGCCTTAAGACGAGACCGTAAGGATGTGTCGTATTGTTTAGGTGGTGTCGCGAAAATACCGGGAACTCAGTCAATTAAATCTCCGCTCTTTCCTCTTGAGGATAATGAGAGTTACGCATGTATGGCCGAGACTTTTTCATTCGGCTTCTCTCAAGAAAAGAATTGTCTGCATATTGGCAATCTTACAAAATCAATGGTGATCCACTCTAATGAAGTCGCTCAAGCGGCAGGATTTGAGCTTGGAAAATCTAAAACAAAAAACTCACTCTAAATCTTTAATAAAGAGAGCGTACTTCGCTTTGATCTCTTTTTGATCTTCCTTATAACTTTTGAGAGCTGGACTATCCTCAGCGGTATAGCAAATCCAAAGTTGCGGTAAACTGATGGCCACTGGAATCGTCATCTTTTTGGCCACGAGACTTTGAATCCCCTTAAACTCATCCCCATTAGGCGCAGGTAATCGTCCAACATACATAATGAGAAGGCGGCGAAAATTAAGTTTTATTTGAATCAATGTCCATAGTTTCACAAGTATTTCAGGAAGAATTTTTTTAAGCTTTTGAGATTGAAGGAGAACGTGCTGGGGATCCATAAAATTCACGCAGAATGCAACGGGCTTTCCTTCAAATTCAAGAATGAAGGCAAAGAGTGGACTAATAATGTATCTAAATCCCGCATAGATTTTTTTGAATGTCTCTACTGAGACGGGCTCAAACTCAGGCATCTCTTTAAAAGTGTCATGGAACAATCCATGAATGATTTCCATTTCCTTCTCAAAGTTATTCATATCCACGCCACGAATATGAAGACGATGCTGCGGCTTCTTTGATTCTCTGATTTCACCGTATTGTCTCTTACTTCTAAAAAAGCGTATCCGAAATGTATCCCAAGTCTTCAGCTGCTTCATTCCCACTAACTTAAAAAATTCTATGTAATAGGGCTTCTGCTGAGGTTCACCGTAAAAGGGTTTAGAATCTCCCCAAAGCTTCCAGCGATAACTTACGAAAAAATGAAAATTAACTGGGCCCTTAATTTTCCTCGCCCCTAATTCTTTAGCCGCCATTTCAACTTCTGCCCAAAGCATTTTAAAAGCCATGGGATCTTCAATACATTCAATAAATCCCACTTTGGCGATCTCTGGGTTAAGTTTTGAGACCGTCACCAGTGCCCGAGCTGCAATATTTTCTTTTTTTTCTAATGAAATCGCGATCCATTCTTCATTTGGAAAACTCGATTTATCCTCAAGCAAAGAGGAGAAATCCTCGAGAGACTCCTTGAGAGTGAATTTATTATTTTTATAGAGCTCATGGGAAAGATCCACCCATTGCTGAAAAAACGAGCTATTCCAAGTCTTCTCTTTTATGATTCTCATTTCTGTCTCAACTTTAGTCTCATCTTTATATTGTTAGTTGGTCTCAATGTAATACCGGCCTCTACTGTTTGAGTTTCAACCTTTGTCGACTCCCACAAGAAATTCTCAGACAAATAAGCCAAAATGAGTTTAGCCTCCACTTGTGCAAATATTTTTCCAATACACATCCGCGGTCCTAGTCCAAACGGTAAATAGGAGCCTGGAATTATTTTGCTATTACTTAAAAATCTTTCAGGAAAAAAATCCTTTGGCTTTTCCCAGAAGTCTCCTGATCTTTGAGTAAAGTAAGGCATAAGAAAAACAATCTCTCCCTTCTTTAAGCTCAAATTCTTTAGCTCGATATTGCGAGCCGCTTGTCTCATAAATGCCCAGACTGGAGGCCATAGCCTCATCGCTTCTTCAATCACAGACATATGAAGATTTTGCTTATTAAAGTTTGATTCCTGCAATTTTCCATTTTCCCAAAATGTTGGAGCTTCAAGATGGAGCTTCTCCTGATAGTCCGTATTTTGAGAAAGTAGCACCATCGTCCAAGCCATCGTGTTAGTAATGGTTTCATGGCCTGCCATCAGTAGAGTCATGATTTCATCGCGGATCTGTTTGTGACTCATTGAAGTCCCATCGTCATCTCGAGCATCGATGAGAATTTGAAGTAGATCTTTGGAATGATTCCTATCTTTAAGTCTTTGATCAATGAGGGAGTAAATAAGTTTATCAAATCTTTTACTGGCGGCATGGTACTCGCGGTGTTCTGCCGTAGGAATCCATGTCGGAAGGTTGACCACAGAGCGCACTCTTTTGATAAGAAAATGCATGAGGTATTCAACATCTTTAAGAAAAGTGGGTGCGACAGAAGTGATATCGAGATCAAAAAGTGTTCGAGCAATAATTTTAAGAGTGAGATTATTCATCTCTTCATGCACATTGATGACTTGTCCTTCACTCCACTGACAGTGCTCTTTAATAACAGCATTAATTGAAGGCACAAGATTAAGTATGTGCTTAATACCAAAAACAGGTCTCATCAGACGGTTTTGGCGCTTCCACTTCTCGCCCTCACTTGTGATGAGCCCCTCACCTAGAACAAGTTTTAATTTCTTAAAAGTGCGCCCTTTAACAAAGGCCTCACTTTGTGTCTGAAGGACTTCGCTTATATCGGCAGGATCAGAGAGTAAATACGCTCTTTGATGAAGCATTCTCACTTTCACACGATGACCATATTTTTCATGACAATCATTTACAAATTGCCAGGGATCACGACTGTAATCTTTTAAACTTCCTAAAATCCCATTGGCCTTTGGCCCCTTAATCTCCATGAATCACAACCTTTCCAGTCTTGCCATCCATTGTAATCTCACTGACGGCTCTTAATCTGTCGACAGCACCTTTGACTCCTACAATCGTAGGAATGCCTAACTCTCTTCCAATGATTGCTGTATGGCTTAAGAGGGATCCTTTTTCGGATACTAGACCCTTGCAGCGAGACATAATATAAACCCAGGCAGGGTCAGTGTGACGAGTGACAAGGATATACTGATTTAAATTCTCAATCGTCATGGCTTCTATAGGATTATCCAAAACTAAGGGAATACCTGTTACTGTCCCTTCTGAAGCGACCTGACCTGACAGATCTGTGTGATCTAGGATTTTTTCTTCCGTCACAAAAGGAGATTCTCCCTGGGCCACCACCAAAAACTCTTCGAAGTTTTTCTTCGTATGTAACCAGGAATTATTTGAAACAATAATTTCTTTGAGTCTCGCTTCACTCAATTGGCCTTGAGAGTACTGCTTATACTCATCCAGTCCGATGGAGAAAAAATCTTCACGATGACATTCTTGAAAAGCAGGAAACTCCTCCTTTAAAAGATTGGCCCCCTTCTCCATCATTTCACGAATGACATTATAAAATTGACCTCGTAGTAAACGCGTTCGCTCTCGCCAGAAAATAGATCTAGAGGTAAAGGGCCAACAAAGCTTCCAGAGAAACTTATTGATCAATCTAAAACTATTCGGGTCAATGGTCGAACTAGTCTTGCGCGTATTTGTTTGAATCGAAGCCGATTTCATGAATGACAAGAGAAGATTAAAAGCTTTCGGCGATTGCCTCAGTGTGGGGCTTTCAATTTTTAGCTCTTCAAAGGCCCGATCTCCATAGAGGGCCAAAAACTGACTTAACTCAGAACACTCCTGCCTCCATCCCGTATTTTGCAGCTCACTCCAAATCAAGGAATAGGACTTCTCCTCATCAGGTAAGGTCTGAATCAGTTTCTCCCAATCAATCCAAAAAGTAGCCGGCATCTTCGAGAGAATAAGGTCCAACAACTGGAGAGGCTTTAGAGACTCTACGTTGGAATCCGTTTTAAGCATGGGGGCTAAAGCTTCTTCACTTATCCCCTCTGATTTCAAAACTTGGGTCAGTGCCTTGATGCCAATCATCAAAATGACATCATTAATAACTGTAAGTCCGAAACCAATCGGTTTGGTAACGGCACGATGAAGAAGAGAGAAAGCAATCTTAGAATCTTGGCATTGAGAAATTTCTTTCTTGAGAATCTCTTTTTGTAATTCCAGTGATTCACAAAATCTGCCGAGGATTCGATTCTGATTGAGGATTATAAGAAGCAACTTTAAGACGGCTTTGATTTGCTCAAAAGGTTTAAGAGGAATTAAATGCATCGGAACCTGCATCCCTTCTTTTTTTCCTCCAATCATTCGGTGCCAGTTTTCAATATTTTTCTCACCACCTGGCAGAGCACTGAGTACAGAGTAATAGTGTTCAAGATCGTAATAAAGATGGTGATCGACTTCGCCAATGAGACTTTGGTAATGCGGCATTAGAACCTGCATTCTTGCCTCACTGGCCCCAAGGAGGATGGCCGATTCAGCAAATACATTTCGATATGCCACTTTAACAAAACTTGCCGTAAAGGGAGAAACAACGCCCGGGTAAGATTCAGCTAAATTTGTATCTGTATAAACCTTAAGCGATGGAAAATCTTGAGTGATTGGTCTCGCCTGAAGAAGATAAAGCTTCCCGTCCTCATACGCCCACTCTATATCTACTGGATGAGCGAAATGCTCTTCAAGACGCAGGACCATCGAATAAATTTCAAAAATTTGATCGTCCGTAAGAGATGGAGAATGGATCAGATGAGGCTCCACTTCAAAGCCACGTGTCCCCCCTAACTCTCTATCTAACCCCAATTTATTTTTTTTCTCATTGATTTTCCGATAGAGTATCTCCCTTAATCGAGAAACTCTCCAATGATCTGTCTCGACAACACCAGAGACGACTCCCTCTCCCACGCCCCACGAAGAGTCGATCAAAATGTCAGCCGTTGGCGCAAGGGGTGATCGTGAAAAAGAAACACCCGCACACAACGGATCAAGCATCTTCTGAATGACTAAGGCCATTTTTAATTCAGAAGTGACTTTTTTCTCCTGGCAATAGGTCATGACCCTGGGACTTGTCATGGCTTCAATAGCAAGATGCATCTTCTCTTGAATCTGATCGGGTTTCACATATAAATAAGTTTCAAATAAACCCGCAAAACTTGTATCCATGCCATCTTCTGCCGTCACAGAGGAGCGAATAGCAAACCAGGAGCCATTCCAGTTTTGGGTGAGAGTCGAAAGCTCATTCATGACTTTTGAGATTTCAATTTCTTTTGACTTAAGGAGTTCAACAGTGGTCGTGGGTATTATAATAAAATCGGGCACGCGGCACTGAGCTCTTTTCAGCTCGATTAATTGTCGGGCCTTGCCACCAACGAGTGAATTCTCTAAGCGATCGCTAGAAGATAGGACAAGTTCTCTCATCCCCACCAGCCCGCAGCGAGAAGTATAAGCACCACAGATAGAATCTCTGCTTCAGCAAATTTCTTTAAAGGATTTTTTGACTTTAAGTTTAATAAGAACTGAACCGTGGGAAACAATAAGAATAAATATAAGCCAGAAAAAGCAACTGACCAACCGACGTGACAATTCATCTTGTTTAAAAGATTAATGACAGTAAATAAAACGATAAGCTGAAGGCCTAAGGAGAGACTTGCCGCGACTCTTGGCCCCCAAATTTTAGAGTATGTCGTGTAGGATGTTTCATCCTGAGGGGAGCGAATCTTTCTCGAGATTTCCCAATTCGTCATCATGAAGGCAATCGGTAAAATCACAAAATTTGAAATGAATCCCCCGCCATAAGCCGTTACGTTCACTGCGACTAAAAGGTAAATGAAATGCACAAAGACGATAGGATGATGACTGGCAAGAGCGAGTGGCAGTGAGGCTCTCATCTGTTTTTCCACAAAAAACCATTTAAGCATCAAGTAAGAGTAAAAAAGCACAACATGAGCGACAAGAAATAGTTCTAAATTCCAAGCCGACAAAGCCAGACTTCCCAAAACGCAGAACCATCCTAAATAAAGCAGATCCTTATGCTTCACCTTGCCCGATGGTAGTGGTCTATTGGGAAAGTTTTTTAAATCATCTTGATAATCCTTGAATTCATCCATGATTCTCAACAGAAGAGAGAAGAGACAGAGCGCCATCGCTGAGAGCAGAGTCATCCATTCAAAAGGAAGAGTTGTGGTTTGCAGCCTCCAAGAAACTGTCAAAACCATAAAACCAGAAAGGAAAGTTCCGATCCAGCTTGAGGGAGGATACATTTCACCTAAATAAACGAAAATTCTCTTCAACATAAATTCTCACATCGGATGTTTTCTAAGACCGGCCATCCACAAAATAATATTGATCATTAAATGTACTACGGTTCCAAGCACGATGAGTGCGATCCAAAGCCGCAAGTCACCGATGCCAAACAAAGCATAAATCACAACGCATCCAATCACTGAGTCAGACTGATCAATGAGAGTGAATAACCATGGAGATCGATCGGACAATTCACCAGGCTTAATTCCAAGCTTCCTTTTCATGAATGAATTGGGCAGCTCGGGTATTACGTAACCAATCCCTAGGGAAAGTCCCAACCAGAGTGAGGAATGTTCTGAAAAAGGTGTGATTTCAAAAAATCTTTCGCACCATAGCGCAACAAGCACACCAAGAATGGTCAAGAGAGGCATGACAATAATTCCTCTCCAAGTCTTATTCATGCCGAACCAACTTTGATGGATAGGCTTTTTCAAGTAAGATAAAGCATCAAGTTTCACAACGACCATGTGAAGTGCGCCCGCTAAGACCAATGGAATAGTCAAAAGCAAGGCCATTTTCCAAAAATGTGATTCGCAAAGAAAGGACATAGTTCATTATATGTGGAACCAAGAAAAGTGAACGGAGAAAACCGCTATCTTGCCAAACTTGCCGTAAAAAACATCCGACGCAACATGGGGCGGAGTTTTTTTATCGGTCTTTCAGTCACCTTATCGGTCGTCATGGCCATTTGGATTCTTGCGTTTTTCGACGGCCTTAATCATCAAATTGAAAACGCTGTCGTTGCTGGAAACGTGGGCTACTGGCAACTCCAGGAGCCAGCCTATGCGAGCACAACAGATCCTCTCTCTCCAGTCTCATGGACAAAAGAGAAGGATGATTTAGTTCAAAAAAAATTCATCAAATCCTACTCTCCTGAATTGATTTTAGATGGCTATATCTCAGGCCCTGAAGGCAATGCTGCCCTTCAAATTGTTGGAGTCGATTTCAACCTTCACCAAAAAACATTCGGACTCGATAAAAGTATCATCTCCGGCGTTTGGCCTAAGCAAACGGATCGAGGAATAGTGATTGGGAAAGATACAGCTGAACGATTTCAATATGCCGTCGGTGATCAGATGGTGGTGAACTTCCAGGACGCAAAGGGTGAGCTGAGAAGTGAGCTTCTTCCAGTCCTAGGCATCTTTCATCAAAATGGTCGAAGCTTTGAGAGAAAATATGCCTACATCTCTGGCGATACGGTTGAAGAGTTTCTTTTTGGGGCATCATCGCCTCAAGTGATGGTTCATCGCGTGGTTTTAATGACTGATGGCTTAAATGGGAATACGAAAGATTTAAAAGAAATTGCGAAACTCACAGGCACCAAGCTTCGCTCATGGAAGCACATCAATCCTGAAATGGGCGTGGTTCTCGATTTTCATGAAGGCTTGATCAAATTTTTCTTTGTGATTATTGCTATTACAGTCACAGTTACGATTCTCACTCCAGTCAGCATGCTTTGGCAGGAGCGACTAAGTGAAATTCGTATGATGACAATCATTGGGGTGCCAAGAAAGAAAATTTGGCGCTTAGGCATGCTCGAAGCGGGGGCGATGACAATTCTCTCAGGCAGTGCCGCTGCTATTTTATTAACAGCTATCATTGGATTTCATTCGCGAGTAGGCATTCATTTTAGAGATATCTCCCAAGGCCAGACCTTAGAGAGAGCGGGAATTCAGCTTCCAAAAATTGTCTATCCTCTTCTGTTGCCTCATCAATTAGTGATTACTTACATTTTTGTCGTCTTCATTATGTTTTTAAGTTACGCGCTGGCCGTGAGAAGTGTGATTAAAAAATCTGAGGTGGTTTCATGAATCATCACAAATTTCTAATCAAATTTTCTTGGCGCAATCTGGGAAGACATCCGCTGAGAACTCTGATCATGGCCCTGGGTCTCTGCTTTGGTACGGGCTATATTATCTTTGCCCTAAATTTCTCTGCCTCAGGCTCGCGAGAGATTGTAAGCGACTTCTTAGCTCAATACTCCGGCAGCCATCAGATCGTGGCCCCAGACTACTATCCCGATCTAGATAAGAAAAAATTTAATCCCAATTACATCATCAATGATGAGATGGTGAAAAATCTTGATTATAAAGTTTATGTCAAACGAATTACCCTACCGGTCTTTCTCTCAGGTCCTAAAAAAACACTTGGCACTCTCCTAACCGGTCTAGAACCGGATCATGAACTCACACTTTCAAAAGTAAATAAAGCTCTCTCCCAAGGTCACTTCATTGATAAAAACGGTGAGTTTCAAATTCTTCTTGGAGAAAAACTGGCCAGAAAGCTGGGCTTAAAGCTTGGAGACGAAGTCGCCATTTTTGGTCAAGCCCTTGATGGGTCTGTGGCCAACGAAATGTTTAAGTTGGTAGGACTCATGAATTTTGGTGGTGGCGAGATGGAAGAGAATCTTGCCTTTACTGATCTTCAAAGCTCACAGCGCTTTGCCGTTATTCCTGAGGATCATTTTCATCAATATATTAGTTTCGCACAATTCGGAACGGCCTATCCCATCGCTCCAGAGGGAACAGTACTGGTTCCGTGGGACTCAATTCTTCCAGAGATCAGTGGATCGATTCGCTTCATCGATATTTTCACCTGGATCGTGGCCGTAATCATCGTCGTTGTTATTAGCCTTGGAATGGGTAATACGTTGATGATCACATTCCTTGAACGTCAAAAAGAGTTCTACTCACTAAACGTCATTGGCGCTCGCTCAAGTTGGGTGGCCATCTCTCTTGCTATTGAGGTGGCCCTTTTGGGAATCCTAGGTATTGGCTCGGGAGTCATTCTCGGCAATCTAGTGACACTCTTTTTTCATCACTACCCTATAAGCCTTAAATTATTTACTGGTGGCAAAGCCATCATGATGGGCGGGATGGCGATTATTCCCAAGGTTCGTCTTTGGCATTTCCACCAATACTCCTGGCAAGCGCCTCTTCTGGTGTTTGTCTTTATGTCCCTAAGTCTCTCCCTTCCTATTTATCGCATCATCCAAAGGAGCAAACGTGCTGATTGAAATGCGAAAACTCACCAAAACATATGGTGAAGGTGACCAACTCGTTCATGCCACTCAAGATGTGAATCTTGAAATCCATGAAGGCGACTTTATTGCGGTCGTAGGCCCCTCTGGTTCAGGCAAAACAACTTTACTCAATTTACTTGCGGGTCTCATTGGACCGACATCGGGAACGATTAAACATAAAGCAAAAGAGATTCAATATCTCTCAATGGAAGAGCGTACGGCTCACCGCCTCGAGAATATGGGTTTTATTTTTCAAGACTATCAACTTCTTCCTGTTTTAACCGCCAGTGAAAACGTCGAGCTGCCTCTTCAGATGAAGCGTTTATCGCAAACAGAGATTGATCAAAAAACGAAATGGGCCTTAGAGCAAGTAGGACTTGGTGATAAATTAAATCGCTATCCACGCCAACTCTCCGGAGGTCAGCAACAACGTGTCGCGATCGCTCGAGCGATTGCGGGTAGACCCTCTCTCATTTTAGCTGATGAGCCAACAGCGAATCTCGACTCTAAAACGGCTCAAGATATAATTGATCTGTTCAAGAAATTAAATACAGAATTCAAACTGACCTTTGTCTTCTCTACACACGATCAGCGTCTTATTGATCAGGTAAAGAGAGTTCTGCGTATTAAAGATGGTCAAATTCAAGAGAGTAACGAATGAAATTAAAAAAAGAATGGTTTTTCTGTGTCGCGATCGGTGGAGCTCCTCTTAAGAGTGCCGATGACTGGCTCAAATATATGGAGCAGCAAATGCGCGGCGATCAATCCCAAGCCGAAGTTTCAATGAAAATTTCAGCCCCGACTTGGGAGCGAGAGCTTGAAATCAGCACCGACGTCAAAGGAAAGAATGAAGCCCTAACCTTCATTAATTCTCCTGCTAAGGAGAAAGGTATTGGCACCCTACGCTTAAACAATAATATGTGGAATTACTTTCCAAAACTAAAACGTAAAGTCACCGTCTCTCCTTCGATGCTGCTAGGAAGCTGGATGGGATCTGACTTCACGAATGATGACCTTTTGAAAGCCTCTAGTATGTCTGAAGATTACAATCATGTGTTTAAACCTGATGAGAAACTCTCTGGCGTAAGTTATAAAGTCATTGAGAACACAGCAAAATCAGACGCAAAAGTCATTTGGCCAAAAATCGTGACCCTCGCCGATAAGAAGGACTGTCTCCCTCGTTATCATCGCTATTATGATAAAAAAGGCGAACTCATCAGAACCCTTGCTCTCTCTAACGTGCAAAAATTTGATGGCCACAACGTTCCCACCAAATGGGAGATGACTCCCCTTAAAGAGAAGGGGCGCAAAACAATCATGACTTATAAAAAAATCAACTTTAAGGTCAATTTCCCTTCAAACCATTTCACTATTCAAAATTTAACGGACAAGTAAAATGATTATTTTAATTTTTACTCTTCTCACTTCTCTTGCTCACGCACTCCCAGAGGTTAAGAAAGGAGATTTTAAATTAGAGGTCTCAGGTAATCTTGAAGGTCAAACTCGACAAATTTGGAACCAATCTGCGGCCAAGCAATCGCCTTTAAATCAAGACTGGAATGATTCAAGCTTCAATATGGCGATGGGTAATATCAATGTAAAAGCCGATTTCCGAGAATCACGTGTGGAGGCCAATTGGTTTAATCGTATTGCTCAATCTCCACTTTATAAAAAAAATTATCTAGCTCCCAAAATTCTTAATTTTCCAAAGAAATTAGTGGCCCGCGAAATTTTTCATCTCGACCATACTCGCCAAGATGGCGACTCACAGATCGATTCCGTGATTAACAAACTCTATTATGAGCTTGATGGCGAAGATTCTCGCTTCTCAATTGGAAGACTCTACATCAATTATGGTGCGGGAGAGGTTTTCAATCCAATCAATCCCTTTAACCAGCCTCTTGGTCTCGTCTCTCAGAGCAATGTCGCTCAGGGTAACGATGGAATGAAAGCTGCCTTCTTTATGAGTGAGAATGCTTCAATTAGTTTTTATCTTTTAGGGAATAAGCAACTTGAGGATTATGAAAATCAGATTACACGTACACTTTGGATGCATGGTGAGTATCGAAAAGATGACCTACAAATCGACTATGTGATTGGAGAAGATCAAAGACGTACAAAATTTGGGGGGCAAGCCAGTTATGTTATTGGCGATGGAATGATTTTTGCCCAAACATTACGCACATCAAAATTCATTAATAACAAACCAAGCCAAGCGCTTTGGGATGTGATGATTGGCTATGACCATCAGCTCACAGGAAAATGGCATCTAAGAGTAGAAGGAGGCTATCAGGATAAGGATAATGTCCTTCTCGCACTTAACCCTTATGCCGTGGGAGAGAGATTTCTTCCCTACCAAAGATTCTTGGCCCTGGCTCAAACGTATGAAATCCATCCTCTCGTAAAACTCTCAGGTACAGCTATATATGATCTCAATACTCATTTTACTTATGCATTAGCGAGGGCCAGCTGGTCTGTTTATAAAGATGTGGAGTGGGATCTCTTTGTTACAGCTCCGCTTTACACAGATGAAACTGAAAATAATTATGTGCAAAAACTTCTGCCGACTGAAGCAGGGACAGCGTTAAGAGTCTTTTTCTAAACGAGAGATTATTCCTGATCTCCCGTTTATTCGGATCCTCTCACCTGTCACAAGTATTTTAGTGGCATTAGAGACATTAAGGACGGCTGGAATCTTATATTCTCTTCCAATCACAGCTGCATGTGACAACACTCCACCGACTTCAGTTATCACAGCTGCCGCTCGTGACATGATGGGTGTCCATCCTGGATCAGTAAATTTTGTGACCAGAACCTCTCCAGTCTGTAAATATGAAGCATCTTCTATTTTTTGAATGACTCTGACCACGGCTTCAATTTCCCCTGAAGAACATCCAATTCCTTTCAACTCATTCTTGTTGAGATCCTCACTCGATCTCTCAAGCAGTGTCCCGCCAAACTCATTGGGTGCTTCAAAGTTTCTATAGCCTGAAATGTATTGCTTATAGCGCTTCATCAAATCTTTTTCAGGGATTGAGCGGCTTATAAACTCCTCAATCCTAAGATAATGAATATCTCCACTTGGAAGACCAAGTCTTTTTTCTCCCTCTATGAGCACTAGTCGCAAAACATAATAAGCCCGAGTAGAAAGAGTTCGCATCAGTTCACGCCGAACTAAATAGTCTCTTGTATCTAAAAGAAGATTCCAAAGATTAGACTTACCAAAAAACTTCCAGCTCAAATCTCTTTTTTTCATCTCACATAGCTTCAACCATTCGCTCTGCCAGTCTTCAGCATTAACTCTCTCTACTTTAGCGGCTCCCATCATTCCTTTTACGATTTCGACTACTCTCTCGGGTCTCTCCCCCCAGCGAGGACAAGTCAAATCTAACTCTGCATCACCATGATGATAGTGGTGCTGAAGGAACATATTCATTTGCCTCTTCCACTCATCGGACTCGAAGCCGGAAGTCTCTGCATAACGGGCCAAAGACTCTAGATCCTTCTGGATATCCATGTGGGCCATATGAGGCAAGCCAGATAAGAGTTTTAAAAAATCGATCTCATCATTGGGATCCGCTTTTCTCATCGCATTTTTAAAATCGGACTGCATGTTTGAATTATTGTAGATGGTTCTAAAATAGTTCGATTCCGTTTTAAACTGAAACTCCACCACTTCTTTAGCGAAGTCCCAAAACTCATCTTCTTCTAATGAACTCACATTAAGGAGTTTAGACTTAATCGCTTCGTCTCTTTTCTCAAACCAAGGAGTAAATTCATCGATCATTTTCTTGCAACTTCTATACTCTTTAATCAGTCCACATAAGGCGTTGAGAGCCACCAAGATTGATTGAAGCCCCACTTTAACTGTGACGGGCCCCTTCGCTCCATAGTCTTTAGTGATTCCCAAATCACGATCAAAACTCTCCTCACTAAAACCAGGAATTTTCCCTAAGGCCTCTTTGACAGCACCCACATTCCAGTAAGCACGGCCATAAAAATAGAAAATCCATTTGTAGCTATCTCTTGATTTAATCAGATTGATCTCTTCAAAATAGCGTCCCATAGAGTTCTGAATAGCTCTCTCGTAGATGGAGTACATCATGCGATGACAAACTCTTGCCGACACCCCACCATCTTTAAAGTCTGCATTTGTAATTTCAGGCACGTCTTTTCGCCAAGAAAAATGAGTTACAGGACGAGACTGAAGCACCCAAATTTTTGAATGACGATCAATGGCAAACTCTATGTCTTGAGGAAATTCGTAATGAGCTTGTATTTCTGCTCCAAGACGACTGATTTCTCTTAACTCGGACTCGTGGAGATGAGCCCCTTCATCATTAATTTCAAACTGATCAAGCTTTGAATCAAACCAATTGTAATAAAAGCGAGAGGGCGTCACATGGCCTGAGACAAGCCTCTCACCAAGACCTTGGCATATTTCGATATATTGGTGCTCTTCCTTTCCGTTGACTGGATCAATGGTGAACATCACACCCGCGCGATCGGCCGGCACCATTTTTTGAATCAAGACGCGCATGCTGGCCTTGAGCTCTTCTGTTGAAATCGTTTTCCCCTTAGAGGAAATATAATCATGGACACGGCCTGAAGTCGCAGAAAGATAACAATCCTCAATGGCCTTGAATAAGGCATCAGCACTTTCAATTTCTAGGTATGTTTCATACATACCCGCAAAACTTGCTCCTGCTAAATCTTCGATCGTTCCACTCGAGCGAACCGCGACTGGAAATCCCCCAATTTTTTCTAGAGCAGCTAACACTTCGTTCTTATCAAATTTTGAATTCAAAAGAGTAAATCCAGGAGGCACAGGAAACCCTGCACAGCTTAATTCCTGAAGTTTTAAAGCCTTATTTCCCACTAAATACGTGTCTTTTTCATTCAAAAATACGATATTTTTCATAGGATAAATTCTAGCGCGATTCTTCTCTCTCATGACTCTTTTTTCTCTGACCTTTTTTGTCAGAATCGGTGTGAAATTCATGTAAATTTCATTGGGACACAGAGACGACCCGTCCTATGATAGTGAGGAGGTATAAATGAGCGATAAGAACTTTAAAGACATACGTGACAAATTAAATGCTGTTTCCCCAAGCTTTTGCCTGGCGAAGTGGAACCAAGTAACTTTAAGTCTTACAGCTGGGATGACCCACAGTTGTCACCATCCTGTTCAACACAAAGTTCCATTAGAAGAAATTGCTCAGCACCCCGACGCTCTTCACAACACGACATTCAAGATGGAGCAACGAAAAAAAATGCTCGAAGGCGTTCGTCCCGAAGAGTGTCATTATTGCTGGCAAATTGAAGACTCTCATCCCGACAGCTTAAGTGATAGAACCTACAAATCTGCTGATGAGTGGGCATTTCCCGACTTTGAAAAAATCAAAAATTCTAAGTGGGATGATCGTCCAAACCCTCGCTATCTTGAAGTGAGTTTTGGGATAGAATGTAATTTCAAATGTGCTTACTGTGCTCCCAATATCAGTAGTGGAATTCTTGCTGAGTTTTTAAAATTTGGTCACTACAAAGAAATCCCTCTCATGGGTTTAGAAAATCTCAAACAGATGGGCACTTATCCGATTGGGAAGAAAGAAGATAATCCGTATGTTGAAGCTTTCTGGAAATGGTGGCCGGATCTTAAAAAGGATCTGCGCGTTTTTAGAATTACCGGCGGTGAGCCACTTCTCTCCCCCTCTACTTTTCGCTTTTTAGAAGAACTCACGACTGTGGGGGCCAAAGAGTTAAACGTGGCCATCAATTCAAACTTTGTTGTACCAGAAGCCAATTTCAATCGCTTCATTGAATTAAGTAAGAAGATTGTTGAAGAAAAAAGAACGGCCAGCTATGAGGTCTACACCAGTGTTGACACATTTGGTGATCAAGCTGAGTACATTCGAAATGGCTTAAATTACCAACAGTTTCTCGCCAATGTTCGTCGCTATTTGAGCGAAGTTCCTGACGTTAAAATTGTCTTCATGGTGACCTACAACGCTCTCTCTGTGACTAAGTTTAGTCATCTCTTAGAAGATTTGCTTAAGCTTAAAAGCGAGTTCTGCATTCTTCCCGATCATATTCCAAGGGTCATGGTCGATATCTCTCCTCTTAGAAATCCGCACATATTGAATTGCCAAATTCTCACTCAGGATTTTGCCGTTTATATGGAGAAGGATCTAGAGTTCATGAAGAAAGCAAAAATCATTGGTGCGCCCTATAGCCCCGCGTTCTATAATCATGAAATCTCAAAAATGGAAAGATTGCTGAATTGGTTCAAATCGAATCAGAAGAGCGAGGTCACAGACAGACTTGATATCAACAGATGGTGCTTTAGCACATTCTGTGAAGAATACGACAAGCGCAAGGGAACGAATTTTGAGAAGACATTTCCGGAATATGCTGAGTTTATGAAACTCTGTCGATCTCTCTACGATTCCTAATTCATGCGCTTCACTTTCATTAAAGACACACTTGCTTTTGCAGAAACCAATGGTCAATGGCCATCTCGGTATTTGCAATTTGTCTATCGCTTCTCTTGGAATATTACACTGAAGCGAGTTCTAGCTCTAAATTCAAAAGCTCATTTTTGGACACGCAATAGCTATCAGTTTAACAAAATTATTCCGGGCTTAAGTGATATTGATGTCACTCTAGTCTCTGACCCTCACTCATCCCATACAATTTATATTTGGAATCATTTTAAAAAGATTTTCCCTTGGTTTGGTGAAATCAATTATTATCCAATCGATATAGCCAAGAATCTTCTTATTATCGCAAATCCAGGTGAAATCAAGAGAGACCCAAAGCTGCTGAGTTTTTTTAAATTTGAGCCAACCAAAATCACACCATCTCAAACACTTGTGGTTATTCTACGTATGCTGCTTCACGATACTTCATCTCTCAAAAAGCATCCGGTTGCTCGAAGAGCAAAATGGGATTACGGACTCCGTCTTCTCGATCTAAGCGATTCGGAAAGAGAGAGATGGATTTCAAACCTAAATTATCAGCAATGTCTCGATTTGCTCTTAGAGAGGTTGCCCGCAGAAGAAGTCAGTGACTTTCGAAATGAGCTTGAAAAATCATCAGATGAAGTGAGTTGGCTATACCCTCAAAAGCTAGCCCACTTAAAGCAAACGCATGATCTCATCGCCTCGCTCAGTGATTGGAAAAAGCAGATCGTTATAGAACAATGTTTGTGGGAGTTTTGGGGAGTGATGACTCAAACTCACTGGCTTCAAAAACCTCAATATCAGCAGCATCTTAAGAATATTTATGCTCTCATTTCTACATGTAAAATTCCTCTAGACCCTGTCAAAAACAGGGCCATTGAGGAAATTCTTGAATATATCGAAAAAAATTAAACTGGGATTTTTTCAGGCAACGTTCCAAGCCATTCGCTCAGAGCTTTCGGGAAAATCAATCGATGATCTTTGTCTCGACGCTTATCGTACTGATAGACAAAGTTTCTCAAATAAATTTGACGCTCGTTGAGCGGGCCCGCTCTTCGGGATGGATGTTTTACATCACCCATGTAATCAATCAGGCGTTTAAGTGAAGAGAGTTCAAACTCGTTAAAGAGAGGGTTGTTCTCATTTTTTCTGTACCAAGTGGCAAGCTTTGCTTGTGACTCTAACAACAGATGATCCGGTAACGTCGTTAGGTTTAGGAAATCAGGGAATCTTAAAATATTCACTGAAATATAAGCTTTATGCTTGCCGTACTTCGCTTTTAATTCATTTACCATTTCTAAGAACTCAACAGTCGAAAACATCGAGAGCGCATTAATAGTCATCATGATATTGAGCGAATAAAGATTCGCATCACGAGCGATGTCATTATAGTTTTTAAACCATTGTTCAAAGTTTAAACCATCACGCACATACTCAGCTTCTTTTCCAAATGACTCAAGACTAGTGTAGAGGAGCAGATTTTTTACGTTGTGGCTCTTCTCAATAAACTTATCAATGTGATCTCTTTGAGCACCTAAATTTGAATTGATCGCCAAGCGCATATTGGATTCAGGATGCTTAATAAAATAATCAAAAAGCTTCCATGTGTTAGGTGATAACAATGGCTCTCCGCCAGTCACACGAATTTCTTCAAGTTCGGTAGCCAACTCTGGCCACCATTTCCAAAACGCTTCGATGTAGGGATTTTGATCAGGAGGAATATTTTCCTTCGCTCCATTATTATTGTAATGAGAGCCAGGGCCTAAGTCTTGATAGAAACCATTGTTGTTAATATCTTTCGCCCAACTTGTACTAAAGGAGGCATTACAATAAGCGCACGCAAAATTGCAGGCACGATCAAAAGCCACTTCTAGTGTTTTTAAATTAACATTCGCATCCCAAGGCATATTCGCAATACGATTGAGATCTTTATCTTCATAAATAACTGTTTTAAAAATGCGATCGCTCACATTATCTTTTTGAATGTCTTCAATTTTCCAACAGTACTCACACTCTTCAGGACGAACACCTGTGAGCATTTCTTTGCGGCGTTCTTTTTTAAAAGTAGTATTATGAATGGCAGAAGGATTCGCCGCAATTTCCTCTAGTGGAATTTTATGTGATGGAGGGTGATGGCAACTTGTCGTGCTACCGTTGTTCAACCAGATCGTGGCGTTTAACCATTTGGCCGCGCAAAAAGATGACGACACTGGGTCCATCAAACGTTTGCGATATTCCAAGTACGTTTCGTTTTCGCGCTTCGTCATATAGAGAGCCTCAAATTTTCAGTTACATAGAGCTATAATACTTTACAACTATACCACAGCCCAACCAAATAACGTCCAAATTTCGAGTACTTGTTGACTATTTAGGTGCCACAAATTATATTGACCGCCACTCAAACTCACCTAGGGCCAATAAGCAGGGATCTCCCTCCCCGACAGGTGGTTATTTCGTAAGGAGTTCTCATGTACAGTGTCGTGGAAATTAAAGGCCACCAATACAAGGTGTCCCCAGGCGACCTTATCGATGTTGAAAAACTCGATTTGGAAGAAGGGAAGACAGTAGAATTTGACCAAGTTCTATTGATCGGCGGCGAGAAGACAATTGTTGGTTTGCCAACAGTTGCAGGCGCGAAAGTTACAGCGAAAGTTGTAAAGCAAGGCCGCACTCGTAAAATTTTGGTTCTTAAGCGTGCTCCAGGTAGCTACCGTCGTAAAAACGGTCACCGTCAATGTTTCACTGGTCTCGTGATCACTGAAATCGCTGATGGCAAAGGTGGAAGCGCAAAAATCGATGCTGGCCATAAGAATGCCAAGCATCTCAAAAAGTAATTAAAGAATTAGGAGAATAGACCATGGCACACAAGAAATCGGGTGGTTCGACCAGTAACGGCCGTGACTCAAACCCAAAATATCGTGGTGTAAAAAAATACGGCGGTGAAGTTGTTGATACAGGCATGATCATCGTTCGTCAGAAAGGAACTAAAGTTCACCCAGGGAAAAACGTAAGCATGGGCCGTGATTTCACGATCTTTGCTGCTTGCCCAGGTAAAGTGAAGTTCGCTTGGTACACTAAAGATCAAAAGATCGTTTCAGTCGTTCCAGCTTAATTCGAAAGAATTATTTTGAATTTTCAAGGGAGCTTGGCGACAAGCTCCCTTTTTTTTTGTAAGAAAGCCCCATGAAGTTTATCGATGAAGTAGATATAACCGCAGTCTCTGGTCACGGAGGAAGCGGATGCGTAGGTTGGCGTCGTGAGAAGTACGTCCCTCGTGGCGGTCCTGATGGCGGCAATGGCGGCCAAGGTGGAAGCGTTATTTTCGTCGCTGACGAAAACTACAATACTCTTATGCATTTTCGCGGACAAAAAGTTTTCCGTGGTGAAGATGGCATCAAAGGGGCTGGCTCTTGTATGGATGGCGCTGCTGGTGCCAACTGCATTTTAAGAGTTCCCGTTGGCACCCTTCTCTTTAACCGGGAAACTGGCGCACTTCTGGCCGATCTCTCTGTCCATGGGCAAGAGTATCTCGCCGCTGAAGGCGGTCGTGGCGGTTTAGGAAATGCCTTCTTTCAAACTTCAACCAATCGCGCCCCTCATTTTGCCCAAAAAGGTGAGCCAGGTGTTGAGATCCCGATGCGCTTGGAGCTTAAGCTTCTCGCTGACATCGCCTTGATCGGACTTCCTAATGCTGGCAAGAGCACCATGATCAGCACCATCAGTGCGGCAAGACCTAAGATTGCTGACTACCCTTTCACAACTCTAGAGCCCAATCTTGGCGTAGTTGAAGTCGATGACAAGACGATTGTTGTGGCCGATATTCCAGGACTCATCGAGGGCGCAGCCGAAGGGAAAGGCCTTGGAATCGCTTTCTTGAAACACATCGAGCGCACTAGTGCTCTCGTTCATTTGATCGATTGCTCGATGTTCTTAGAAGAATATGAAGTGATGGAAGCCTATGCGACCATTCGCGATGAGCTTGAAAAATACGATTCAAAACTCTTAGAAAAACGTGAGATCGTCTGTCTCACCAAGATTGATGCCATGACTGAGGAGGAAATTGAAAAATTTCGCTCGTTTATGGAAGAAAATCTCGACCGCAAAGTCCTTCCTGTCTCTTCTGTCTCTGGAAGGAATATAGATATGCTGAAAAGATTGATGTTTAAAACAAAGAGCGAAGCTTAGTCCTAATTCCATCTATCTAAAAATCTCATGCAGTTAAGACTGTCATTTAGAGAGCCGACTTTAAAGTTCTGCTTATTTAAAACAGAATCATTAATCACGGAAATGATTTCTTCAGACAACTGAGCATCAAGACTCGCTCCGGCCGTAATCAGTTCAGGGAAATAGCAAAAGACATCAACTTCATTTCTTTTTAAAAAATCTCTAAAGCTTGAATAAGATTCTCGGTAATGGATATAGCCAAAGATATCAAACCTTCTCTCTCTCAGATTCGATCCTTTCATCCCGTAAAAAGTTATCCAATTCATGCCCAGGACTCTTTCATGGGGCTTGAAATAATCAGAAGCATCCAAATCTTCAGCAATGATTCTTGCAGGAACAGAAGTTTGAAAGGAGGGATCATGTCTAAATGTGGCAAAGCACACGAGAAGAGAAACTAGACTCGCGAAAACATAGGAAGCTCTTCTACTTTGGTGACTCTCTCTTTTTAAAAACTGAGAAATAAAGAGAGGAAGCAAAATGCCAAAGACGACAAAAGCGACACCAGGCAAGTATTTAACCCATGGCTGAAGTAAAGTCGCGGACATCAAGCCTTGAGCTAAAATTGAAAAACAAAAAACTAATCCGATTTTTGAAATTTGACTCTTTCCAGGATCGAATAAGATATGAAGATAGAAAAATAGAAATATCAATCCCGGCAAAATAAAATTGATAGAGGCGTTCGATGGGGGCCATTTTTTTGTAACTGCCGTCCTCATTGTCTCGATTGGAAGATCGCCAAGATTCTTTGCGGCATGATGAATAAAATACATTGGATATTCAGAAGCAAAGCTCAAAATGGATTTCGCTTTTGGAAACTTTTGATCAAACTCTAGGGCGGTGGTCGCTATGTCCTGGTTTCTCCAAATATAGTGATCTCTAAATGCCTCTATAGCTCTTTTTCCATAGGGAGTGCCCACCAATGAATAGATTAAAAAATAACCCGTCAAAAAACTTAGCGGGATACCTGCAAGCATAAGGAACGATTTCTTTTTTTCAAAAAAACTCAGTGCCTGAGAGAGCACTAAAAAAGTAATGGAAAAGATAAAATTATCTTGTCTGATGAAAAGTGAGGTCCCTAGAAAGAAATAAAAAAGTAAAAACCTATAGCGATTATTGGAATTGTAAATAAGAGAAAAATTTAAAAACAAGCAGGATAAGTTAAAAATATGGATATGGGGAGTTGAGGCTAAGTTCCCTCTTGAGATGACAAAAATGAGGCTGCACAAAAATGAAGTAAGACGATTGATCTGGCATTTCCTCATGAGCAAAAACAATGAGCTTGGCCAAAGAACACCATTCACTAGCATTTGATTTAAATCATAAGTGGCTAAAGATGAATTTGTTAATAATGCTGATATCCTTATGAACCCTGCATATAATGCGCCCCATGTAGCCACATAGTAATTTGAGACCGCTTGTCCAATATAAAAAGATTCATCATGTGCATCAAGACCCACACTCTGAGTATTAATCATCACAAACAAAACACTCGCAGCGACAAGTATGCATAGAGGCCAAGCCTGATTAAAGATTATCTTTAATTTTTGATTCATTATAAGGCCCTAGGGATATTCGCCAGTATAGAGGGAAAGGCTTCACAAGGAGTCCAGCACTGAGGACATTTTAAATTTTGAGCATCAGAGCGCGCTTTTTTAGCTCTATCATTAAAGAGAATGGCTCTCACATCATATTCATGATCTCTGATATTTCCCAATGGTTTATCCCAGATGGTACAGGGATAGATCTCTCCTTTTTCAGAGATATAAACACTCGACATGACGGCAGAACATGGCAGAGGACTTTTCTTATTTAACAAATATTCTTTGGCATGGTTTTGATAATTTTTTTCGACAAAACTTAGTAAAGATGTTTCACGTTTATGATCTGAGTAAAATTTTTCTACACTTGAAAGAATTTCATCAGGGGCATCAATTTTCATTTCTTCGTTTTGATAATAGTGAGCTGATTGATGGGGTACATTTAAATGCATTTCTTTAACATCAAAATCTGGTATTTGATTTTTTATCAACTCAAAGGTTTGATTAATGAGTTGATGATTTTTTTTAAATAAAGTCATGGCCACACTCGACTTTAAACCTGTGATTCTTCTTAATCTCTTAAAGGTCTCTAAAGCCAGGTCATAGTCGCCATTAATTCCTCTCAAATGATCATTGATTTCTGGAGGGCCATCGATTGAGACATTAATATGCAACCTCGGGATCTTGAGACTTGCAATTTTTTGTGCGTGATCCTCTATCTTTTCGGGCTCAAGACCGTTGGTCGTAAAATTCGCCATCACAAGATCGGGACAATATTTTTTAAAAGCTCCAAAGATGCTGGGTAAATCATCCCGGTCGGTCGGCTCGCCCCCCGTGACATTAAGCCATTTTAGCCAGGGGGAGTTTTTAGCAAGTTTGGAGATTTCCTCTAAACTGAGCTCATTTTCGATCTTTTCTTGCCAGATTTTGCAGTGCTGGCATCGGGACTGGCAGCTCTTAGTGACGACCAAAAAGTAGCGATACGGCGCCTTAAGCGCCAAATTATTGCTGGCCAAGATGTCTTGACCAAAGCGATACCAAGAAATTAAAGACATAGGTCTTATTACGATATGTTAAATCAATCTTAGATCAATCACTCGCTGCACAATAGATCGTTGTCTTTCTTAAAGACTTAGGCTAAACCCTCAAAATAGATTTTTTAGTGGAGTATAGACGTGAGTAATGAGTTTCTTAAGACTGAGCTATCTAAAATTATGTCCAACTCAAGTTGGGCTTTTCCACTCAATCACGCCATGGGCGCCGCTTATGTCTTGGCTCACTACAAGGGTGAGAATCTTAAGATTTTTGATATGACCAAGGGATCTGCGATGTGTGACTTCAATGTCATCGCAACGGCCCAAAACCCAATGCAGGCACGCGGTATGACTGATGAACTCGCTCGTCAGTTTCGCGCTATAGGAACAGAAGTAAAATCTTACGAAGGTTATAACTCAGCTGACTGGATTTTGATCGATACAGGTGATGTGATCATTCACGTTTTTCAAGAGAACACTCGCGGCGCTTACGATCTTGATCATGTATTTGAAGATTATCCACAAGCGAAGATCCCAGATGAATTCTACTTCTCTGGCGCCTCAGCTCCAAAAACTGAAGACAGCCTTAAAGGGTTCTTCTAGATTTGAAATCGCTGCATCTCATTTGTGTTGGCAAACTCAAAGACGCTCACCTTGAAGCGATAGAAAATGATTATCTCAAACGCCTTGTTAACCCTCCCCTTCAAATTCATGAAGTCAAAGCTCACGCTGAAAATAAAGAAGCTGAAGCCGAGGCGATCTTAAAAAAGCTGAAAGATTTAGGCGAAGGCGGACTTCATCGCATCGCAATGAGCGAATGGGGTAAGCGCTACACCTCAGTCGATTTTGCCAAATGGAGCCAGGGACTTATAGAAAAGCCGGGCAAGACCGTATTTCTCATCGCAGGAGCCGAAGGATTTCATGAGTCTGTGCTCTCTGTCTGTCAGGAGAGATTATCGCTCTCAGAGCTGACATTTCCTCATAAACTAGCGAGAATCCTTCTGGTAGAGCAACTCTATCGCGCTCAAACGTTGCGCATGGGTCACCCCTACCACAACTAGGGATTTTTTATGACGAAACTTCATTCTCTCACCAATCGCGTACTACTCTGTATTCTCGATGGCTTTGGAAAAAATCCAGCAGACTTAAAGAACGCCATCCTTCACGCTAAAAAACCTACTCTTGATTCCCTCTTTCAAGATTATCCCAACACAACGATCCAGCCTGGTGGCGAGGCCGTGGGTCTTCCTAAAGGTGTGGCCGGAAATTCTGAAGTGGGCCACTTGAATCTCGGTGCCGGACGCCCCGTGCGCCAAGATCTAGTCCGCATCAATGAAGCGATAGAAAAAAACACTTTTAAAGATATGCATGAATGGAGTGAACTCCTGAAAGTCGCTCGTGCAACTGGGCGTTTGCATCTGTTGGGACTTCTCTCTGATGGTGGGGTTCACGCTCACATTAGTCACTTGAAACACATATTGAGTCTTGTAAAAAATGAGACGTTTAAAGTTTATCTGCATGCCTTTATGGACGGACGTGATACGGGAAAAGATAAGGGCCGCGGCTACCTTACGGACATTTTAAAGATGGGTGGATTTGAATTCGCTTCCATGCAAGGCCGCTCGATTGGAATGGATCGTGACCGTAGGTGGGAGAAAATTCAAATTGCGATGGACATGATGACTGGAAAGAGTGGAGTTGAAACTTCAACTCCATCAGAATATCTTGAAGCTCAGTATAAGCATGATCTCTTTGATGAATTTATTACTCCTGCCCTCTTTAGCTCTGAAGGCGCAATTAAGTCAGGAGATCCGGTTTTCTTTTTCAATTATCGCCCTGATCGTGCCCGTCAAATCACACTCGCATTCAATGACCCAAGTTTTAATGAATTCAAAAATGAGATTAAGCCGGGATTCTGGTTATGCATGAGTCCTTATGTCCAGGATGAACTTCCTAAGCTTCCTATCCTTTTTGATAAAGAGAAAATTCCTGGAACACTTTGCGAATACCTCTCAAAGAAGGGATTGAAGCAATTTAAAATTGCTGAAACTGAGAAATATGCCCATGTGACTTATTTCTTTAACGGAGGAGAGACTCAACCTTTCAAGGGTGAAGAGTGGCTCTTGATCCCCTCTCCAAGAGAAGTCGCCACCTATGATCAAAAGCCAGAGATGAGTGCGCCTCTTGTAAACGAATCGCTCATGAAAAAATTAGAAGATAAATCCATTTCATTTTTTGCTGTGAATTTTGCGAACTGTGACATGGTTGGGCATACGGGAAATTATTCCGCCGCAGTCCTTGCCGTTGAAGCGATCGATAAGTGCATGAATGCGCTTGTGAAAAAATGTGCTGATGAAAATATCATGATGCTTTTAACGGCCGATCATGGGAATGCAGACCAGATGGTTTATCCTGATGGAAGTATGCACACTTCGCATTCTGACTCAGAAGTTCCATTTATTGCGATTCATCCTAAACTTAAAAATCAAAAACTAGAACTCAATCCTAAGCTTAAGACGGCGGCGCTGAAAGATGTGGCGCCAACAGTGCTAAGTGTGCTGGCTATTGAAAAACCCAATGACTTTACAGGTGAGGCGATCTTTTTATGAAAATTGCAATATTATGTTCTGGCGGAGACGCTCCTGGAATGAACTGTGCGATTCGTGCCGTTGTGAGGACAGCGATTTTTCATAAACACTCGGTGCTTGGAATCAAGCGAGGTTACGCAGGTCTTTTGCGTGGTGAGTTTGAAGAAATGAAACTCTCTTCTGTAGGTAACATTATTCAGCGTGGAGGCACGATCCTTCAAACATCTCGCTGCCCAGAGTGGATGAAGCCGGAATACCGCACCAAAGCGGCTGAACTTCTTAAGGCTCAAGGAGTTGATGGTTTGATTGTCATAGGTGGAGACGGATCATTTAATGGGGCCAATGCACTCTCAAAAGAGCATGGCTTTCCAATTATCGGCATTCCAGGAACGATTGATAACGATATTAGTGGAACGGAGTACACTATCGGCTTTGATACGGCCGTTCAAACAGCGATTGAAGCCATCGATAGAATTCGTGATACAGCCCACTCTCATGCGCGAACATTTTTAGTTGAAGTCATGGGAAGAAATTCTGCGGCGATTGCTCTAAAAGTCGGAGTATGTACGGGGGCAGAGAACGTTCTCCTTCCTCACGATCATGTCCCTCTACAAAAGATTGTGGATGATATTCATCGAGGAGTCGCGCGTGGAAAAGACTCTTCGATTATTGTCGTAGCCGAGGGTCCAGTTACAGGTCGCAGTTATGAGATTCAAAAAGAATTAGCCTTAAAACATCAACTTGATGCTCATGTTTGTATTTTGGGCCACATTCAGCGTGGAGGATCACCGACTTCAAATGATCGCTTCATCGCTTCGCAGATGGGATCTCTTGCCGTTGAAGCCATTTTGAGCGGACAGACAGCCAAAGTAACAGTTGTTCAAGGCGGAGTTGTGAAGCTTGAAGATCTTGCAAAATGTGTGATCAAGAATGATGGAGCATATACAGAGTTCAAGGGACTAGCTGAGAAGTTGTCTATTTGATTTAAAGATTTTGTATGTGGCCTGCCAAGATATCAGCATTCCATTTGTGCAACTTTGGAAGAGGATGACCGTCTCTTGGAATCATCCAGTCATCATTTTTCTTTCCAGCAGAAATAAAATCTCTGTCAATTTGCTTATCGTCCCAAACCTCAAGATTGGCAGCAGATAAAGCCTTAAGAAAAGTTTCTTCTAAGTGATACATCTCTGCCGGAACCCAGGGATTGAGGACGGATTTTGTTACGATGAATCGTCCTTTTGGAAATTGTCTCAAGTACTCTTTCTTGATGGCCAAAAGATAATCAATCATCATTGGGATTTTATTAGAAAGTTTCAAAGGTACAAAGTGCGACGTGGCCCTAAGCCACATATATGTTAGCCCAAGTTGATTCATCAATTGTGAAAATTTCCAATCAATGGATTCTGAATTTATTCCCTTGTAAACAAAGTCATGCTTTTCAGGAACATAATCCCAGACTGGCAATATTGGAGATGCCCAACTCAAATAGCGCCAGGTATAGGAGACTCTTTCAAAATGATCACTAAAATGATTATAAAGAAGTACTCCATTCTCCTCTTTAATTGCTTCGTTAAGACTAAAATTTCGCCAAAGGTAGAGATGCTCTTTAGCTGAAGCTCCCTGAACTCCCAAGTTATAGACATGCCATCCCTCAACTAAATTTGAAACCTGGGCGGGAGTTGTTTCAGTATCCTGAACTCCATCTCCATAAATCATTGAGCAGCCTACAAAGATCAGATGCCCTTTCGTTATTTTCTTAGCTTCCTTCTGACCAAGCCTGAATCCTTCAGGAGTGTGATGAGCAATAAAGTCATAAACAACTCCAAGGTCATCTTTTTTGACCAATCTCATTTTCTTCAATCTTAATTTCCATGTAGCCAGAGGTCTTAAGTCTGTTCCTTTATCGTGAGAAAGGATGTGAGGCTCTTGCCATTCGAGTGGCTCTACTTGAGAAGGTCCAACTCCAAAGGCCGAAGGAAGAGTGAGGAAAAAGAATAAGAGTAACTGAATACTCATTAGAATACCGTGTAGATGAAAGGCGAATAGGGATTTGAAGGGCCAGCTAATACTAAAACAGCAGCAATCACAAAAATGAGAAGAAGTGGAATTAACCAAAACTTCTTCCGAGTCTTAAAATATCTGTATAACTTTGAAAGCATGCTCGTATAATAACATTAATTTATATGAGTACTAAAAAAGAAATCCTTTATCTTCTCCAGGTCGCTATACCATTTGCCATTTTAGGGTGGATGAAGACTCATTATTTTTTTATTCTCTGCGCAGTAATCATTCTTTCTCTACCATTTGATTACTTAAGAAAGAGATTGATTCAAATTTGGCAAAACTTGGGTCATTTACTCGGAAATATCGTTTCACCCATCGTCATGTCTTTCATTTATTATGCTGGACTCACACCTCTCGCACTTATAAGAAAACTCTTTGGCGCAGATGAGCTGAATCTGAAAAAGCCCGAGAAATCCACATTGACTGAAGTCAATATGAAAGCCTCAACTGATTCATTCGAAGATTTATGGTGATGCCATGAAAATTTTAGGTATCTCTGCCTTCTACCACGACAGTGCAGCCGCTTTAGTCATTGATGGAAGAATTATTGCAGCTGCTCAAGAGGAGAGATTCTCCAGAGTAAAGCATGACGAACGCTTTCCCGTGCATGCGTCTGATTACTGCCTGAGAGAAGCAGGAATAAATTGGGAGGACCTAGATGCTGTGGTTTATTATGATAAACCCTGGCTTAAGTTCGAACGAATATTAGAGACATATTATGCACTGGCTCCCAAAGGAGCGAAGTCATTTAGAGCAGGTCTTCCCGTTTGGATTAAAGAGAAAGCCATGCTTCCTCGAATGCTTCAAAAGCATATTCCCAAAAAAGTTCCACTTAGATTTTCCTCACACCACCTCTCTCATGCGGCCAGTGCCTTCTATCCCTCACCTTTTAAGTCAGCAGCCATTCTCACATTGGATGGTGTTGGGGAATGGGCGACGACAACGATTGCCCATGGAGTGGATAATCAAATCACTATTAAAAGAGAGATGAAATTCCCTCATTCTATTGGTCTTCTCTATTCTTCCTTCACTCAGTACTGTGGCTTTAAAGTGAATTCAGGTGAGTACAAACTCATGGGACTTGCTCCTTATGGAAGACACGGACACAAAGACGTCGAAGAGTATAAGAGAAAAATAAAATCCTCGCTTGTTCACATCTATGATGATGGTGGAATTTGGCTCGATCAAAACTATTTTTCTTATACGACTGGACTAGAAATGGTGGAAAAAGAAAAGTGGAGTGCCCTTTTTGGATTTCCTATGAGGGAGCCTGAATCTCCTCTGACACAAACATATTGTGATTTAGCTCTTGCTATTCAAGAGGTGACTGAAGAGATTGTGATAAAACTAGCTAGGCAAGCCAAAACAATTACCAATGAAGACTTCCTCTGTCTTGCGGGTGGCGTGGCCTTAAACTGTGTGGCCAATGGAGTCTTAAGAAGAGAAAATATTTTCAAAGACATCTGGATTCAACCCGCAGCGGGTGATGCTGGTGGCGCACCAGGTGCCGCCCTTGCCTATTATTATTCTCAAAATGAACGCGAAACTCCCTCGACAGATCAGATGATTGGCTCATACTTGGGCCCTCAATTTGGGAGAGATGAAATTATCCAAATCCTCAATCAGGAAAAAATATTTTTTTCAGAATTAAGTAACAGTGATCTTTGCACAAATGCGGCTTCTCTCATCGCTGAGGGAAATGTCTTAGGCTGGTTTCAAGGCAGAATGGAATTTGGTCCTCGTGCTCTAGGGGGAAGAAGCATTCTCGCCGATGCCAGGTCTCCTGATATGCAAAAAAAACTTAATTTAAAAATAAAAAACAGAGAAGGCTTTAGACCGTTTGCTCCGAGTGTGCTCGCTGAAGACATGAACCTTTATTTCGAAGGCGGCTGGGACTCGCCTTATATGTTACTCGTTGATAAAGTCAAAAATGAATACCGCAACCCATTGCCTAATGATTATTTTGATTGGCCATTGGATAAGAGACTCTATTTTGTCCGCTCACAATTACCCGCGATCACTCATCTGGACTTTTCTGCACGCGTGCAATCTGTCCACAAAGAAACCAATCCCCTCTATCACCAGCTGATAACCTCATTTAAGAAACTCACTGGATGGGGAGTCATCGTTAACACTTCTTTTAATGTAAGAGGAGAGCCGATTGTGGGCTCCACCAATGATGCATTAAGATGTTTATTTCAAACCGAAATGGATGCGCTCGCGATTGGACCTTTTCTCATTTTGAAGAAAGATCAAAGCCAAGACGTTATCAATGATTTTAAAAAGAGAAAGAGCGCTTTTGCTCTAGATTAACTCGCATCTTTAAAACTTAAATCCGGAATATGACCTAACAACTCTTTTGGTTCAATGCTGAATTGAGCACTCGAACCAATGAGGAGAAGACCTGCATTTTCCGCATAATTTTTAAGATTTAAATCACTTCTTCCGATGATCTCCCCAGATGGATTAATACTTCCTACGGCTAGGCAGTTATCAAGTCTTCCCATGGGAATCAGACCTGCTAGGTACCAATAAAGAAGCATGACAGGCAGATCAAGCCACTTGAGCACCTGAGGGTCTGTGGGCAAATCAAACTCTGAGCTAATAACAAAACGCCTCAAGGGAATCTCTAACTCTCTTGAGCGCGAGAGAAAGATAATTTTCTCCTTTAGTGTTTTTCCATATTTCCCAAGACCATTAAGCTCAAGGCCAGGCAGTGATTTCGTAGAATAGCCAAAGAGAGTAATAGGTGCAGAATGTTTTGGACAAAATGAATACGAATGAATTTGAGTTTGCATAGAGCCTCCAAAGACTGGAGATGCAATTTTTGATGAAGGTTATAAACACCCAAGTGTTTTAAATTACTAAATCAATGAATGAGATTTTGATTTTTTTCTAAGAAGAAGGAAATTATCGGCAATGGTTGGCTTCAAGAACCAAGATCTCAGCATTCACAAGATCAACGACTACGGCATAAGAAGCTGGGCCAAGATTATTTTCATGATCGCCAGCATAGAATTGATAGTCACCATGAAGTGAAAGGAGAATTGATTTGAAGGCATTAATTTGAATCTTATCTTCACGAGAAACTTCGTTCTCATCATAAGCAGAGTCAGAGAAGGCCATGGCCACAAACTGTCTCATAGCGACCTCGTCCTTAAGGTCTAGAGATTGGGCCTTAACACCGCTAACAGGTGCATTCACACCTGTATTGGTGAAATAGACGGCTTGCTTAACCGTATTTTCCCATTTTTCGCTGAGGCGCCTTGCGGCAATTTGCAGGAAGCCGCGAGTGCCACAGTTATGATGTAAATAAGATAAATTGTAATGAATCTCCGAGAGACGCATTAGTCTCTCGTCTCCAAGCTTTTCTACTTTAGTGAATGACGCTGAAAAAGCGTTTTGGCAGAGAAAAAAGAAAATGATGAGGAGTGATAATTGCTTCATTGAGGTGCACTATAGTCCTAGTGCACCCCATTCAACAGTGAAAGTTTAAGAAAACACTTATCTTAAATTTAGATGTTAACCTGGCCACATGCCTCTGAGTCTCATCGCACCTTGAAGGCGATCGAGAGAGGCAATAAACGCTGCTTGTTTCATATTACAATTATGCTTTCTCTGAGTATCGACGACACGATCAAAGGCAAGTTTAAGAATGTCATGAAGCTTCTTATTGATCGTATCTAAGTCCCAGAAGAAGGCTTGAAGACCTTGAACCCATTCAAAGTAAGAAACCACGACACCACCAGCATTACAAAGAATATCTGGAATGATGAAAACACCCTTCGCTGTAAGATACTCGACCGCTTCTTTTGTCAAAGGGCCATTGGCACCTTCAGCAATCATGCGGGCTTTCACATTTTTCATATTGTCTTTAGTGATCACTCCATCAATAGCAGCTGGAGCAAGTACGTCGACATCCAATGCCAAAAGTTCTTCATTGGTAATCGCATCAGCTTCAGGGTAACCCTTGAGCACTCTATTTTGCTTCACCCACTCCACAACTGAATGAATATTTAAACCCTTCTTATCGTAGATACCGCCTGTGTAGTCAGAGACGGCCACAATCTTTGCTCCTTGAGCATAAAGATCATTCGCGGCTGGAATACCCACTTTACCAAACCCGTGGATCGCCACAGTTGTTGAACTTGTGATTTGTTTTCCAAGATGAGCGTAAGCAAAATTCACACAGTAAGCTAAGCCTTTACCAGTCGATTCTGCGCGACCGAGAGATCCACCCACAGCAATCGGTTTCCCAGTCACAACACCAGGGATAGCATAACCATTCAACTGCGAATAAGTGTCCATCATCCATGCCATTGTCTGGCCATCAGTACCAATATCTGGAGCTGGGATATCTTTATCCGGGCCGATGATCATAGCAATCTCAGTCGTATAACGACGAGTCATGGCCTGAAGTTCAGCACGAGAGAGATCATTCGGATCAACCTTAATACCACCCTTCGCTCCACCAAGTGGGAGACCGACGAGAGAGTTTTTAAAAGTCATAAGCATAGCAAGAGCCGCTGTTTCAGAGAGAGAAACATGCGGGTGAAAGCGAATACCACCTTTACCCGGGCCCAAGGTCATATTGTGTTGAACACGGTAGCCTTCAAATACTTTTACCGTACCGTCATCAAGACGAACGGGCACAGAAACTTGAAGCGCACGCTTAGGATATTTCAAACGCTCAAGAACGTTTGGATCCATTTTCATAATTCCGCCGGCACTTTCTAGTTGGGCGTAAGCATCCTGAAAAAATGGACTATCAAACAAACTCATAAGGACTCCTCTATGAGGGAAAATGGTGTGGCGGCATGATAAACCATGCGCTAGGAGTCAGGCCAGAGGAGTGCAAGGCGAAATGAAATTAGAATTCTCTGCCGTAGAGGACTTGATAACGCTGCTCGTTGGCAAGTTCAGGTGCAGTTTGGCTTGGATCTTTAGTCGAAGTAAAACGAGCTCTTAAACCAGTCACAAAAAGAGTTTGATCCACGTTAGTCAGGTAGCGACCTTGTTGAGCATAGTAGTTCACAAAAAATCGTGTGCCTGTGGCATCGAAACTTCTTTCAACATTTATCTCGGCTTGGCCGTTTACACCCACCCAAGCACGAGCATCGACGATAGGACCTTCCATACGAAGGATAATTAAGCCCTGCTCAACTCTTGGCTGAAAATGAAACTTAAATTTTTTAGTTTTAGCGATCTGCTTTTCTCTGAACGCTTGTGGCAATGAGCGACCGACTCCATCACGTTCACGTGTCGATCGAAATGCTGCTTCCATTTCATCAATCGAGTTTACTTCATCGTTAGCTGTCCAGTTATTGATGATCTGCTGACCTTGTCTCTGAAAGGGATCTTCACCTTTTTTCTGAAGGTAGCGAAAGTATGAACGACGAAGATATTGAAATTTTTCATCATTTGTTGGGACATAATAAAGTGAGCCGATCGATGTCGAATCCAGTCCATATCTTTGGGCCATAAGCTCATTTTCTTGCCAAATTTTAATTTGCCTTTGGACCAAACTTTTATCAGACCAATTCTTATCATTGAGAATATTTTTTTCATAAAAAGTCATCTTCGCCTCAATCGGCAAGACGATGACATCATCATTAGGAACATAGTTCGCAGGTTTTCTTCCCTCGTAAACGATAGAATCCGATTGATGAATCGGGGCCCAAGCACAAATAGCGAGCACGACTAAAAGATGTCGAATCTTTAAGCAGCTCCTTAAATGTGTCGAAATATTAAACATCATATCCCCTTGAGAGACTCTCTAAGTACCCGTAAAGACATCACTTTTTGGCACTTAAACACTCTCGATACCTCTTAGGGAGCAAGGCTGATGCCAAGAATAAAAGAGCCTGATCCAGCTCATGTGGCGCGATTAAAAAGCAGCCGAAAATGAGTAAGCCACTAAGGAGGCTTAAAATGGGATTAATGGAATGGAGTGATAAATTAGATATTGGAGTTCCAACGATGAATCACGAGCATCAGAATCTCCTGAATCTTATGAATCAACTTTTTGATAAGTGGGAGAAGAAAGCCAGTCGAGCTGAAATTCAAACGGCGATAGAAAAATTAAAAGTGGCGACAACGGATCACTTTAAACACGAAGAAGTTCACCTCGAAAAAATAAAGTGGGAGAAGCTTGCGAGTCATAAAATTATTCACAAACGTCTATTAGATGATTTAGATAAATTTGAAAAAGAATACAAAGCCGGAGCGGAGCTGGGTAAACCCTTTTTCACATTTCTTAAGATGTGGCTAACCGGTCATATTCAAGGAATTGATAGTGAATATGGGACAAAAACTCAAAGCTTAAATAAAAGTGCCTAAACGAAAAAGGGGCCCCAAAGGGCCCCTTTAACCATTCCGTCCGTGGAAGCTTCATTACTGAAGGGTCGTTTCCTTGATCAATTGTTTCATCATTGCGCGTGCCTTAGCTTGGAACTTTGGATCCTTAAGCTGAGACTTCATCTCTTTCATCAAATGGTCCATCTGATTAGGAGATTTTTTCTGTTTAGCGTAGTTGTGAAGTGAGAGTTGGCGCTTAAGCTGCAAACGCTTTGTCACTTCACCAGCTAAAACTTTATTACGAAGCTCGTCTTTCATGGCACCAAGAGGAAGTTCATCCCACTCAAGAAGCACGTACTTTTCAGTATTAAATTTCTTCGCTGCTTCTTTCATATCTTTTGGCATTTTCGCGATTTGCAAACAGCGATGAACTTCTGACTTTGAAATCCCAAGACTCGCAGTGATTTTACGCTCACTCGCACCAGTCAATTTCTGATAACCAAAAATTGAATCAGCTTGATCAATGTAGTGCAAATCTTCGCGGGCCTGGTTTTCTGAGAATTGAATCGCCATTAATTCTTCAGGAGTTTTATCCTCAAGAATGAAACACGGAGCAGTTTCTAGATTAATGAGTGTCATCGCTCTAAAGCGGCGCTCACCACAAATCAAAACAAACTTATTACCCTCACGGTGAATAACCAGAGGTTGAATAAGACCATTCTCTTTAATGTTATCTGCCAGCTCTCTTAAACTGTCGTCATTGAACTTAGTACGAACTTGATCTCTGACTACGATATCTTTGAGAGATATGTGATCGAGCTGAGCTCCTCTAAGAAGTTTTTGGTCATGGAGGCGCAAAACTTTTTCATCAACGTTGCCGGAGATGTCTAAAACTTTGCGATCTTTTTTGCCCAAGCGGGCCGCAAATTCCTTGGCCATGCGTCTTTTTCTCCTGCCATCAGTGGCTAAAAAATTAATTAAACAAGACCCAACGAATCCCAAAGAGCTTCATAATCCTGACGCCCTTTAGATTTCGAACCAAATTTAAATACTGGCTTCTTCAATGCAACCGACTCTTGCATTTCAACAAGATTGCGAATCATTGGAGTCACACTAAAGCTCTGGCCAAGTTCTTCAAGACGTTGACGCTCGATCTTGCGACGAGGATTCACCATGCTTGGAACAATTGAGAATTCTAAAGCTGGATTTTCCGACTCTTTAATAATCTCAAAAGTATCCATCAACTCTTCAAGTCCATCGATGCTGTAATCTTGAGCTTGAGTAGGAATCAAAATCTTATCAGAGGCGACCAAGCTCATGATGAGTTCATCACCAAGCATTGGAGGAGTATCGATCACAACGTAATCAAAATCTGCTTCTACTTCTTTCAGACGAAGTTTCAAGAGACGCTCTTTGCGTCCAGCATTTTTGCGAACTTCAGCCTCAGAGAGGATAAGAAGTTTTGCAAGATTAGCCATGTGTCTTGATGCTGGGATGAGTTTAATATTCTTTGAATACTCCTCATCTCCTTCGACTGGAACCATAATCTCTGAAGCTTTAACATCACCGATTAACCATTCAGGAATAAGTGTTCTCTGAATCGTCACTCCGAGAGTGGAACTAAGATTGGCTTGAGAATCTAAATCAAGCACAAGAACTCTGTTCCCCAAATGAGCTAAATGACATACGAGCTGGAAGCTGCACATGGTTTTTCCCACGCCGCCTTTATTGTTACCGACCGTGATAACTTTCATGCTCGGCCCTCCTGACTGGTTAATAAAAACTTATGCTTTAAGTCTAAAAGGCTATTTCTCGGTTCGTCAAAGGCCAAGTCAATAAAAATGCTCAGTTTATGCATCTAGGCCGGCCCAACGCGTTATGCGGCCATGCGTAATTGTTCCGTGATGGTGAGGAAAGTGCTAAAAAGAGCGCCTTATGATGAATATCTACGACTCACTTGAACCTGAAGCACACATTGCACCTGTATTAGAGAGTGAGCTCTCTGATGAAGAAGTTTTGCGCGAGCTTGCGGCCTCGCGTCTTCGATTAGGTGATCGTGTGGTGGTGCTTGGTCATCACTATCAGCAGGATGATGTAATCGCTCTTGCAGATATCACCGGTGATTCACTTGAGCTTGCTAAACATGCTGCAAAATTATCGGACAAAACTGAATACATTGTTTTTTGTGGTGTTCACTTCATGGCCGAAACAGCAGATATGCTCACGGCTGGAAAAAAGAAAGTTATTCTTCCTGATTTAAAAGCCGGATGTTCCATGGCCGACATGGCCAATCGTTTTGATATTGATAAAGCGTGGAGTTTTCTAACGGCTCATTCAAAAGGCAAAATCACTCCGATCACTTACATCAACTGTGCCGCGACTTTAAAATCTTTTGTTGGAGAAAATGGCGGCGCGATCTGCACTTCATCGAATGCTGAGAAAGTGATTACGTGGGGACTGTCGCAAGGTGAGAAACTCTTATTCTTCCCAGATCAGCATCTAGGAAGAAATACTTGTTTCAAGCTTGGCATCCCTTTAAGTGAGATGGTGGTTTACGATCCAAGAAGACAAAACGGTGGACTCACACCAGAGCAAGTTCAAAACGCGAAAGTGATTCTTTGGTATGGCTATTGCTCCGTTCATCAAGGCTTTACTACTGAGCACATTCAGATGTGGAGAAAGAAAGACCCGACTCGTACATTGATTGTTCACCCTGAGTGCTCTTTTGAAGTTGTCCAAGGCTCTGACCTCGCAGGCTCTACTTCATTTATCATCAATCAAATTGCAGCCGCACCTGCGGGAAGCAAATTTGCAGTTGGCACAGAAATCAATTTAGTGAATCGTCTAGCTGCTCAATTTAAAGATAAAGATATTCAATCTCTCTCCCCCTATCAGTGTCTATGCACCACGATGTATCGCATTCGTCCGCGCTGGATGCTTGAGAGCTTTAGAGCTATTGAAAAAAATCAACCCGTAAATGTTATTAGTGTGGATGCAGAGACTCGCAAGTGGAGTCTGCTGGCCCTAGAAAGGATGTTGGCAATCGTATGATTTACGCAGATGCAAATGGTTCATTGCCGCTTTTACCTGAAGTCGTAAACTATTTATCAACTCGCATACCTTCATCGTTGTACGGTAATCCTAATGCTATTCATTCTTTAGGATCGAAAATTAAGTCTGGGATGGAGAGATCAAGAAGAATCGCTTCTGAAATATTGGGCTCCAATTCAAATCAGCTCATTTGGACCTCAGGTGCTTCTGAGGGTATATCTACTGTTTTACAAAACATTCTTTTGCCTAAAAATGAATCTCGTCGAATTATCGTGAGCTCTCCCATTGAACATGCTGCTGTCATGGCCTCTCTCAATTATTATGTAAAAGTTTGGGGCTATGAACTTCAACTCATACCAACATCAACCGATGGCATCATTGATTTTAATTGGCTTGAAAATTTTTCAAAAGAGAATGCCAAACAAATCGCTCTTGTCACGTGCATGGGTGTGAATAATGAAACTGGTGTTCTTCAGCCATGGGAGAAGATCCGTGATCTCACGAATCAACTTGGTTTAACATATTTCTGTGACACCACTCAGATCATTGGAAGAGTTCCATTTCATTTCAAAGAATCAGGACTCAAATGGGCGATGGCCTCAGGCCACAAGCTTGGTGCACTTCCAGGTTCAGGTTTTCTTTTAGTTCAAGATCCAACGAAGTTCACTCCCTTTATTTGGGGTGGCGGACAAGAGAATGGACATCGTGGAGGCACGCAAAACTACGTAGGCTCTGAAACATTAGCTATTGCTTTGCAAACATTACCTGAAAAATTAAAGAAGATTCCTGATCATCTTGAGTGGCGCAAAAAAATGGAAGCCCAATATCCTAAGGAAGCTATTGTCATCGGACAGAAGCTTGATCGACTTCCTGGCACTTCTTTAGTGGGTATTCCTGGACTTCATGGACAAGGAATACAAATTGAACTTGAGAGCCAAGACATTTTCGTCACGACATCAGCCGCCTGCAGTGACAATGAACCTGCAACCAGCAAAGTTTTACGGGCGATGCAAATTGATGATGTTCTTGGTCGCTCAGTGGTAAGAGTCAGCCTACCGTTAAGTTCAAATGAAAATGAATATATGACGATTGCTAAAGCGATGACAGCTGCTCATGCAAAATTGAATAAAATTAAGGCTTACTAATGAAATACATTTTACTTTGCGCAGCTTTGATTTCTTGTAGCCTATTTAAAAAATCAAACGAGAAAGCGGACGGTCATTTTCAATTGTATAGTCATCCGCAATCTGACGATGTGGCCTCAATCAATTCTAACGAGAGAAGACTCATTATTGTCTCCACCAATGATCTAAAGGGTCAACTAGAAGCCAAGCAGGAGTCTGCGCAAGATAAATATTCTCCAGAAAAAAGTCTTATTTCAATTGGTGGCGTTGATGTTTTTGCTCGCTACCTTGCTATTCTTAGATCTCAATACCCCCAACAGGTTTTACTTTTAGACGCCGGGAACTCACTTTCTGGAACACTTATTTCTAAGAGTTCTGGTGCAAAAGCCATTGCTGAAACTTTTAAGAATCTTAAATATGATGCTGTGACTTTTTCGGCCAATGATTTGGCGGCAGGGCCTGAGCTTAAGCGAGAAGTTAATCCTGCCAACTGGGTGCCACAGCTTTTTAGTGAAAAAAGTACGCCTGTCGTTTTAAGTAATCTTTTAAATTTAAAAACAACCAAGCCCGTTGAATGGGGCTCCACTACTCCTCAACTGATAAAGGAGATCAATGGGATCAAGGTTGGTATCATCGGTCTTTTATCTGACGATCTCCCTGCTAAATTAGATGCTGGAGTTTTAAACGGACTGTATGTCGAATCTTCAACTCAGGCCCTATTTAAGCAATCTCGAAATTTAAGACTCAAAGGGGCCGAAGTTATTGTTCTGATGATGCATGGTGGACTTAAATGTGGAGTTGAAAGGGCGCACTCAAAAAATTTACCTCTCGGTAAAGTAAATTTTAATCCTTCAGAACCTGGCGTTTGCGAAAATGAAGGGGCTCTCGCACATTTTATTGAGCAAATCCCAAGTGGAAGCCTTGATCTTATCGTTACTGGTGGAGGACCTGGAAAGATAGCCAACATCGTTAAGGGAATTCCAGTTATCCAAGCTTTTGGTAATGGAACTTCGTTTGCTCGAATCGATCTTGTTTGGAATGTTAAAGAGAAGGCCTTAAATCCTGAAAAAATGAAAATTCATCAGCCGGTTCGAATTTGTCATCGCTTCTTTAAGCAAACAGAAGATTGTTATATGGAAGATCAGAGTATTGATCATCGCAATCTTGTACCTGCGACTTACCTCAATGAGCCTATTTTCCCTGATCAATCAGCATCGAATTGGATGAACATCCTAAGATTAGAGCATCTCTCGATGAATGAACCGTTGATCGATAATCAAGAGACCTGGGTCCTTGATGATGAGGCAGCCCAAGCTCTGAGAGTTCTCACTCATACCGATGCGGCTCTGATTGGAGGGAAGAGTTGGCCAGTCGAAATTTCTAGAGGTGTACTAACCTGGAGAGATTTTTATGCAACGGCAGCTTTCAGAGAGAAGATTAAAATCATCAAAATTTCCGGATCTGATTTCAAAAAATTACAAACTCATTTTGCTGGCTTCGGTTTCTGGAGCTCTGAGCAGGATTTAGAATCTCTTTACACTAAAGATCAAGTGACGATCGCGATCAACTCTCCATTATGGAAAACACAAATCTCCAATTGGGCTAAAAAGAATAATCTCTCACTTTCTCAAGAACTTTCACCATTTGTCATCTCAGACTCGATTGCTGGCTGGACTCATGATGTGGTCGCAACTCAAGCTAGCGGCAGATCGCCCGCTCTCCCTCACACTCAACCTTAAGCCCAGGTCTACAAAAGACGTGCGTGTTCACTCCCCGGCAAGAGAATTCCTCTCTTGAGTGCTGCCACTTAGATCCACGCAAACAAGCCGGATTATTTTTTTCACCACATTGATCAATGCCGCAGAAGTATTCATTCGTGTTAATACGATAAACCCCAAAGCGACACTTTTGACATGAGCCCGAATCAAAATCACAAGGAAGTTTAGGGTACTCATCATTCATTTCACCGATGAGCTTAACCTCAGGCATTTTTTGTGGGATTGAATTCGGCTGAAAGAATGTCACTTCTCGTAATTCTGGTTGAGAGTGAATCTCAAACTTTGCATCTTTTAAGGTATTGAGAAATTTGTAATTTTCCTTAAGGACTCTACCGTCTTTATCTGTGAGATAGAAATAAGCTGAGTCTTCTTGAATCTGAACAGTGATTTTTTTTAAATTCTTTAAATGATAAACTGAATCTCCTTCCCTGACTTCCAAGCAAGCCTGATTTTCAGCAGAAGGGATGATTTTTATTTCTCCATCATTATTTTTAGGAACTCTCACGAAGAGGCAATCATAGCGATATTTTTTGCCTAAAGCTTCAATTGAATGAATCCTCGCAATTAACTGCCACGTTCCTTCTGGATGTTTGATTTCTTCTTTTAAATTATATTCTGGATGAAGCTGAGTAATTTCAAATGTTGTTAACCAGCGTTGATAAAGATCCTCGTTGGCCAATGCATTTGAGCTCAATAGAATGATGAACATGAGGAATTTCATGGATAAACCTCACGGTAGCATCTGAAACCAGAGGCTTCATTCTTCTCACCTCTTCTGCCTAATTGGTGTTCTCGGGCCATGGCTGGCAAATGCGAGGATGAAAGTTTTTCAACTAATGTAGGTTCAATTGAATTGCGAAACCTCTCTGGCACTCCACCAAGGACATGAAACACACCACTCCAGGCCACATTATCAGTGTGCATTGGTTGATAAGTATATTTCTCAAGACATTCATGGACAAAAGCCAGAGCACAGTCAGCTTTCTTGGGTTTCCAATATGGATTTAAAAGCGCGTCTTCAAAAAAAGTACCGCGGCGATCTCTCGTCCAAGGAAGCCATGGCTTTATAATAAATTCGGGCATAGCCCTGTTGATATCTGATGGGGTCATCGTGGCTGCATCCCAGATATGCGCTTCAAGTCTTCGCTTGCCTCTGGAAGCACAAAATGCTTCCTGCTCTTCGACAGTTGTTCCAATTTTGGGAAGAACTAAAATTTTCGGATCCTCAAGCTTCTTCGTCCAAAATTCCCAATCTGCATTAGAAACAAGAAATTTATCTACGAATATTTTTCGACCAAAGTTATCCCACATCATCTCTTCACTTGGAAATTCTCTCTCTGATCTCGCTCCATAAGAGTAAACTCTCTCTGGAAGATAGGTCTCTTTACAAGTGTCTGCTAGAATCATGGGCCAAAAGCCTAAGCCTTCAACTTCTACATTTATATAAATTCCAGAACTGGGAGCTAAAGGTTCTTGCGTCTCTGCCTTTGTGATAAATTGAACGTACTTTCCCGTCTCCTCATTCTTCTTAAGACGGACCTGGTACTTCTTCTCTCCAACTTGCACGCTCAGGTTTGAAGAGACTCCGACCTCTTCTCTGGCCCAGCATTCCATGTAGCGAGGTTGGCACTTAAAAAATTCAGATGTCACACTACTTGAGTGAGGTAATGAAGAGCATTTCCATTTTTTGCTTCCATAAAATCCTTCTCGATCACCCTCTTTCCATCTCTCTAAGATTTTAGGCATAGCCGAGAGAACCACTTCGGTTAATCTCACTTCTTTTGAGAGGGAAACTTCTGTAGGGGCAGAGTCATAGTAAAAAAAATAGAAGGCGAAAAATGCTACCCCTAAGCCAGTGAAGAGGCTTAGCAAGATTTTTGGTATACTAGGTGGGAGGGATGGGCCCTTATTTGTCACGGGATCAGGCTATATGAAGTGGATGGAAGAAGTAAACAAAGAGCACGGTAAAACGACATGGATTCGATCATTTGATGAATACATGAAAATTTTTGAAAAAGAGCCGGCCAGAGAAACCCGAAACTCGAGCCTCTATCTCAAAGATATGTTTAATTACTATGGTCGCTCGCCTCAAGGTGGTTTTAATTTATTTTCAAAGCTTCATCCGGATTCTCCACAGGTCCATGGACAAGTTCATGTGCAACAGAAAATCTATCTTGCTCTCCAAAATTTTATTGAAGAAGGATTCAATAACAAATTTTTATTATTGGTTGGGCCTAATGGCTCGTCAAAATCAAGTTTAATTAAAAAGATCATGCTTGCGACAGAGGATTACGCCACTTGTGATGAAGGTGCGCTCTGGACGTTTAGTTGGATTTTCCCCATTGATACTTTTGTTAAAGGCAGCCTTGGTCTCTCTTCTGCACCAGCAGATAGACACCTAAACTCCTACGCGTATCTTGAAGATAAAGATGTAAGCGCCATTTTAACTTCGGAGCTCAAAGATCATCCCCTACTGCTTATTCCTCAAAAAGCACGCCAAAGCCTAATCGCGGACGCACTCAAAAATAATCCAAATCGCCTCGAAGAGATTAAGAAAACATATCTTTGGAATGGAGATCTCTCGCAAAGAAATAAGATGATTTTTGATGCGCTCTTGAAAAATCATAAAGGCAATTTTGAAGAAGTTTTTAAATATATTCGCGTGGAAAGATTCTTTATTAATCGTCGCTACTCATTAGGTGCGACCACTATTGAACCACAGCTCCATGTGGATGCTCACATGCAACAGATCACCATGGATAAGCGCTTAGCTTCGCTGCCTCCTTCACTTCAGTCTTTGAATCTTTTTAGCATGAGCGGCGAAGTTGTTCACGCAAACCGCGGGATTTTGGAATTCTCTGATTTGCTTAAACGCCCACTTGATACATTTAAATATCTCCTCATGACGATGGAATCAAAAACCATCAATATTGGAGGGATTTTGACTGAGCTTGATATCTTCTTTATTGGAAGCTCCAATGAGATTCACTTCTCTGCTTTTAAGCAGCACCCAGACTTTAATAGCTTCAAAGGGCGATTCACTTTTGTTCGTGTCCCTTACCTGATGAACTACCAAGACGAGGCTAAGATCTATCAAGAGCAAGTGGGGAATGTGGCCGACAAGGGACGATTTGAGCCTCATGCCTTAGAAGCTATCTGTCTTTGGTCAGTGATGAGTCGCATGCGTGCGCCTACAGCTAGAAATTTTAATGAAGAGAAACTCGGAAAAATTGCAGAAGATCTTAATCCTCTAGATAAGTGTTTGCTCTATGCTCATACAGAAACGCCCGAGTATCTTGATGGTGAATCGAAGCAGATTCTTAAAACCCATGCAGAAGATGTCATGCGTGAGTATGATAATGATGGAATGTATGAAGGGAAATTTGGTATTTCCCCTCGTGAAGTAAAAAATCTCATTTATGAGCTCGCTGATCAAAATGCGACCGTCACATTTGTTGAAGTTTTAGAAAACTTGAAGAAACTCAGTGAGAAAAAACACGAGTTCGATTTTCTAAATATCACACCTCAAGGCGATTATCATAATTCACCCAAGCATATTGAATTGATCGAAGAGCATGAACTTAATCTTCTCGATCAAGAAGTCAGAGAGTCTTTGGGGTTAGTTGATGAAAGAAGTTATGAGGACTACCTTTCAAAATACATTATGCAAATCAATGCCATTATTAAGGGCGAAAAAGTCAAAAATAATGTGACGGGAAAATTTGAAGCACCCGACTCCTATTTTGTAAAAGAATTTGAAGTCAATGTGGGTTTATCAGAATCAGCGGATCGCTTTAGATCAAACCTTATTGCAAGACTTGGCGCCTACTCTCTTGATAATCCAGGTCGGGCGATTGTTTATACGGATGTCTTTGATGATATTGTAAAGCTTCTTCAAGAGAGCTTTAGAAAAGAGCAGGCCAAACAGATAACACGTGTAGGCAAAGGATTAGTGCTCTATCTTGATGAACTCAAAAACAGCACCTCTTCAAGCTCTCTCTCTCCTGAGAACAGAAAGCTCATTTCAGGGATTTTGGACAGTATGTCTCAAAAATCTGGCTATTCGAAAGATGGGGCGATTACTTTGCTTCAACATCTTTTAAAGAAGCGCTATGATGCTGCGGCATGAACCCCGAGATTAAGAAAAGTTTTAGAGCTGACAAGTTCGTAGTCGAGTTTCCAGTCACCCCAACAGATGAGGGGCTGCGGCTTGATGCATTTATGCATCAGCATATGCCCACTCTCTCTCGTGAGTTTATCAAAAAGAAAATTGAGAAAGGTGAAGTCACCATAAGCGGGAGACCTTCGCCGCATAAATCCTCGACGAAAGTTCACACCGGAGAGACTGTCACGAGCATCACTTATAATACACCAGTGCTTGAAGATGAGGAGTGGCAGGGTAAGCCTCATGACTTAACTGAAGAGCCAGTGGTGGTGTATGAAGATGATAAAATCATTGCCTGCCACAAACCAGCCTTCATGACGACTCATCCTGCGGGAAGGCATCTCTTTTATGTAGCGACCACTTATTTCTCCACTATTCATGACAAAGTGATTCATTCCATCCATCGCCTTGATCGAGAGACAAGTGGACTACTTCTTTTAGGCAAAGATCCCGATGCGGCCAAACTCATCGGCCAGTTGTTTGAAAACGATAAAGTCAAAAAATGCTACTTCCTCATCGCTCACATAAATGAGGGAGCCAAAAAAATGCCTTATACGGCCAATGAGAGACTGGGAGAAAATCCAGGACTTCCACGGGGAATGCAAAGATGCTTTCCCACTGATTCAGATGAAGGCAAAGAAGCAGAAACTTCATTTGAGCCAATACTCGAGAAAGAGGGCTATATGCTCGCTCTCGCCTTTCCCAAGACAGGACGACAGCATCAGATTCGTTTGCATGCGGCTTTTCATGGTTATCCCCTCTTAGGCGATAAACTCTATAACGGTGATTCTGGAATTTTTATGCGATTTAAAGATAAACAAGCAACTCCCGAAGATCATGAATTGATGCAAATACCGAGACAGGCTTTGCACGCGCTCGCCTTACGAATTCCCTATCCTGATCCAGATAAACTCTCCCTCTATCGCGCTCCCTTAGGCAGGGATCTTATTCTATGGATTGAGGAGAAGCTCAAAATTAAAGCATCTGAAGTTGAAAGACTGATTGAAGAGAAATTGAAAGCTTGGACTAATTAAGCGCATTCATTTTTTTTAAGTAATTCAACACACCATTGGGGCCTTCGTTTTCTACCCCTTCGAGGATAATACGTGGCTTATGCTCTAGGCGAGAGAGGCAATGGCGTATGTTAGAGACTCCTACTGAATTCTCGAAAGATTGAAACATACTTTGATCATTAGGCGCGTCTCCAAAAAAGAGCGCTTCAGATTTATCGACATCTGGCCGAATTTTTTCAAGATAGGCCATCACACCGTTATATTTTGAAACATCTCCACACCAGAAATTGATGTGCACATTAGATTTGGAGTAATTCACCTTTTTTGTCTTAAAGAACTGCAAGACTTGCGCAATCTCTTCATCCTGCATGAATTCAAATTCAATCGCGCGATCAGTTTTTCTTCCAAATGAATCAGCTGATAGAGGACACTTTGGAAACACGCGCTGGAGCTCTTCAGTCACGTTTGCTAATGTTTGAACTTCGCCTTGATCAATTAGGAGATGCTCATCTATATCATTTCTTTTATTACGCGTGAGGATCACTCCGCCCCCTTCCATGATCACACCTTTAAGATTTGAGAAGTGAGTAAGAAGAAAGTGCCCCCAAGAGATCGAGCGACCAGAAACAATCACCAACTCTTGTCCGTGAATTTTTAAATGCTCAATCACGTCAAAAAACGTTTTGGTGAGCTCTCTGTTATCAAGAGTAAGAGTGCCGTCAAAGTCTGAAAAAGCGATTTTTAAATTCATTATATATCCGTGGCAAGGCCCATCATGAAAGAGTTGGCCGCATTTTGAAACCCCATGTCCATCTCTACTGAAGCAATCCAATTGCGCTGATTCGATTTAATATTAGTGTTGAGTCCAAAAGAGCTTCCCGTCACCACAACGAAATCATTGCTATCAGTTTCAATTCCAATTTGGGCCCTTGGATGAATGTAGGCGTAAACTTCCTGATTACTTACAACATAGCCTTGTGTGAAAAGCGGGCCCGCGCCAATGGCATTTCTTCTGGTGGATTCAGCATCTTTATACGCTTCCACACTTCCACGCAGATAAATGGCGGGGATTGAGACGTCTTCTTTCACCAATTGCTGTCTGATCGCTGCAAAGGCACGTGAACCATGAGATCCCGTCGCCCCACCAGCGCCCAACTCAAAGGCTGCATCATCATTCAAGGTATTCATATACCGAACCAGGGCCCCAGTTCCTGCTCCACGATTTAAATAGCCTCCGGCCTCAAGTCCGATGCGGTTTTTTGATAAGGGCATGGCCCCTGCGCCGATCTGTTGCGCCATCGCGGGAAGGCCCAAAACGAGAAATGAAACGATAAGAATGAGGTTTTTCATGCTTTTATTATCAGTGGCTCGAGGGATAGGGTCAATCAAACAGGTTTTTTCTTGACCACACGCGCCGCGCCACGATAAAAATGACGTTCTCTGTGGTGGCCGTAGTTCAGTTGGTAGAGCGCCAGATTGTGATTCTGGTTGTCGTGGGTTCGAGCCCCATCGGTCACCCCATTTAAAAAATAATAAAGGCCTGCATTAGCGGGCCTTTTTATTTTATACCATTTTTACAACGAAGGTTTTTATGAAGCTACTCCTGGTTCTTTTTGGCTTTCTCTCACTCGATTGTTCAGCCGCCTATCATCGACTCTATCGAGGGTTTACGACACTTGCGCCTGAAACATTTATAAAAGTTGTGAACAAAGATTTTTTTCCTCTTTTTTCAAAAGCTGCTCCTTTGGGTCTCATCTCGTATCGTCCAGCGTTATTAAATGTGCCGACTCTCCCTAATGAGATAGTGCTTCTCACATTCAAAGATGAAGAAACTTATAAAGCCTATACTAATACGGAAATTGGAAAAAATATTCGTGCCGCCCATGGGCCTGTGTTTGACTCCACAAAAAGTAACTCACTTGTTCCAGGCCTTTATTCGGGAAAAGCTGCTGTTGAAAATACCTATCTTCTTGATCCAAACTTTACGAATACAATTGATGGTGTAGTGGGAGTTCTCATTCTTAGCGAACCCTATGGATCTGAATCCTCTTCTCTTGAGGAAGTGGAAAAAGTTCTCTCGGCTGGACAGGGATTAAAAGTCATGAGCCTAATTGCTAAAAATTATCTCATAGAATATCTTTTTGCCGACTCACCAAAGGCATTAGAAAAGCTGCGCAGTGATCGATGTTCAGGCTATAAGAAAGTCTTTAAGGCTAATAAGTTCATCCCACTTGAGAAGCATAAAATTGGTGACAAGGTCGTGGGGTTCGAACAAGGAATGGATGCTCAATGGTAAAATTTATTCTCGCCCTTTCATTAATTTTTTCTCTTAATGCTCAGGCGAAAGCCAAAAAGATTCTCGTTATACTTTCTGAAAATAAGTCTCTTCCTCTTCAAGATGGTAAAAGCTATCAAACGGGCAATTACCTCAATGAATTTGCCATTCCTCTTATGGCCCTCATTGATGCAGGCTTTGAGCCAGTCTACCTTACACCTACGGGAAAACTTCCAGCGCTTGATAAAGATTCTGTCACCTCTAAATATTTCAATAAGGATGAGAAGATTTTCAATCGCGCCTTGAAAATTTTTAATGCTATTGGAAACTCGCAACCATTGCTCTCTCTCACAAAGGTTCAGGGATTTGAGCCTGAAGAAATTGGCGCCATTTTTATTCCAGGCGGACATGCCCCAGTCATAGACTTAGCGGTTGATCCTAATCTTGGAAAACTTCTGCGCTGGGCCCATGAAAATAAAATTGTGACGGCATTGATATGTCATGGCCCGATCGCCATTTTATCTGCTCTCAAAGATCCCAAGCCCATGCTTAAATTTTTAGCAGAGGGAAAAATTAGTGAAGCGAAAGAGTTCGCAAAAGATTGGCCTTATAAAGACTATGCCATGACTATCTTTTCAAGCATTGAAGAGAAAATGGCTGAAAAGGGCAAACTCAATGGAATGATGCTCTATTATCCTTCAGACGCACTCATTTTAGCGGGAGGAAAAAATATTTCCGCTGAGAGCTGGTCATCGCATGTCGTTGTCGACCGAGAGCTAATAACTGGGCAGAATCCTAACTCCGTTAATGAATTTTCTGAAAAACTAATCGCTGCTATAAAAGCAAAAATTGCTATTTAAGTGCCTCTTCCAACTTATCAAACGACCCCGTCCAGTCACCAGTCATTCCGGCTTTCGCTTCATTAAATGTTTTACGCTCAATCTCATTGGCTTCGCCATAAACTTCCCCTTAAGGGTGACTCGCGTTTCGTTCAACTTGATTTATTAAGCGGGCATTACCTTGCTCATCACTATTCGACTAGAACACAATTCTATTACATAGAGTTGCTACGGTGAGTCTTAATACTAAAGGCTGTAATCCCAAACTTATTGATGTGATGCTGCAGTTGTTTGTCTAATGGCTTTTCAATAAGGAAATTTTTTGCTGAAATTTAATTCATAAAATTATACTACTTAGAACTTGTAATAGATTCACTCAAAGGACTCTCAATCATGATAAAGGCTCCGCAAGACGAAGGTACATTCAATTTATATCAAGATCCTGCTGAGTATACTCATTTCATGAGGAATGAGGTTTTTAGTGTCTGTAAAAATAAAACAGTGATTGAAGTTGGTCCTTATCACGGTTGGCACTCTAAACTTATTAAAGAAAATAATCCTGCCAAACTAACTCTCGTCGAAGCAAATCCAAACTGCGAGGATATCCTGCGCTCTAAGTTTCCTGATGATACGGTAGTATACGCAGATGTATTTGATTTTTATAATCAAAATCATTTCGTAGATGTTGTCGTTTGTTGTGGTGTTTTGTATCACTTGCACTCACCTCTCCACTTGCTTGAGTTAATTGTGAATAAGTCGAATCCTGAATATATAATCCTCGATTCAATCAGTGCGCCTGGAACACAATATTTTGATGAAGTTGACAACATTCCAGGTAATCGGTACACGTCCGGAAAGTGGAAGTCTTGTGGAATCAACAGCTCATTACCGTTAGATATCACTATTAGGGCTTTAAATAATCTGGGCTACAAGGAGCAATTGGTTGATGACGACATAAAACGTTTTAAAGTAATTTCCAAGTTCGGTTGGTTAGTCGTATTTAAAAAAACGCTTGAGACTCTTAAACTCAAGACCTGAGGCACTTGCGAACAATCAAAGGCTAACTATTTTATCTATTTGAATAAAGGATTTGAATCGCTTATCCCAAATCTAGGGAGGCACCAAAAATCACATTTTGTATCACGCCACATCGCCACTCGAACAGCAGTGTGTTCTGGAGCTATATTATATTTCATAAAATTAATGACTCTATCTAAGTGCCTCTTCCAACTTATCAAACGACCCTGTCCAGCCACCAGTCATTCCGGCTTTCGCTTCATTGAATGTTTTGCGCTCAACTTCGTTGGCGTTGCCGTAAACTTCCCACTTTAGAGTGATACGCGTTTCATTTGATCCTTCATCAGTAAAATGAATCGTTGTCAGCATTTGATCCGGCCAAGTGGGTGCAAAGCCAGGCTTTACAAGATTTCCCTTCTCATCACTAAACGATTGAACATAAACAAGTAATTCATAAGGTTGAATTTTCTTGTACTCCATTTTTCCAAAGTGAAATTCGCCCTCTGCCGTCGTTAATTGATAGTGGGCAAATGCACCTTCCTTAATGGCAACGTTAAGATATTTCATGCTAGCCCCTGCTGGCCCCATCCAATTTGAGAGATGCTCAGGATTCGTCCACATTTCAAAGAGCGTTTTTTGATCGGCCTTAAAAGTGCGATTGATGATAAAAACATCTTTTTTCGTTTGCTCGCCTTCTAAATACTCTCCAAGGCGATCCCATGTTGAGTTTCCACTCGCATTTTTAATATGTTTACTAATCTCGATGGCAGCTTCAGGCGTATCAAGGGTCATGGTCATATCCATTACCGTCTTTCCTAGATGTTCTTCAAAAGTCACAGTAACGGTAAAGAGTTTCGGGCGCTCTTCATTTCCACCATGGTCATAAACCAATTTTTTATAGGGCTCCACCACATGGTATGTTGTCATATTGGGATAATCGATGCCATCAGGGCCATGCATGGTATAAATCCACTTACCACCTGGACGCAGATCTTTTGATTTCGTCGTGATAGTGAATCCACGCGGGCCCCACCATTTGGTGAGATGCTTATCTTCAGTGTACGTCGCCCACACTAGTTTTGCTGGAGCATCATAGACTCGCACGAGACGCAATTCGTTCGGTTTAGCCTTTGCCATGCTTTTTTCCTTTAGATTTCTTTTTAGATTGAATTGATTTTAGGTATTCATCCAGGCGATCAAAGCTCTCTTCCCAAAACTCACGATACTGCTCCATCCAATGAGTGGCCTCCTCTAAGGGCTTGGCGTTGATCTTACATGAGCGCCATTGAGCGTCTTTGGTTTTCGTGATGAGACCTGCACTTTCTAAAACTTTTAAATGTTTCGTAATAGCGGGTAAGCTCATTTCTTTTAAAAAGGGTTTAGCAATGTCCCCCACATGGGCTTCACCCTTGGCCAGCTGACCGATGATTGCCCTGCGAGTGGGGTCAGCTAGAGCAGCAAAGATGGGAGAGAGATTGTCTTGCATATATAACCAAATTGTTAATTAACCATTGGGTTTAATATAAGGCTTACTATAATTTGGGTCAAGGTCAAAAATAACTGCTTAAAATTGTTAGCAAGTGGCGCTTTTTCATATATAAAGAAAAAATGATTAATAACGACGTTATCCGCAGTGTTCGCTACATCCTCAACATCAGTGAGTTTAAACTGGCCGATATAGTGAAGCTTGGTGGTGGTGAAGTCACGCAAGCGAACATGAACGCTTATATGAAACCAGAAGATGAACCAGGTTTTATTGAATGCCCTCAAAAAGTGATGTCTCAATTTTTAAATGGTCTTATTTATTATAAGCGCGGCAAGGATGAAAGTCGTCCTCCTTTAGCCCATGAGCTTCCAACCAACAATGTCGTCTTGAAAAAACTTCGCGTTGCTTTTGAACTTAAAGATGATGATATTTTAGAAATTCTCACCAAGGCCGGATTCAAGGTTTCAAAAACTGAGCTTAGTGCTTTCTTTAGAAAAGAGGGCCATATGAATTATCGTGTCGTCGGTGATCAATTCCTGAGAAATTTCTTGAAGGGGTTAAGTGAGAGAGAGCGTCAAAACAGTAAGCCTTAAGATTTGATTCAATCCTTTTTTCTAAATGTGGCAATTATTTCATCAGCCTGATCAAATAATTCAGAGAATTTAATAATTATTTTTTTGATAAAACCCTTCACTCCATCTCCAGGTTGCTCAAGCGAAGTTTTGCACTCTATCTTGATCACTTCCATCTTATGATCTGAAGAGTTCAAAATAAAGTTCTTAAGTGTCTCGGGAGTGAATTGCCAGACATGCTCATGAGGGGCCAAAAATCCCCATTTATGCTTCATAATCCTTGAAATCCAGCTGTTGTAATTTGGAACATGTATGAGAAGCACGCCATCTTTGACTATTGAATCATAAATGTTTTGCATAAAGACTTGAGCTGGAATGATGTGCTCAAGTGTATGGTTTAAGGTCACGACAGAATATTTTTTTTCTAGTTTATGACTTGCAAGATCTTTGATGAATAGGTTCAAGCCTTTACTCTTCCCGTATTCCACAGCAATTGGATCGACATCACACCCTTCTGCGTTGAGACCATCCTTCTTCATGCACTCAACCAATTCTCCACCATTGCACCCGACATCCAAGACAGGTAATCCTTTTAACGAGGGATGATCCTCTATAATCTCCACGACTTCTTTTGAAAGAGTTTTGCACCAAGGCTTCTCTCTTCGCATATAAGAGTTTGACTCTGTCGAAGCCGTATACCCTTCTGTATAAAGAGATATATCCGGAACAGGATCAACTCTTACGGCACTACAATTTACGCACTGATATAAACTGAACTTATAGTCTCGGACCTGCCTGTTATAAGTGTTTTTATAAACTAAGTTATAGTTTTTATTTCCACACAGACATACTGCTTCTTGTATTTTCATTTGATGAGCCGATTATTTTTTAAGTTTTTTTCAAATTGAGCTGCATTTTGTAAAAACATTTGGATAGAAAAAAGAGCCGTCATCACATATCCGGCCACTCCATCCTTGTAGCCTTGGTGTTTTATATAATAGCTAAGAAAATAACGAATGGGATCGAACATCACATTATTTACGCCAATAGAGGGGTCGCTGTTATTTTGAATTTCTAATTCTAAGTCACGCATAATTTTTTTACATCTTTCAAAAACAGTAATTCCAGAGTTGTGCATCATGAAACCATGCAAGTCACCAACTGGTCCTGTAGAAATGAAGGACTCGTGTATGTTTTTTAAATCGAAACTTCCTCTCTCTCGATTAAATAGTCGTACGGGATGGTCTACTGATTTCCCATAATGACATATCGTACCCATAAAAATCTGTTTTCGTGGGATTCGATAAGCCTCTTTGTTAAATTCCAATGCACGACTTATCTCTTCAGAGAGTTCGGGTGTTAGATACTCATCAGCATCTAATGAAAGAATCCAATTATTTCTCGCTTGCTCGATTGCAAACTGCTTTTGCTTTCCGTAGCCAGGCCAAGCATTGAAGATGAATTTGGCTCCTAGAGATTTGCAAATTTCTTCTGTTCTATCACTACTTCCAGAATCCACCACGATGACTTCATCTACAAAAGGGCAAGATTGAATACAGGAAGCGATATTCGCCTCCTCATTCTTCGTAATAACGACAAGAGATATCTTCATTATGACTTACCTTTCGAACGAAGCGTCCTAACTCTTTTAATCAATAAACTCTTCTCGTCTTTTGAAAAAACAACAAAAAACAAGACAAAAGTTGTCACAAATAAAGTCAATATTCCTTTAAGTACAAACTCAGTCACACTGAGGTCGACAAAATTAATTCCACTTTTAAGAAAAGCGACTAGAACCAATAGTCCAATAACTAAAGGGAAAAAAAGTGACTTATAGAGAGCTGCAAGCTTTAGCTTGAAATTGATCTCTAAGATCTTTGGGTAAAACAGGAGAGGAACAATCAAAAAACTTATTAATGTCCCAAAGAGCGGCCCAATTCCCCCAAAGTAATAAGTCCCAAGAATACTAGCTGACACATTTATGATGGCCTGAATCCAAAATGGTTTCGTTAATAAATCGGCCTTACCAAGAACCGTAATTATATAGCCCCAAAAACTAAACACACCATGAAGAATGGCATTAGCAGAAGCTAAGAAAATAAGTGTATCCGTATCCATGAGTAGATCTTTTCCAACCCACAAAGTGATAAAAGATCTATTCAGCAGACAGACAGGAACAAGTAAGATCATCGCAGTGAATGATAATAATTTGCTCATCTCATAAAATCTCTTATCAAATCTTTCTGTGCCTTCATTTGAGTAATAGAGGGTACTTAGTGACGCCCAGCTCGCTTGCCCTAAAGAGAGGAGTTGTTGCTGCATTATTGTTGCGACTCTTTGACCAATAAAGACTTTGGTAACCATAGTCGTATCAATCATACTTGCAATGACGACTTGATCAATTTGCCAACAGAGCTTTCCAGCTAATTCATTCAGAACCTGCGAGAGTTGTCTTTTTGAGACGAGATGCCCCTCTTCGTAATTACGTTTTGATAAATCGACTTTAATATCTGAAAAATATCTCATCAGCCAGGCACCAAAAATGACAGAAATAAGTAAACCAATAGCCTGTGACTTCAAACCTAAGCCTTGATAAGCAAACAGCACCGATAATAGGGTGAAGATCGTGTTCTGAAAGAAAATAATTAAATGAACAAGGTAGCCTTTATTCTGTGCCTCAAGATATGCCTTATAAATATTTGATGGGATTGTTATGGAGCTAAACAGAAGTATCGCGAATGAAAAATAGAGTTCGGTTGGAGCGGCACTATCCCAAGATGTCAGTTTTTCTAGAAAGGGGAAGATACAAATACCTACTCCCACAGTCCACAAGACAACTTTATAAAATCTCCAACTTCCATGGGCCATCAGTCTTGTCAGTTGCTCCCGATTTTTGGATTTAACAAGTGGTAACATGCAGGTGATAACTGCTGTCATCAAACCCATTTCTGCGAGGCTGAGATAGGAATAGATTTCATTTAAAACTCTAAATGTTCCAAAATCTTTGGTTCCTAGAAGCTTGATCAAAATAGGTGTAAGAATAAAGGTTAAAGCTAAAATACCGCCAGTCTTAACCAGAGAAGCCAGAAAGTTTAAAAATGACTTTTTAGTGAGCTCACTCAAGATTTATTCTCGATTGAAAATAAAATAATTTTATCTCTTATTCTAATTGCTCGCAATGAGGTTAAAATACTCATAATGGATAATCGCCCAATACTCATTATCGTTCCAAGGCTTCCCCCTTCTATAAACGGAGTGGGAGACTATGCTTTAGAATTAGCTAAAAGAATCAATCAAGATCATAGCCAGCTGTTCGAATTCTTAGTTTCTGATCCTTCCTGGAAGGGAGAGAATCTTATTTCAGGCTTTCCAGTCCATAAACTGGAGTCTAGAGATCAAACTTCGCTTAATGGTTTTTTGAAACCATATTCCTCGGTCTTTCTACACTATGTGGGTTATGGCTATGCCAAGCGAGGCTCCCCTGTTTGGCTCGTCAAAGGACTGGGGCACTGGTTGAATCAGAATCCTAGTAGAAGACTCTATACAATGTTCCATGAGCTTTATGCCTTTGGTCCAGTGTGGACAAGCCAATTTTGGACATCTCCCCTACAGAAGCAATTGGCCCAAAAACTCATGCTTATGAGTACCAAATGTGCAACCAGTAAGCAGGGTTATGCTGAAAAGATTGAAAAACTCTCCAAGGGAAAGCATACAAACATTTTAGTCTCTCCGGTCTTTTCAAATATTGGAGAACCACAAGAGAGACTTCCTTATATAGAGAGAGACTCGAATTTAATTATTTTTGGCAGTCCGGGACCCAAAAATAGAATTTACGAGCAATCAATGGCTGGAGTTGAAAAGATTATAAGTGCGGCAAAAATTAAGAGGGTCATCGAAATTGGACAAAAATCTGATCATGCTCCCTCTGCAATTGGTGGAATAAAAATTGAGCAAATGGGTACTCTGCCATCTCCTGAAATCAGCAAGCTCTTAAGTCATTCTAAAATTGGTTTCATTAACTATCCAACCGAATATCTTTCTAAATCTGGAATATTTGCGGCTTACTGCTCTCATGGACTCTTAACTGTAGCGACAGAATACAAGAATCAAAAAGTTGATCAGGTGATCGAAAGTAAGCATTACATGATTTCAGATAGTGAATTTAATGAAGAGATCGCTGAAAGAATTTCTGGCCAGGCTTTTAAATGGTACCAAGAGCACAATCTAAAAGCCCAAGCACAGAAGTTTTATAATCTTTTAAATTAACCGGCTTTTTTCCATATTGTCGTTTCACCGTCAAAGCCAAAGCTGCTATGGCAAACTTCCCAATCTTCCGGAACTCCCCACTGCTCTCTTGGCATCCAGTTGGAATTATCAACCAGCAAGAGTCCACCCTTCTTCAATTTTGGTAGGCTCGCTTGGATACAGGCTTGGCGATAATGACCATCCACTACAATCAGATCTAAACTCTCATCTTCGAACTCTTCAGCGACAGCGACGTATCGAGGAGTTTCTTCATATTTTTGTTTGGCCGGTTCATCAATCGGGTGGTCTAAATCAATAAAACGATAATCCACGTTATTAAGATTGATCTCGCGGAACTTGTTTTTTACATAGTCGTACCAGGATTTTTTGTCCTCAACGCTCAGGATCTTTTTCACTCTTTTGGCGAACCAAATGGTACTTCGCCCACTTCCCCATTCCAGGGCGACAAAATCTTTTTTTAAATGTTGATCGCAGAATTTGACGGCGTAGTGAGAGATCCAAGGTTCATCGGGATAAAATTTTCTATAAACTTCTCCAGCGACTCTTCTAACGAATGATACGGGATGGGTGGCCCACCAAATGACATTTGCAGGAAACTTTTTCATTAAGATACATCCTTCTCTAGCTATTAAATGTGATTGCCCTCCCTTTCATCGGTAAACAAACAGGTGTTTATTAGTCTTCCTTTGAAATTATATTTTTGTGATTTTAAATATTGATAGGTTTCATTGGCTTGCAAGGACTCTATTTCTAGACCTAAACACTCAACTAAAATAAACCTCGGTCTAAATTTGCTCCAATCATTCGACTTCAAGACATCAAGGTCGAAGCCTTCGACGTCTACAGTCAAAAAATCAATCATTTGACCCTTGGGCATGTGCTTGTTCAGAATGTCGGATAAGGGCAGTATCTCAATCTCAAACCGATCCTTTAAAATTCTCCCGGCGCTCTCTCTGTCTGCTGCAAGTTTTTCATCAAATGTACTAAGGGCCGGCTCTTGAAAGGAATAAAATTTCATTAAGGCTTTGGTGCGGCCAACACCTGAGGTGACATTGATATCGCGAGGTCTAAGTTTGTGAAAAATTCTCATGCATTCAGGATTGGCATCAATATTGATTCCTGACCAACCCTCTTGATAAAAAATCTGAGTATTTGAAAGAAATTTAGGATGATGTGCCCCTATGTCGACATAGAATCCATTCTGCTTATTCTTGAGCAGAGCTTTTAGAACACGATCCTCACCTTCTTGGCTGAAACTCGCTTCGCCCTTGTAAGAATACAGATGAAAGTTCTCAGCTAAAGAACTTAAATTAGACTTACCAATGAGAAAGCCAATCAGACGTTTAAGCAGATTTTTCATAGCTCGATCAGTTTATCATAAATTTTAAAAAGCCATTATAATCTAGAGAATGGAAAATAAGAGCTCTTTAACTTCCCTACGGTTCATTGCCGCCTATATGGTTATTGGCTCACATTATTTTAATTTCTATCCACCTTATGACTATCTAGATCAAATTTTTGGTAAAGGGTATCTTGGAGTTGGTTTCTTCTTTGTTCTCTCGGGCTTCGTTATGGCGCTACGTTACGACAAAGATATTCAAAGAGACGAATTTAAACCAAAAACATTCATTTCTCACCGACTGATGAGAATTGTGCCAGCGTATTATCTCTCACTATTGCTCTCAGCTCCTCTTCTTTTAAAAGCAATTCCAAATTCCGCTTTTTTAAAGAACCCGAGCCATTTATCCTTTTTTGTATTTTCAAATCTGACTTTTATTCAAGCTTATTGGCCGGTAAATGCTCTTATTGAAGATTGGAATTTACCAGACTGGAGCCTAAGTGTTGAAATGTTTTTCTATCTCATGTTTCCAATTTTTTCAGTGAAATTATTGAGAAAAGAAAATCATAAAAATTGGCTCATCTTTCTCTATCTCATCTGCGCAGGATTTTATTTTCTCAATCTATACTTACCTACACATGTAATGTTTATGGGTGTTAAGACGAGAATATTATGGATCAATTCACCTCTCTTTAGACTGAGTCAATTTCTTTTAGGGAATTGCCTCTATAAAGTTTACCAGTCCTATACAAAACAAACGAACGATCATTATAAGTTCATCTTTTTTGCGCTTTTTAGCTGTATGTTTTTTTTAGTACCCTTTCCCAACTACATTATTGGAATGGGCAATCCATTCTCACTCCTAGCCTTCGCTGGACTCATTTTCTATTCAGCTGTTTGTGATAAAGGTAATGGAATATTGAATGCAAGACCGCTTGTGGCTCTTGGGGAAGCAAGTTATGCACTTTACATACTTCAAGTACCTCTCAAAGTTTTCTTTCAGCAGTTTTATTCCAAGATCTTTCGTCTAGGCGACACAATGGGATTTCTCTATTGTGGCTACATCTCTGTCACGCTGATTATAAGTAGCTACTTTATCTATCGCTATTTTGAGTTGCCCATCGATCAACATTTAAGAGGGCGAAAGAAATGAAAAAGCTGCGGATACTGATGTGCTGCCAGTTCCCGATCAAGGCAGACCTGGGTGGACCCAAGGGATATATTGAGATCGCAGAGACTTATCGTCAAAGAGGTCATGAAGTCACGCTCGTAGGAATCAATCAAATTGTTGGTGACGAGACGATTGAATATCATGAGGCCTGGAGGCTGAGACATTTTGCCCCTTATCTCAAAGATTATATTCTGGCCAATCATCACAACTATGATGTGATTGAATATGAAGCAGTCTATCTTCCATATAATTTAAAAGATCAAGTAAAATCGATTCTGGTTGCAAGGTCTGTTTTACTAGAGCTTCACTTCAAAAAAATAAAACTTCCTGTTCTAAAAACGCTCAGAGCATATGTCTCTCATGTTGTGAAATTTAAGAAAAGGTCTCAACAACTTAACCAGCGAATCAACACCTTTTTAACGGCCATGAAGTACTCCGACGTAGTCAATGTCTCTAACCCAGACGACAAAGAAATACTCATTCAATATGGTGTAGATCCTAATAAAATTGTCATGCAACCCTACGGGATAAGCCTGGAGCGATTTAATGAATTTCAGATTGATAAGAATGAAAATTCCAACATCACAATTGCTTTTGTAGGATCTTTTGATAGAAGAAAAGGTGCTGTTGAATTTCCAGCAATTGTGAAAGAACTGAGCAAAAGCTACCCCCAAATTAAATTCAAACTTTTGGGTGTCTTGGGTCTTTTCCGTTCTGTTGAATCTATCTATAAATATTTTGGCAATGATTTGAGTGATAATGTTGAGGTTATAGCCAGATACAATCCAAAAGATTTGCCGAGACTTCTCTCTGAATGTCATTTAGGCATATTTCCCAGTCATCTTGAAAGTTTTGGTTTTGGTGTCCTGGAAATGATGGCCGCAAGTTTGCCTGTTGTAGGTTATAGTGCACCAGGGACAAGCATGCTCCTGCCGAAAGATCTCCTCGTCGCAAGAGGGGATTACAAAGCGATGATCAAAAAAATTAAAATCTTGCTTGAAAACAATGACGAGAGATTAAGACTTTCACTAGCGTGCAATCGACTTGCAAGAGAATATATCTATGAGAACCAAGAGAACGCTTCACTTGAAAAATACAACCAATTGATTAATTCCATCTAAGTATCTTTATTTTGATATATCGTTTCTTCGTTAGCCAAAAAAACCATAAGATCTTTGATAACTGGCTTCGCATCAGTTAAAAATTTTTTCAGAGAATGTGGTGAACTATTATTATTAAACTGCGAATAGCTTAGCGCTAAAAGCAAAACATCGCTCGACTTCTCAAGTTTACCTTTTAGAAATGGATCTAATGAGTCATAGCTTTCTTTGTCCTTAACTTTATCAAGTAAAAGATTAAATACTTCCTTGATTGATGTCCTCTCACTATTGATTATTTCAGAATATTTCTTAGAGTTAATTTTAACTTCCGGCATTTCTAATTTCTCAAGAAACGAGAGATATTTAACTGAAAGCATCCATCTATAATACTCCAATTCATGCGTTGAACTGATTGGCCCGAGTGGGCTAAGTAAGGACTTTCCGTCTTGAACAATAGTTCTGAATGAATTCACAGGCAAATCAGCAAGCTGGTCAGTTTGCTTTGAAAGAATTAGACGACAAGCCTTTAGACACTCTTCAACAAATTTTGAATTTTTAACGACACTATTTATTAAAACACTTCTCTCATTAATTGAGTAATTACTTAAAGGAAGTTCATTCATCGAATTTATAAACAATGTTGGTGTACTTACTAAATCAGCAAATGTTTTCACAGCGTAGCTATCGGTAACGACAAGCTCTACATTTGATAAAAGCTGCAACAAGCTTTTATCTTCTACTGCCACCACATGGAGTTCGTCACCAAGAGAAGATCTTAGTTTATCAATAATAAATGAATCGTTATCTATGTTTTTTGTAAACAGCAGAGGTGAGAATTCAGGAGACTCATCGATGGTTTTTACAAAATTAAGGAAGAAATTGATATTGCCTACGTTATTCACGCGGCCTAACTCGGTATCCACAAGGACAAAATGTTTTTTTGATCTTTTTTCTAGCACTCTCTTTAACTTGAATTTTAGATCATCTATATGCTTAGAACTCCAAACAGTGGGCACTGATTTAATCTCATTGTGGTAACTCACAATCTCAAAATAAATCTGGCTTATGTGGAGTGGGAAATGGCCGGAGCTCTTCTCTGTCAGCAAAAAAGAGAAGAAAGAATTATGAGAAATTCCAATCTCTTTCGTTCGATCTCTCGTTGGTCCAACCTTCTCTTTTGCTTTAATGCTTGAAGCCAAACCAGCTGAATCAGTATCTCTAGAATTATTAATGACGTAGCTCCACTCACTGCTAAACAACTCAGGCAACTTTTCGCTAATTATTTGTAAAGAATTAGCTCCCAAAACATCCTCTTGATCAATTTGATAAACCCTTTCAAAAACACCCAAAGATTCGTAGACCTCTTTTCCTTCAGTACAAATCAAGCTGAGCTTTGTTTCTTTATTCAGATTAAAGAGCGAACAAGCCACGAGCGAAGAGTAGCCTGCGTAGTCGTTGGAATCGAGATTAATAAGCAATATTCGAATCATTGATTTTCTAAATCCTTATTTTCATCGCGCTTTGAATTAATAATTATTTTAAAATCATTAATCGTATTAGATGGAATCACTCTTACTTCTTTTTTGATCAAAAACTTTTCTAGCAGGGCAAGGCTCAAGCTGAATCCTTCACCAAACCAGTGTTTTTTACCAAGAAGTATGTAATAGCCAAAAGTATAAAATCCTAGAAATAGCAGACCCCAGTAGGAATCAGAATAATAATTTAGAATGAATGCTAATACGAGACCGCTCAAATAGAGACTGGCCAAAATTGTGGAGGCTCCAGTAGGAGTAAAACCATGCTTTTCAACAAGTATGTGGTGATTATGTAGCTTGTCTCCTCTAAAGGGAGATTTCCCATTTAAGATTCTTCTAACAAAGCTCACACCTAATTCTATAAATGGGAGCACACAAGGAAGCGATGAAAAGCAGAACGATTCGAAAGTTGTATGATTAACTCTATAACCATCAAATAAAATTGAAGCTAGGATAATATAGGACAGCCCTAAACTACTTACGCCTATCTCTCCCATATGTATTTTTGAGGGAGCACGATTATAAACGAGAAATCCTGTCATGTTTGCAATACCAGTGAGAGCCAAGCAAATGGTCGTCACATTATTAATGGGAATCGATAGGGCGATGAAAGCACCATAAATAACGAGAGAGAATTTATAAGTGAGTGTATCAAGTCCATCCAGTAGATTCGATCCATTTACTATCGCCACCGAAAAGAACATCATCACTAAGAAAGCTAATGCGGAATTTTCACTAAAAATAACATTCGAAACTCGTAAACAAAAAATGACAATCACAGCTAACTGTAAAAGTAATTTAATGGAGGCTCTAATCTCAAAGCAGTCATCAAGATATCCATAAATCAAAATGCCGACCCATGATTGATAAGCACAAGCAATAATTTTGTACTGATGGTTGGAGATTAGGTAGGGATACCATTCATAAAGCAGGGAGATGGCTATCATCGAGACAATTGAAAATACGATACCACCAACCTGCAATGCGCCAGTCGTCGATTTATCCGCACTAATAAAGAGAAAACGTCTCATTTTTATCGGAACGTACTTGTGTCCTGGTCCGTTTAAAAAAAGAATAAGTGTGTAACCAAAAAATGAAGTAAGGAATACGCAAACGATATAGATCAATAATTTTTTTAGATTGAGATCTAAAAAAACATCTAAAACTAAACTCTCTATAATGTTAAAAAATGACATATAATCTACCTTAGGAGAATTTTAAGCATTCCTTTATTAAAAAGCTCCCCCTTTTATGATCATTGGAGAAATTAATGGAGCAGAGTCTTGAACTCAGTATTCAAGTCAAGCAGAGCCTAGGGAAGTCAGGGGAAGAAATCTATGAAACCTGTCTTAAATGGTTGGGGATACTGAATAGAAAATCAAAAATCCTAGATTTTGGTTCAGGCAAAGGGGAATTTCTTAAAAGAGCTCATCTCGCCCAGTATTCTGATCTTTTTGGTACAGATATTATGCCAAGACCTGAATTCCTCCCTAAAGATATTCAATGGCTTCAAACAGATCTCAACAGTGGAGTTCAGATTCAGTCCGAAAGCTTTGAGACAATTGTTTCACTTGAGGTAATTGAGCATTTAGAAAACCCGCGACAGATGATTAGGGATCTTAAGAATATTCTTAAATCCAAGGGCTATCTAATCCTCTCAACACCCAACAATGGCTCTATTAGATCTCTCTTGGCTTTGATTTTTAAAGGCCATTTTGTCTCATTTTTAGAAAGAGATTATCCCGCGCACATTACTGCACTCACGCGATTAGACCTCAAAAGAATTCTCGAAGAACAAGAATTTACGGATATCGTTTTTGATTTTACACCAAAAGGCCTCATTCCCGGACTCAGAGGTTTAACCTGGCAAAAAATTAGCTTTGGACTCTTAAAGGGTGAGCTTTTTAGCGACAATATCTTCGTGATCGCTAAGAAAAAATAAAATGAAAAAGATTCTTTATCTCTCGGCCAATGGATATATCGGAGGAGCAGAGAAATTTATTTTGAATAGTTGCAAAATGCATCTCCAAAATAACAAATATCTTCCCTGCATTTTGTTTTTTAAAAACGGTGAAGCGGTTAAAGAAGCAAAACTCCTCAACATTCCCCATTTCGTACTTAAAAATGAATTCAAGCTCTCAAGCCCCCTAAGATTACTTAGAGCGATTTTAGAGATACGAGATATTACAAAAACCATGAACCCAGAATGGGTACATACGACAATGCCCTATACTCAAATAGTCTTTGGTCTCTCATCTTATGGGATTAGAACAAAGGTTGCTTGGTTTCAACATGGCCCAGTGGGAGGAACGCTCGATAAGATTGCCTCGCTATTTAAAAGCCATCTCCTTCTTTTTAATAGCCAATTTTTGAAGAGTGCTCATTTCGCTACAGTTCCAATAATAAGAAGCAATGAAGTAGAGATTATCAAATTAGGTGTTGAAAGTGCGAACAACTACAATGAAAAATTCCTAAGTTCTAAACTAAGACTTGGAACAAGTGGACGCATTTGTTCATGGAAAGGCTTTCATCTCATCGTAGAGGCTCTCAAATTATTAAAAGAGAATTATCCACATTCAAGATTCAGTTTTAGCATCGCTGGTAATGCTAAAACCCCAAAAGATATTGAGTATGAAAATAGTCTTAAAAACTTAGTTGTTAAGAATAATCTTCATCAAGAGATAAAATTCATTGGGCACGTGATTGATATAAAGAACTTTTATCAAACGATAGATGTATTCATTCATTCATCCACTATCCCTGAACCTTTTGGACTAGTCGTTGCAGAGGCAATGGGACAAAGTTGCTTAGTCATTGGATCAAACCAAGGTGGTGTCACTGACCTAATAATAAATGGCGACACTGGGTTGAGTTTTAAATCGACAACTCATGAAGCGGTTCAAGATCTTTACTCCATTCTAGAGAGGCTTCTCTTAAATTTTGAATCAAAAAATCTTGATGAGTATAAAAAAATACAAAAAGCAGGATTTGAATTAATCAAGAATCAGTATTCTCTCGTCTGCATGACAAATGAGCTCGAGGATTTATATAAGAATTCTAAATAAAGTTTGCTAATTCGGCTCCAGCTTTGCTCCAAGAGACATCGCCCAGTAATTTGATGCGCTCATTTCTTAAATGCATTTTGGCATTTAAATCTTTGACCTCTACTGGCACAAAGGAGAAGTCTTTTTCATCTGAAAAATACACTTCGGGCAAGCCCTTAAGTAACTCACTGGCCCCCACTTGATCGAATCGTGTGACAATGGCCAATCCCATTGCCATCGCTTCAAAAAGCACTAAGCCAAATGGCTCATAGATCGTTGGAAAGATAAATGCATCACTTAGTGAATAGAAGAGTGGGACTTCTCTTGTGAATGTAATGGGATAAACATTTATATCTTTAGGCCAAACAACTGGCTTTCCAGCAGATGGACTGCCAATGACAATAAACTGACACCCCTTAACTTGAGAAACTATCTCTAAGGCTTGTGGGAGGCCCTTTCTCTCATAAGCTCCAATAAATAGATAAATGGGCTTACTGACATTCAGACCCTTGAGAATTGGATAGCGAGTGACGAGATCATTTAAGATTTCAATCTTAGGCTTTTTATTAATTTCAAAACGAGACAAGTTGACGCCACTATAAATTGTTTTAGCCTCAATACCTGTGTAATTATCTTTCAAGTAATTTGTTAAAAAATGTGCAGGCGAGAAGAATTTCAATCCTTTCTTTTTAAAAAGATAATTCTCGCACATTTCAAAATACGCAAAAAGAATTTTTTTATAAATCTTTCTCACTCCATGATTGCTCTCTTGCTCTAAACCTCTTTGTGTCCAAATGTGATGAATGAATTGAATACTCACTGAATCGACACTTAATGAACTTATTCCGATTCCTATTCTAAATGTCTCATCTCCAAAAAATAAAAGGTTATAGAAATAGGTCCACACTTGATAAAAAAGGCTCTTCAACAAAACAGGCTTTATCTTTGGAAAAGGGACTCTTCCCCAGCTTAATTTTCCCTTAAAGCCAGGAAACAATTCGGTCAAATTACTGGTTGAGAATGACACCACTCGAATTTCTGAGAATTGGTCAAGATACCCTACCGGTAGGTGCCTAATTAACTCAATGAGCGAGTTACTATGCCCAATCTCAATTTTAAAATCATGAACATAGAGCGCCAATCTAGTCTTTCTCTTATTCAAACCAATTCCTTTGTACCCGATTTCAAGATTATCTATTATCCTAACATAGGATAAAAAAAATGAAATTATTAGTCATTGGACACTCACTCATAATTGACACCAATAGATCCTTTTGGAGCACTTTTGCAAAAGCAAATAAAGCCCAAATTGATCTCATTGCGCCGTCACAATGGAGTTCGAATCTCAAAAGTGAGATTGAGTTTCAACCTAACCCGGCCACTGATGCCCACATCGCAAAAATAATCCCAACAAAAGTTTTTTTTAGAGGAAATGGAAGCCGTTTTTTTTATAATCCGTTTAAGATCTTCTCTCTTTTAAATTCTACAAAATACGATGCGATTTACATGAACCAAGAGACATGGGCCTTAAGCACTAGTTTATTTATTTTAACTAAGCTTGCCTCAAGAAATAAGAACACAGCACTCTTTCTTACAGTGGCGCAAAACCTGAAAAAAGACAGACTCAAATTCATGCACCCATATGAGAGATTTGTGTCTCGATTTATCTCAAGTTTTTTATATTGCTCTGAAGGGGTCAAGAATGTCCTTCGATGGAAGGGCATTACAACTGACTGCATCTACTTCCCACTTCCCTATGACGAAGAGAAATACAAAATAACGCCAATACAATTGTCCCAAGAATTCAAGATTGGTTATCTCGGTAGAATTTCTACAGACAAAGGAATCGAAATCCTTCTTAAAGCATGCGAACTTTTGAAACAAGAGGGTTTCAAATTCAAACTCATTGTTGCTGGCAACGGCCCACTCGTTGAGCTCATCAAATCTAAAAATTATGTGCAATATGAAGGGTTAATTCCTCATAATCAGGCGCATTTATTTTATGAAAAAATCGACTGCTTTGTACTTCCCTCTCAATCCACTCCACACTGGATTGAGCAATTTGGCAGAGTCATCGTTGAATCTTTTGGTGCCGGAAGGCCTGTCATTGGATCAAGCAGTGGCTCAATCCCAGAGGTTTTAAATTTTGTTGATTGGAACTGGATATTTAGCGAAAAATCCGCTTTAGAATTATCTGAGAAGATTAAAGCCCTTTATGAGCACTTAAAGCAAGATGGGGGCATAAAAAATCTTGAACGTTCAGTTGAGCTCAATTCGAAGCTTTTTTCTCAAAAGCAAGTCTCGCTAAAACTTTATCACGATATATCAAAAAGACTTTCTCAACTCCATAGTACGTAATTGCAGAAATAATAAGATTGAGAATGAAAAAAATTATCAATTTTAATAACCAATGAATCGAAAGATCCCATTTTAAAAAAACGCGTATAAATAAATTATTCCATAGATACAAACCGTAGGACCAAAGTGCTATCTTATGGATTGGCATAAATATAAAATCAGGGATTCTAATCGAATAGGTAGAGATGAGAAGAAAAGAAAAAGCTAAAGCCAGAATTGAATATAAAAAGACGATATTAAATCCGTAGATATCAGGACCAGATATCCCTAAACTCACAAAAAGAAGAGACAAGCCTAAGATAGCCAATACTTTTCTTGAACCAGTTGAGATTTTTTCCCAAGACTTAAAGCTTGCAGCGAGGAGAACTCCTGCAGAGATACCATCAAGGTGAGTATGAAAAGGAAATCTTACTAAACTTGAAAGAACAATCTCGTTGGCGCTATTCATGGCACCAGACTTCCAAATAAAAAATCTAGCAATCACACTCATCAAAACAGGTAAGCACCAAATTTTTAAATTATTGGATTTCACACCAAACACAAAAAAAACAATAGGGAATAGTATATAAAACTGCTCCTCGATACAAAGTGACCAAGACTGTACAAAGTCATTGAGGTTAAAATAATTTTGAAAAAAAACGAGAAAGGAATAATTCCAGTCGTTAAAAGGGAAACCAAAATAAGGTTTAATAAATAAATAGACGAAAAGAACAAGAAAATAGAGAGGAAATGTTCGAAACCATCTCTTAATCCAAAATGTTTTTAAGCCTTGAATGACTCCCATTGTTGAATTGAGAGAAAACACTTGATTGGCGATAAGAAATCCTGAAAGAACAAAAAAAAGATCCACCCCAATCCACCCGTATGAAAAGAGTCTAGAAATAGACTGAGGAATTTCTGGTATGGCCTGACTGGAGTGCAAGAGAAGAACCATTAAAATAGCAAAAAACCTTAAAAGATCTAACCCTTGATTTCTTTTTAAAGAATTCACATTCATAAGGAACTCAGAAATTTATCTACATTCCTTAAGAATGCAGGATAACTTAATTCTCTATGAAAAAAATCTAAACTATTTTGGGACAGTTCTTGAATGAGATTTTGATTCTCTGAGAGCATTTTAATTTTTTGCTCTAAAATTTCGGCGTTTTTAATTGGAAATTTTAAGCCTGTTTTGTTTTCTTGGACCAAAAAAGAAACCCCTGTATCAATATCTGATGCTAAAACAGGTAAACCTTGTGAAAAAGCTTCTACAATCGTCATCCCGTAGGCTTCGGCACGATTTATACTCGAAACAATGAGGGCATCATGTTCCTCAAATAACTCAAATTTTTTCTTTTCTGACACGGATCCCAAAAACTTCACATTATTGCCAGCAAGTTTTTTTAATTTATTTTCTAGAGGACCTCCACCTACGACTGTTAGTTCGTATGGTAAATTTTTAAAACATTCGATGAGAAACTCAAATCCTTTGTAGGGCACCATTCTCCCAATGGTAAGGAATTTACCTTTAAACGGTGATCTAAGCGTAGAGAGAGGTGGCAGTGATTCAATACAAAATGGAATAACTTGAACTTTATTTCTTTCAAGCGTTGAAAGTATGGCAGAAGTTTCTCTTAAGTTTGGCGAGGAGCAGATAAAATAATCATAGACCGAAAGTGAATTTTTAAAATGAAGATTGTAGGCATCGCGAAGAGTGACCTGATTGATAATATCACTGTGATAAATACCTACTATTTTTATATTCTTTGCCCTGATCATTGAACCAAAGAGCTTAAGAAGCTCGTGTGCATAGGGATTAGGAAGATGAACAAATATGACACTGGGTGTGTTATTTTTGAGTTGAGAGTAGAACTGCCAAAGATAAGAGTATGAAAGAGGGGAAGATTTGACTTTGATATCTTCTCTCGACTGCAGGACTTGCTCTTTATAGCTCCCAGCATATTTCTTATTCACTTCACCCAAGGAGAGAACGACAACCTCGTGATTCAAATCTAGGGCAGCACGCGAGAAAAATTCAGCCACGATCTCTAAGCCGCCGTAGGTGGGTGGGTAATACTTAGAGAGCTGAAGAACTTTCACAAAATCTCATTTTAATTATTTCGAGTATCTTGGATTCGTTGATAGAGAAGTACTGACGATAAGATTCCTACAACAACTCCCACGAGACTTGTGTAATAGGCACGATTTGTATAAAAACGATCATTACTGACAAAAACAGTGTCACCTGGTTTCAAAACATAATCATGGGCCTCAAGTGAGCCCCCACTGGTTAAATCAAATTCTTTGCGAAGAACTTTCCCGTCCATAATTCTTGTTACGGTCACTTCTTCGAGATCAGCACTCCCCGTTCCACCGCCAGCAAAGGACAAGCCCTTTACTAACTTTGTATCCACGGGAATGTAGTGTAATCCTGATCGATTTACTTCTCCCCACATGTGAACAGGCATCAAAGGCTTATTCTTATTTGTACTCGAGTAAAAAACGGCCCCAGTGCTCTTCCCCAAATCCTTTACATCAGACGGTAAAGCCAGGTCTTGAAGATCTATGTCTTGAGACCAAACACATTGAGGTGAAATTAAAACTGTTATTAGCGACAAGCTAAAAATAAATCTTCTTAAAAGTTGAGCCATGCTAAAATTATAAAAAGACTATAAACAAAACACAACTTATTAAAATGCAAGTTCAATGGTTTGATGAAAAATACAGCGTTAAAACCAACTGGGTCAACTACTGTTGCCTCATAGTGTTGTTTGCGTTTAATTTTTTAGGCTTTCCCTCTCTGAAATATGTCTACCTGGCCTATAGCTTCATCGTTTATCTCTCTGTTCTCTTTTTTAATCCTGCGACAACTCTCCCTCTCATCATCTCCTACGGATTCGTTGAAGGTCAGGGTAGAATTTTGTGGGGCTATCATCCGGCGGCTCGTATTGCGTTTGATTTATTGATCGTACTTGCGACTCTTCGTGGTTTCGTGACGAGAAGAGATGTTAAACTCGCTCGCTTTCTACCAATTCACATGTTGTTCTTAATTTCACTGCACTTTCTTTGGTATTTGGTCGAAATATTTAATATTAGCGGCATTAATACTCTCGCAGCCATTGCGGGTACCAAAGTTTATGTATTTCCCTTTTTTCTACTCATTTACTTTCGACAAAATGAGGCTATTTTCACATCTGATTATTTACAAAAAATTTCAAATTTAATTCTTTTTTTGCTTATTTTGGAATGTGCATTAGGAATTTTTCAACTTCAAAATCTCGAAGGCTTTCTTCTTGATACTTCGGAGCATTATCGCCGGGCGATGCGAGGAGATATTTTCACATTAGATAAATTTCGTCCGTTTGGAACTACTCAGCTGCCAGGAGCGATTTCTGTTTTTATCTTTCTTTCTATGGGATTAATCTTTTTGCGTAAGAAATTTCAAAAATGGATGATTGCTTTTTTAGTTCCCGTTTTTTATCTTTTTTTTATCGTGCTTATCATTTGCCAAGTCCGATCTGCGATGATTAAAACGGCCCTCGTTTTAGTGGGAATACTCATTAGTTTATTTATTAATTCAAAAGAGAAAATGGCGACGATTGTTAGAGTTTCCTCTATCGCGGCGATCCTCATTCCAGTCGCTGTCTTTTTCGTTTACCCAAAAATTGAAAAACAAGTTGAAGCTTATATAAATCTTGAAGCAGGCTTTGAGCGTTGGGAAGGCCTTGATGAAGTCAATGATGTCTCAAAGCACCGTTTAACACCTAGCCAGGTCGCAGACATAATGTTTGAGAAACTCTATGAGTTTCCAATTGGTGTGGGACCCGCGATGACGGGTGCATCTGGAAGTTTATCAACTGACCTGATTCAGAAAGATCCGATTTATGATAAGAATACTTTTTGGGGCTATGATAATTTTTATCTCAGTTTAGTAATCGAATTTGGCTACGGTGCCATTTTTTATATCGCTTATTTTTTAAGTGTTCCTTTAGCATTGATGTATTTCTTAAAAGTAGTCTTCCTCGCAAAAGATTTTCAATCTTCAAAGGTCATCTCAATATGCCTCGTGAATATCTTGATTATTTTGGCCGGAAACTGGGGTGCTATTGGTTTGAGCTATAACCCAGAATCCTTCTTTTTTTGGCTTTGGACAGCCATCGGATTCAACACATATTATTTAGCGCAAAAGTCTCAGGCAGAAGCCGTAACTGCTTAATATCATGAAGCAACGCTTTTAGAATCAATTCCCTAATTCCGACTACTTAGCTCTCAGCTAGGCAAGAACTTCAAATCTTTCGCACAAAGTAATATTAAGAACGCTTCAATATATAATATTCGAGGGGAGAATGCCTTTTGAATATTGTTTTACCCTTAATACTTTTTCTCACGATTTTGGTCCCACGGTCCTACGCGGCTTGTGGCGCCACTGACAGGACATGGATTGGTCAAACCAACACCAATTGGGGAACAAACGCGAACTGGGTTCCAGGAACTTTTCCAAACGCCACAACAGTAAACGCGATCATTGTCACAAACGTGAGAAATCCAAGTGCGAACACCAACGTTTCAGTTGGCTGCTTAGATGTTCAGTCAGGAATTTTAAGTTCGGTCAATAACAGAACAATTACTGTGGCCGGTGATTACGTCAAATCCTTAGCGACTGGCGGTTTAAACGTAAATGCAGCTCATAATTTTACTTTTGCTCTCACTGGTACTACGACTCAAGCCTTCGATGTGGTTGACCCGGTTAACACGATCACGATTTCAAATAATACGACTGTGAATTTTGGTCAACCCTTCACGATTAGAACAGCGCTCACCTTGAGCGGGACCACCACGACATTAAACATCAATGATGATCTCACATATTCAAGTGCCACATTATTCACTATTCCTGCAGGTAACACGGTCAACATTGCGGCCGGAAAAACTCTTTACATGTCAGGGAGTATTACAGTCAATGGTACATTAAGACTTAATCCCGGTGCTCAAATGTTGATGGCGCCCGGAACAACGATTACAGTGAACGCTGGTGGACAGTTAAGACTTGAAGGCGCCAGCGGTAACATTGCTTCAATTGTAGGTAACGGTGGCTACTATAATCTTGCTGTGGCCGGAACTCTTTATGCGAACTACTTTCGCTTCAATAAAGTCGGTGCAGATCTTAAAGGCGTGAGTGTCACTGGAACTCTTTCAAGCTTTAGTAACGGTGAAGTTCTTTTTATCAACAACAATGGTTACGGTCTGACTCTAGGTCCTGCGGCCGTTATTCCTACTACATTTGATGCTGTTGGCTTTTATGACAACTCTGGTTTTGGGACAGCAAAAAACATTAACGCCACTGGATTTAACGTTTCTTCAGTAACCGTAAATAATTGGGCGGGACTTGATTCTACATTTGAAACCGATCCCAATAATCGAATCACCTGGGGCACACAAGCGGGAACCGTTTTAAACGTTTCTCAAAATACCAATGCAGGAAGACCAGTGACTCCAGTGACGGCCGGGGCAGCTGCGGCTGAATGGCTTATTCTCTCTTTCTCTCTTAATCAAGTTTCAGCGGCAACAGATATCACTTCACTGTCTCTAACAATGACTGGCACAGCCGATTTGACCGATGTGGTCTCGATCACACTTTATAATCAGGGTGCCACTTGCCAAACGAGAGGGGCAATTATTGGCACAGCTCAAGTTCCGTCAGGAACACCGGGTAAAGTGACGTTCAGTATCCCAGCGGCGACAGTGACAGTTTCAGATACAAATGCCAAATGTGTTCATGCTTATCTTCAAACTTCATCAAGTGCAGTCAATGGAAATACCGTCGGTCTCTCACTTGAAGCCACTGGGGATGTGACAAACTCCCAGGGCTACTCTTTCTCTCCTACATCAGGTCCTCCTGTTCAATCTTCTCTTGCCACCATTTCTGGTAGCGCAACCAGTGTTTGGGATGGATCGACCAGTGGTAACTGGGCGACGAATTCAAATTGGACACCTGCGACAGCCCCAACATTGACTCGAAGCTGCACCATTGGATCTGGGACAAACAGTATATTAATGAACGCAAACAGAGCGTGTATTAATATCATTCTGAATTCTGGCGGTACAATCAACTGGAGCAACACTGCTTTCACACTGAGTGCTTACGGTGCATTTGATATTCAGTCTGGCTTCACTTTCCAAACCGCAACGAATGGCACTCTTCAAATGCTGGGAGCAAACAACCAGACCTTCTCTTTTGCTACGGCATGGCCCGGAAACATGATCATTAATAACTCTGGTGGGGTGACAAAACTTATCTCTGTCACAAGTGATACAACCATAAATGGAAACTTGACCCTAACTTCTGGAACTCTTGTTATTAATCCAAGCGTGACTCTAACGGTGCTAGGAAATATCACCGTTCAAACAGGAACTGTCTTAAAAATTTCCGGTGGAGGAACTTTAAAGCTAGCTAACGGCAGAACCTTAACAGTGAATGCGGGTGGAACCCTTGAGATGGTGGGAAGTGGATCCAATGCCACGATGACTTCAACTTCAACAGCTGCAGGCTATACTGTCATCGTAAACGGAACCATCAAAGCTGATCAATACGCCTTCAGTAATCTGGGCACCAATGGAGTCACAATCAACTCTGGTGCCACCATTGATCCAACCTACAATCTCTCTAACGGATCTTTCAGCTATCCAGTAAGCAGTAACTCAACATTCCTAAGATTATTCAAAGCCATTCCTGGCAACACCATGAGCTCTGTTCAGTTCGCCTCTGGTGGATCAGCTGCCACAAACGTTAAAAATATTTATACGGATGCGACGATTGGCGCGGGAACTTTAACGATTAGCAACTACTCCGGCGACTTATCTGGTGCTACTTTTGATAACGATAATACTTATCTCATTTCATGGACAACTGTTGGTAATAAGATTGTTGTCGCTCAAGGGACGACTTCTCCGACGAACGTGAATCAAGGCCAAGTCGGCGTGGTCATGGGTCGCTTCACATTTAATCAGCAGAACACGGGTAGCACGAGCGCTGACATTACAAGTCTGAAACTCACTCTTACGGGAACAGGGGCGGCCAGTTATATTGATGCCGTCAAGATTTACTATGATTCTGGATGCACTAGTTCTGGTGGCGTGCTTCTTGGCACAGGAACATATTCTGGCTCTCCGGCTACTCTGACATTCTCAGGACTGACTGGTGCAACTATCCCGGCCTCTCTTACCACTCCCCCTACTCGCTGCATTTATGTCACTTATGATATTTCAGCCACTGCTCCCAATGCTTCAACACTTGGTGTGAGTATTGCGGCTAGCACTGATATAGTCGATTCTCAAGCTTGGGGTATAGCCAATACCGTAGGATTCCCAGTTACATTGGGAGCTGCCTCTAACGTTGTGGGAACTTCTACAACTTGGACGGGTGCCGTGAGTACAGCGTGGGCGACAGCTGGAAACTGGAATGGCGGAGTTCCATCTGCTACCTTGAATTGTATTATCAACTCTGCTGCGAATAATCCGATTATTTCTACGGGAACTGTGAGTTGTAAATCACTTACAGTTGGAACAGGTAACCTCACGATTAACGTTGGCTCTAATTTACAAGTCTACGGCAACCTTTCAAACTCAGGCACCATCACAAATAATGGGACACTCACGCTGCGTGATGATGGTGTCAGCATTGCGAATCACACCCTCACACTCAGCTCAGCTCTCAGCAACGTCGTTTTTGCCAACACCATTGGTGGGGCCATCAATTATAGTGGAGCCATCACTCTTAATGGCTTGACCATGAACGGCTCTAATTACAATTTCAATATTGGTAACGGACGCTCACTGACTTTGCCAGCTGGAATGACCATTAATGGCGGAACACTTACAGTCAGTGGCGGCGGAAGTATCCTGGTGGCTAACGGTCAAACTCTCACTTTAAGCGGTGGAACACTTTGGTTGAATGGAACTAGCGAAGCCTCACCTCAAAACTTAGCCACAAAAGCTAAAATCACCGTCTCTGGAGCGGGTACGTGGAATTTCAACTCCACAAGTGGAACGTTAAAACTTCAAGGCTTTCAACTTGATTACATTAGTACAAATGGTTTGGTCATTGGTGGCTCAACAATTCTCAGCAACTTTGATGGCGGTCAATTTACGAATCTTTCAAGTAACTATGCGGCAGTAAAAGTCGTTCAAGTCAACACAACTGGAACAATCCCTACCACTGCTAATAATGTGGGATTTAACTTCACAACTACACCAGCTAGTACTGATGGATACAAAATCTTATCAAGCACAGGTTGCTCAAACCGTTCCATGGATTTTGCAGGTTGGTTTGGTAACTGGGCTGAGAATGTCGCCACCTTTGATGTCACTACAAAAATTTCTCAAGTCAGCTGTAACTTAAGTCTCGGAGCGATGGCTTCTGCCGTGAGCCTTCTCTCTTTTACAGCTACACCTTATGACCAAAAGATTGATTTAAAATGGGAAACAATCACAGAGTCAGATCATTTAGGATTTAATATCTTAAGAGATGATGGCACTGGCAACTTAGTCCAAATCAATGAACAGTTATTAAGAAATATTTTCACTCCAGGATCTTTTAGAGGGAAATATCGCTTTATTGATACAACAGCACTCAATGACGTTCGCTACTACTACTATATTCAAGACATCAGCTTCACAGGCACAACAAAAATTCATGGCTCTGTATCAGCTATGGCCAAGAGTGGCCTTGGCCTTCCGCCGGCAGATCAAACGAATGAGAACTCTGGTGGTAATAATGGCAGCACTCCAACGCCTCCCTCTTCAACAATACCAAACCCAACCTATGAAGATTTAGGTGATGGTGTTGTGATCCTTGCGCAATCCAACAGCACCCTGCGATTAAAGATTACGCCTCCAGCGGCTGTCTTTGCGGCCTCAACCTGGAATCCTTCATACAAATCAGTCACCATGTCTGGTTACTCTAAACAAGCCGAAATTGGAAAACCAGAAGCCTTACAAAAAACTATATTGATTGAAGTGAGTCCAGATTTTTCGACTGCAACTCTTGAGTCGAACTCAAAATCAACGAGCTTATTAAATGGAAAACTTCTTCAACCGGCCCCAAGCTATACTCTTGTGGGGTCAAATCTTGTAGCGCAATATGCAGTCAATGCCTCTGTCTACTCTCAGAATAGTTTCGGAATAGAAGATTTTTATTCTGTTTCGCCTACTCTGATTTCAATCGGTGAGCGTAAATATTTAAAAATTGATGTCAAACCATTATTTCAAAATCCTGTGACTCAAGAGATTAAATCTTTAACTGAGGCGACTCTTGATATCTCCCTTAACGGAAATGGCTGGGATCAAACCCCACCTTCTCATAAAGAAGCCAATGCCGCCTATATCACAAACAATGCTCTCGCGATCTCTTACACATCGGCTGGCATGTATGAATTAAGCTATGATCAAATGGTTGATTCTTCTGTTGAAGGACCTTTCAATGGAGCTCATATCGATGATCTCAGACTTTTCCATCAAGAAGATGAGCTTCCAATTGAGATCGTCTCTGCTGATTCCTATTTTAATTCAGGCGATAAAATCCGATTCTATGTTGATTACTTTGAGTATGCAGAACATTTTAACAATGTAGCCATTCTCACCACCGCAAATCTTTATAACAGAAACGCCCTTAGAATGGACGCTATCAATGGGGATCCCACTGGCGTTTCTCAGACTTCAAAAATAAGCGAAACTGCTAAGGTCTTAGCCGAAACCAATGCGATGGCCCTTCTCAGTGCCCCACTTGGAGAGGAACAGGATCATTTCTATTGGGGAATGATTTACGCCACCAGTACAGTCGGTGGAGCTCCTTCTTATAAAGACTTTTCAGTCAATCTTGAATCGATAGATACTTCTTCAAGCCAGAATGTTGAGTTGGCTTTCTCACTTAAGGGAGCGAGCGGCAGCTCTCTTTTCACAAAACATTCGCTTGAAGTTTACATCAATAATGTCGTGGCCCCTCTTGCAAGCTTCTCACTTGAAAACCAAGACCCAACAGTATCAAAGGTTTCTATCTCTTCTAATTATTTCCACCCTGGAAATAACAAAGTGAGAATTAAAGTCACAGCCGCTTACACTCTTGCTGGTGAGTATGATATTGTCTATGTGAATAAGCTCAATGTCAGTTACCCAAAGCTCAGAATTTCAAATTCTGACTATTTTGAGATAGCTAATACACTCAAGAATAAAGCGATCTCGATCACAGGTTTTAGTACGAATCTCTTAAAAATTTATGACATCTCTTCCTCTCTTTATACGAGTGAAATAGTAAATCCTCTTATTCAAAACAATGCTGGCGATTACAGTGTTTATTTCAATACCAATGATGAAGGCGATTTCAATTTAGGACGCAAATACTTAGTTCTTTCAGATTCTCAGTACAAAACAGTGGCGAGCCTCAATCTCATTCGTGGCGCTAAGAGTTTGTATGATCCAACCAATAAAGCAGACTATATCATTATCGCTGAGAGAAAAATGATTCCTCATCTCTCTGCCTACTTGGACCATAAAGCGACTCAAGGACTTAATGTTAAAGCTATAAGCCTTGAGCAAATCTTCAATGAATTCTCTCATGGAAGAAAAGATCCTTCTGCAATTAAGAGCTTTATCGATTTTGCTTACACGAGCTGGACGAAGCCACAGCTGAAATACATCCTTTTAATTGGTGATACGACTTATGATCCAAAAGATTACTTAGGTCTTGATGCGAGCCATCACCGTGTTCCAAGTCAATTTGTCAAAGGCATGGTTTACGATTATCCCTCAGACCATTGGTTTACAACCAAAGATAGCTCTCAACATATGCCACGCGTTGCCTTGGGACGCATCCCTAGCAATGACTCACAAGTCATAAAAAATTATCTTAAAAAAGTGATGGATTATGAAGACGGTGTTTTATCCCCAGACTTAACTCAAGAGAAAAGAATTCAGTTCTTTAACACCAAGAGTGAGAGCCTTGAGAATTTTGAAGGGAAGACTCAAGAGCTTGCGAGCAATGTCTCACTTGCCAACTCAAACTTTAAAACTTCTCGTCTCTCATTTAGCGATTATTCGCTTAATGACTTCAATAATTCACTGGCCGGATCTTTTGATCAAAACAATTTCTTGATCAATTTCATGGGGCATGGTGCAGAAGACCGCTGGGCCGCTGAAAATGGTGATGTGCATTTCAACAACACTCAAGCGACTAATCTCTCAAATAGCAAACTTCCCATCGTGATGGCCCTCAACTGTTTGAATGCTAACTTCCAAGAAGCTGATGCAAGCGTGGTCACTCTTGCAGAAAAATCTATATTCAATGAAAACGGTGGAGCTATTGCCTTTATCGCTTCTAGCACCATGACGACCTCAATGGCCCAATTCCATTTTGCGAATAATTTCTTTACGGAAATGGGGAACGCCAGCAAAACAGGAAACACGAATACTCGTCTTGGCGATGTCTTTATGCTGACAAAAATTGCTTTAGGAGATGACAATTATAACCGTGACGTTCTTTACAGCTACAATATCGTTGGGGATCCAAGTTTAAAATTCCCTGAGGCTTATTTTGAGAAAGTGAAGACAAATACTGAGAATAACAAACAAAATTCAAGCCTCTTGGGGAAAACTTTTGGCTGTGATGCCAATGCCTCAGACGGTAAAACAAGCACCCAAGATGGAATCCTTGAGCTTCTAGGTCTCGCACTGCTCTTCATTCTTGCCCGCAAACTTAAATTTAGTTAGGATTAATCTATGGAAAAGAAGAAAAAGAAATACGTGAAGCCTGAAATCAAGAAAGAGCCCCTTGTAACCTTTGGCGCCGTTTGCAATGGCACTACGACCGGTGGACGAAAAGCGGTCACCACTCCCCCTGCTAGATGTAATTCAGCTCGTCTCATTTCCTAATGAGCTCTTTTGAGTCGAAATTACAGTTTCTCAATCAGTATAACTTTGATTCCCCCCAATTTTGTTATCATCTCAACCTTAATTACTATGGACTCAAAGTTAGGTTTGAAAGTGATGATTTAAATTTTATTGAAGCGATAAAAGCTTACCATCCTTCAAGCTGGGTGAGCCAAGAAGATGGCGATGTCACATTAAGGTTTATATCCTACTCTGTTGCTTTTGAGAGATCATTCTTCGAGGAAATTTCACCAGAATTCAATGTTTTTAAATCAAACAATCATCTTTGCTGCATTCAAAGAGACTTCATTGGTTGGACACAAAATGGAAACGTCTTCACGTTTGTGACTGATCTCACCATAGACGATGGCTATTTCAATTGTATGAGATGGGCCATTCCAAGTTTGCTTATCAAATCGCAAGCCATGGTGGTGCACAGCTCAAGTGTGGTTGACGATGAAGGCGCTTGCTTTGTTTTTTTGGGCCAAAGTGGGGCCGGAAAAACAACGACGGTTTCAAATTTTAAAAATAGAATTGTCTTAGGTGATGATATGAATATTTTCACCACTCATCACTCAAAATCTCTCGTCCAGTCTGGCGCGATTGGTGGGCAGATTGTGTTTCCAGAATTTGATAAAAAATTTGCTCTTAAAGGCATGTTTTGGCTAAGGAAGAACGAAAAACTTTCTCTTCGTAAGCTTTCTCTGGAAGATGCACGTTTAAAAATGTTGGGGTCTCTTGCCAATATTTTCTTTGGATTTGAAAGCGAGGATTTCACCAATCAGGTCATGAATAATATTGATAATTTAATTCAAAGTGTACCTATGTTTGAGTTAAGTCTCATGAAAGGTGATGACTTTTGGCCATTGATTCAAAAAATTTAATTTTCACCTACAAGGGTGAAAGTATGAAAACGACCTTCCGTGAAAACCAAAAAATTACGGCGTCACCTGTGATTCATCTTCAAATCGGATGTATTTATGTCTTTATCTATAATGATGAACTGACAATACATAGACTTATGAATATTGGAGAACATTCACTCAAATTCAAGGGTGATATGTCTCTATGTTACGAAACAATCCCGGCCAATTCTGTTTTAGGTTTTGTGCCTAGTCGCTACAACTTTATTTATCTTTTTCTCTCACCCTACAATCAATTAAATCAGCCGAAGTTTATAAGATTTTTAAGCCGATTTTTGATGATTCAATTTTCTAAAATATTTCCTCAACCAAATAAAATCATACTTTAAAGCATCCAATAAATTCTTTTTTGTTAAGTGCTTTAGCAGGTAATATTTAATTTTATGAGACTGGGGATCGAGCAGGAAATCAAAACTATAGAATCTCTCCATAGAGAACGTGTCAGATCCTATATGGGTATCGAAAAAACGATTTAAAAAATGAAAAGTAATCTCAAAACTTTTTAAATGCCCTCTCGATTTTGCTAGTGAAATGAGACCACTGAGGGTTTCTGGATTCTGCTTAATGAAGAGTGCAATATCTATAAACCAATTTAATCTTAGAAAAGTATGCTGATAACTCAAATGGTAAATCAAATAGTAGAGATGCTCTTGTTTGGATAGTGATTCACTCTCGAAGATGGGTTGAATTGTTGAATCTCGATAGAGACGAGAGTGTAACTCAAATACAACCTCATTCCCTTCGATCATTTTAGAAAGCGTCATCTTGTAATCAGTCTTATCAACCTTTTTATACCCCTGATCGAAAAGAACTTTTCTTAAGTTTTCAATTTGATCTGTCAGAATATCAATATCCGACATTTTTCTCATTCCATAATCTTGAAATATTGTCTTAAGAAGATAGGTCCCCTTAATGGGAATACACTGAATATTTAACTTTTTGGAAAGAGAGAGAAGTTGATCCAACTCTCTCATATAAATTCCATTCAGTAGATTTGTCTGGAGATATAGAGACTCAATATAGGAGTTTCTCGCCTCACTTTCAGTGACAAAGAAATACCCTGCAAGTCCATGCTGCTGCACAAACATGTCTCTGTGAGTTAAATCCCTAAAATGAGGCCAAATATCCATGCTTTATTTTATCGCGAGAAGTAGATAGAATTCTAGTATGAAAACCTATATTCGCCGTCAGGTTCCATTTAAGGTCATGGATGAAATCTGCTATATTATTGATAGTTTTGAAACGAAGGCTGCCTATAAGCTGAACACGACCTCTACTTCCCTTTGGCTTTTTTTAAGTGAGCCGCGGACTTTCGATGAAATTCTGTCTCATTTTAGATCTGAATTTGAGGATATGACCCAAGCAGATCTTGAAGCTGATGTTGAAGAGGTTATTCAAGAATTTATAAAAATGTCGTTGATCAATGAAGCCTAAAAGAAACACTCATTATCACGATTTAGATCACTCCCACTTTCTTGCCGAATTAGGTCAAGAAGCTTTCAAAAAAAACATCCCTCTTTTTACTACACTGGAACTTTCTCAAGATTGTAATTTTAAGTGTCACCACTGTTACAACTTTGATCGAACTTCAAGTGCAAGGCCCAATACTGGACAGACTCCACTTACTTTTGAGGAGTGGAAAAACGTCATTGATCAAGTGATGGATGAAGGAGCTTTTTATATCTGTTTTACAGGTGGCGAAGTTTTTCTCTATCCAAGACTTTGGGAGCTTATCGATTACGTGAATCAACGTGATGGCATTGTTAAACTTAAATCCAATGGGGCCCTACTCACCCAGGAAAATGTAGAGAGACTTATTCAACATAAGGTATCGAGCCTAGAAATTAGTCTCTATGGTATGTCAGAAGAGAGCTATCGTTCATTCACTGGAAAGAGTGGAATGTTTGCCAAAACGATTGATGGTATTAAAAGACTAAATCAAAACAATATATCACTCATTTTAAATATTATTCTTCATCGCTTAAACTTCCACGAACTCCAAGAGATGATCGACTTTTCAACCTCACAAAACATTCCTTACAATTTTTCAGACGAGATCACAAAACGATATGACGACACTGACTCCTCATTAGAATTTAATCTCACTGATGATCAATACCGATCACTTTTGCGAGGGCTACATAAAGAGTTTTTTCAAGTAGAGAATGATCTAAGCAAGCATTCTTTCCAGTGCTCCTGCGCTCGAAATGTTTGTGGAATTAGTTTCAGTGGAGATATTTTCCCTTGTATCGGAGCACCAGTAAAAGCTGGTAATTTTAAGACTGACTCATTTAAAAAGACATGGAATGAATCCTCTGTCTTCTTAAAGATAAGATCCATCAACAATAATGATTTCAAAGAATGTGTGAAATGTGATGTGGCGGAATTTTGCAACAGAAGCTCGGGTTCAGCTTTAATTAATACAAATAATTATTATGGCTGTGATCCCACTTCTCTTCGAATTGCAAAATTACGAAAGGATGAGATGGGCTAGCTTTCTCTTTATTTTGATGCCCTCTAACCATTTTTTGATTTTCTTCACAACAAATGCCGTCATTAAAATGTAAGCAATGTAATAAAGATATTTTGCGGCCATCTCCTGTGGGCTTAATTGAAGTCCTAGTCTTGCAAATAAAAGAGCCAAGGTTTGTGGAAACAGCCAAACCGCATAATCTTTAATAAAAGGTGCCATATAGCTTACGGGAAAGTAGGCGCCACCAATGAGAGCAAGGACTGAATTTATTGAATAAAAAACTTTAAGACCGCGATTGTAACAGCTGTAAAAAGAGAGCACCAGTTCTGTGACAGTAATCATAGACATTAATGTGAGAGCTTGAGAGAGAACAAAATTGACATAAAACAGATGTGGGACTTGAGTTTCTAAAAGAAAAAATCCACCTAAGAAAATACATATCATTCTTAAGAGAGGTCTCACCATTTCATTCAAAGCTAATTTTCTAATAATACGATAAGGATCAATCTGACTTGATTTTAGTGTGACTATAAATCCAGAAGAAATGAAGGCCAAAAAGATTCGAATGGAGTTCTCAAAATAGGCTAACGGTAACAGCAAAGCGACTTCTCCTATCAGGAGAAATTCAAAATAATTTCGAGAAGTATTTTGTAATTTATCTGAAGGGACGAGCTGACTCGTCATTTTAAAGAGATATAGAGTCAGGCAAATCGAGAAAGCCTCGCCCAACAACAATAATGCTCGATTTTGGCTGTTACCAATGATCATTCCTAAAAGCCACTTTATGAGATGACTAAACATTCTAAGACAACTCCAAACGATAATCGATTCCCGAAATCTCGTCCAACTTCGATTGGGAAGTTAGAAAAATGATGGATTCGTCTTTTCTCTTCATTAGATCGTTAATGATAAGATCCTTATTTTGAGAATCTAGGAAGCTAAAAGGTTCATCCAGTAATAACAATTGGGGGTGCCAAAATGTGTGAAGATAATATTTAAAAATCTGCCTCATCCCATTTGAGAGAGTCATACCTTTTTGAGGCAAGCATTTCTGAAAAATACTACTGTTATAAACATCATTTTTGTCTAATGGCTTATTTTTTTGAATGCAAAAGAGACGTAGGATATCTTCACAAACCATTTCATCATGTAGCCCATTAGATTGAAGATGGAAAAATGAAATATCATTGATTTCATTTAGCGTTATTTTCCCATAGCTCACTTGATGATTTTCGAGAAGATTTAAGAATGTCGTTTTTCCCTTCCCGTTTCCACCATAGATTAAATTAAGAGAGGGCAAAATATCTTTGCTGTAGTGATTTAAGATAAAATTGTTATCTATCTGTATACTGAGTGATTTTATTTTTACCATCATTACAATTAAAGATAGCATTAGAAGCATAAGGTTAAACAGCCATCATTCCTGAGTGTTACAGTAGGTTTTATGTTTCCAGGTGCTATTCAAAAAATTATTTCTTCCTACATGATTCTTGGCCTTATCCCATTGGATAAAGTTCTGCATTTTGTTGTAGGCGCTATTGTAACGATGATTCTAAGGGCCTTTAGAGTGCGTATGAGTCTTGTTTTCGTGGCTGTACTGTTTATATGCATACTTAAGGAGATTATTGACCTGAGAACGCTTCAAAGCAGAGTGCTTGAGTCAATTATTGACTCTTTAGTCACTTTTATCTATCCGGTCTGTTTATTGATGGTGTCTTGGATTAAAAAAAAGTCTATTGAATCTAATCAAACTTAGGGGCGTAACCAATAACTCGAAGGTCCTCATAACATTTTTCAAACTCTCTCTCGTCATAGATTTTATCATCTAATAGATAAATGATCATCAGAGCAAGGAACATAAAGAACCCTACAAAGAAAAAGCTAAAAGACATAATCTTTATAGCGGAATTGCGCTTAAATGAACTGACCTCAGGACCATAGTCTTCAAACATCACGTTGGCTCTTGCACCAGACTTGAGCATTCTAAGTCCTACAAGCTTGGTCTCCATCTTTTTTAAATACTCAAGATCGGGCTTCAGCGCCAATAGTTCGTTATCCAGTTTCGCTTTCTGAGATAAGAGATAACTCAAGTCGCTTTTAGCTTTTTCTGACTCTGACTGGAGCTTTTTTAATTTTTGCTTTGTAATTGTGTAATCAAATTCATAATCAGTTTGATTACTCATTTGGGAATCAATGAACTTCTGTTCATGAGCGACGTTTCTACTGATCTTACCTAAACTCTGAAGTTCAGCCTCACTCTTCTTGAGATCGGTCTGAAGTTGGCCCAATATCACATTGTCAGAAGGAGATCGTGAACTCTCTGGAATGGAAGAGAGACTTTCTATATTTTGCTTCAGCTTTGCAATGTTTTTAGTAATGGCCTGGTATTGCTCAAAACCTTCTTTACTCTGATCTCCCACGGTCGTATTCGCCGCGACCTCAGAGGTTTTCAAACGAACCTCTTGAAAGTGATTCTGGTGAATCTCCCCGTTGAGACGGACAATAATGTCTTTCATCTTATCATGCTGACGTGCAATGCTTGCTTCAAGAGACTCAAGAGATGCCACTTTCTCAAAGCCGCCCTTTGTATAGACATCTTTCCTAGAAGTATTAATTAATTCTTCTGTATGAGAAATTTTCTTTTCATACTCTTCTAGTGCCATATTTAGTCGATTTTCTTTAATGGCAACGATGAAATAATTTATAAACTCAGTAGTCGTTAAAGCTGAACGAGTCGTCACCGTAAGTACAAATCTACCTGTTCCAATTTCACTTTCAATGTCATACATTCCAGAGATCACTGCTTCAAGAATTCTTACTTTACAATCGCGGCTTGAACAGCTTGCAAAGAGATCATCCGGCTTTCTTAAAGAATTAGTTGCAGGACTGTTAAAGTCTAGCTTTGTGAAATTGGGAGAATCAACCATCTTCTCCGCAAGAAGATGAATAAATTTGAAATTGCTAACCATGGCCTTCACTTCATTGTGGTTCACAAAATTTGAAGCCACATCACCAACCAATTCGTCTATTTTACGACCTCCGCCTGTGTCCTCTTGGGAAGTCATTTTAAAAAATACTTTCTTCGAATGAACCGTGGTCTGACTGAAATAGAAATAAGAAGTTAAAATCAGGAATGCACCTACGGCAAGACGAGTAACCGTCTTGTAACGTTTCGCTAACTTCACCATAAAGGCGAAGTCGATTAGCGTTACATCATGTAGAAGTGCATTTATCTTTTTCAAAACGCAAAGCCTCCCCACCATTTAGATTTTTTCACGGGCTTCTCCACTTGTAGTTTATCAAAAACTACGCCTTTTATATTGACGCCAAAACCGGAAAAATATTCCTTTAGCTCACTTACGTCTTTGGAATTACTTGCGGCTTGAGAAATGATTATTGTCAGTGACTCAATAAAGCTTAAAGCCTGTCTATAAGTGAAGGATTTATTTTTGAAGGTATTAAGCGTTGGTGAGTCCCAGAATACTATATCATAACTATCAAGTAGGCTCTTCATTGCTCTTTCAAACTCAAAATTTGGCTTCTCTTTGCTATTTAGATGGATCAGGTCATCCAGATCAATGAGATCAAAGTGCTCTCCAAAATGATTAACTTTTACAGTTCGAGTTGAATTTTTCACTTGGACATCTTCTTTGGTCGCTTCATTCATCACATCGACAAACATACCCATATTCAAGGTGTCGGAAATGATAAGAATCTTCATATCAAACAAATGATCAAAATAGCATGCGAGAGCTAAAACTGTTCTTTGTTGAGAAGACTTATAATCTGTTGAAGTAACAGCAAAACTTTTCACTCCATTTTTGAAGTCTTCAAGATACGATTGGCCTATTTTTGCTAATTCCATCGGATTACCTACTTGGTAGAAATAGTCTGAAGGTTTATGCTCTTTTGATTTTAAAAGCTTAAGCTGTCGCTCTTTATGGCGAATCTTTAGCGCCTCAGAATCTTCTGAGTGTAGCGCTTCTTGATTTGCTCTAGCTTCTGACGACATTAACTTAAACCTCAACCTTGGCTAACAATAACTCCGTTAATTTTTACTTTATAATTCTCAAAAAACTCTTTAAGCGAATGAATCTCTGTAAACGTGCTTTTCTCAAGACCTACAATTAAGCTCACATTTTTTACAATCTGCAGGATTGGGAAATAGGTATCGTAGTATTCTTTCATCTCAACAGGATCAGGAAGATCAAAAAGAACCAGATCATAGTCTGCAAATAAGTTCTGCATTAAATAGACCTGATCTTTAATATTTTGAGCAATCGACTTTTCACGAATCTCTGAGACTTCAAGATAGTTCAATCCCTCATGGCAATAAACATCATATTGAAAATCACTAATGGCACTTACAGACATCTCTTGGCGATTTTCATCGGTTTTGAAACTTGAAAAGATCGAACCATTCATCGACGCACAAACGATAAGAATTTTTAAATTCTCATGGTAATGAATGAAAGAAGCGATACCGAGGATAGAGCGTTTTTGAGCCTCATCGCTTTTTAGATGAGAGAAAGAAAACTGATGAGTGCCATCTTTGAAAGCTTCGTAATAAGAGTTACCAAGCTTAAATAGACCAGGGCCATCTTTTGCCCTAAAGAAGAAGCTATTCTTCTTACGGGTAATCTCTTGTCTATAAACAAGAACTTCATTTTCTACTTTTCTAAATTCTGCCTTTAGCTTCTTCTTTTCTTTCTTAAGATCAATTTGAGGGGCTTTTAATTGCTGAGGGATCTCGCTAGAAGGAGCACTCTCATTAATTACTAAACGAGTCGTTTTGCCTGAAGAGTTTTTATGACTAACAATACTTGCTTCAGTGACTTTGAGCTTCTCTAACTGCACTTCCTGAATCTCAGTCGCATCAATCATGTTTTTATTCACAAGAGTTAATGACTGATCTTTTTTTACATCAACAAGCTTGTAGTTATTTTCCTCAAGCTTGGTCATGACTTTGTCGGAAACTTTTTGATTTGAAATTGTGTGAAAAACAAGCGATCCATTTAAAAACGATTCTCTACTCCAAGATATGTTATCTAGGTAATCTGATGAATCTTGTTTTAAAATAGGTGCCTCGCCCATGTCTCCTCCTCGGAGCTTTATCAAAGAGCTCTTAAAACTTTATCATTTCGCGAGGTTTGGTCCTATTCGAGGCAAATAGTACCGGGATATTGATTTGGATCAGTTGAAATTTCTTATAGAAAAATTCGGTCTATTGCCTCAAGGGCTTGATTTTCAATTTCTCGTGCATGCTGGTAGGCAGATTTTTCCAGCCTTAAACGGTTCTCTTTATAGAGCGTCAGGCCTTCAATGGAGTCAAAAAGACCTCTATAGTCGTGCAAAATATATTTAAGTCCACACTCACTCTCTTTCAACAATTCAGAGCTTCCTCCTAGAGACGTAGAGATAACTGGCACACCAGACAGAAAGGCTTCAAGTACAATTCTTCCAAAGGGTTCAGGCTTTAAGGAGGGATGAATCAGAAGATCAATCTTTTGATAGATCTTATCTGGTGAAACGTGCCCACCCCATTCGACAAGTGAGCAATTCAGCTTTTTAGTTAAATTCAAAAGATCTCTACTGTAATCATTACTTCCCTGATCTGTTTGATAGATATTGCTACCAAAAAAAATGATTCGCTCTATGCCAATGTTTCGTAATTCTTTTTCGTAAAGTTTTGACATTAAAACGACAGAATGAAGACCTTTCCAAGCCGCATGCATCGCAACCACACCAATTGTTTTCACCTCGCCGCCGCTGGGTTTCCTTGGCATATCTCCAGCAAGATTGTAGACCACTTGAACAGGGAGCCATGGAAAGACTTTTTTAATTTCTTCAGCAACAGAGTAAGAATTCGCAATTATTTTCACTTCAAAGTTTTTATGAAATTTATTAGCAATCGAGAGATACTTTTGAATTAATTTAAAATAACCACGCTCAGGATAATCACGAAAATGCCAGAGAAGCTTACATTTGGCTCTAAAAATATTTGCCCATATCAGTATGGGAACACTCGCCTTATTTCCATTAGCATAAAATGTGCTGTAGTTTTTGAAAATCTCATTCCAATGCAATAAATAGTAAATAAGCGCTGGTGCAAAAAAAAGAAGTTTGAATAGATTTGCTCTTTTCTCTCTCGAGACGGAGTAGAGAAAGAGTGGATATTGAAAGGACTTAATGTCATTGAGCCCACATCTTCTCAATTCATCTGCAAGTGGGGATTTGTTAGAATTTAAGTTTGGAATATAGATTGTGAATTCTTGCTTTCTAATCTGGATTTTCAGCTGCTCAATTAGGCTTTTTTCAGCCCCCCCGAGTTGATCAGTATTAAATATCACGGCAACTTTCTTGTTCATGATAAAATTAGCTCACGAAAAAGTTTTGTCCAGTTATCTAAGCCATGACTTGCGATCGTGTGATTGAAGCAATTTTGAGAAATTTTTTTATAACTACTCTCGTTGAGTCTTTCAACAAGCGCCACTATGGACTTTTCGCTTAGATCATTTAAAACCCAACCTGTCTCATTATCATGAACCGATTCTGGCAGGCCCCCTGTTGAGAGAACTATACTAGGTGTCCCAAACATGCCAGCTTCTTGGACAACCTGCCCAAAGCCTTCAAAAAAGCCATTTTTTGAGTCATCCAGCGATAGCAGCAGATTGATGTGTGCTTCCTTGAGAAGATTGTCTCTAAGTTCATTTGAAGGATTTACATAGGATCTTATATTTATCTTTGATGAATGAAATTTTTTATCCGTGACAGTAATAAACTCAACCTCTCGTCCCGTTACTCTTTGAATTTCTTCACAAAGTTTAATTGCTCCCCTGAAGTTTTTATGAGGGACATCGCGAGCCACACAAATGAACTTGAGAGCTCCTGTATCCCAATTTTTTGGACAAAACTCTTTTTTACTAATATCGATGGCCATATGAAAGATGAGATCTCTCGAGTAATCCGGTCTTAGCCCTTTTGAAATAAGCGTTTGGTAGGTAAAGTTTGAAATAAAAACATTGAAGTAAGCTTTTTCAACACGTCGAACTTTAATTTTTCTTGTGATTTTTTTGATTACGTTTTTGAAAAAATTTGGTGAGTAAAAAAGTATCTCTGCCCCATTTACAAAATTGATCACTTTTGCGGAGGATTCAGGCATATACATATGAAAACCTGAATGAATATTGAGAATATGGCTGTATTTCTGAATCTTCTCATTTGGAAAAGTGATGACATCCTTATAATTTTTCCATACGAACAATTCATACTCAATTTTTAGCTCACGCAAAACTTTTTCTATATTTTGAGTATGTGAGCTAAGCCCACCAAGCTTTGGAAGATAATCTGGAGTTGTTAACAGCAGCAAAAGTCTACCTCACTTAATGTCGTAAAACTTTGCCAAATCACCCTTGAGCAGATCATCAAAGTAGGCAATTGTCTTCTTTAGGCCTTCCTCAAGCTGGATCGTAGGCTCCCAATTGAGTACTTGTTTGGCAATCGTGATGACTGGTTGCCTTTGTTTTGGGTCATCAGATGGAAGTGGCTTGAAAATTATTTTCGAGCTGGAATTTGTGATTTTTAAAACAGATTGAGCTAATTCAAGCATTGTAAACTCGTTTGGATTTCCAATGTTTATCGGCCCAGTCACTTCATCTGAAGTGTTCATTAATCTAATTAGTCCTTCAATCAAATCGTCTCTATAGCAGAACGATCTTGTCTGCAACCCATCACCAAAAATGGTGATGTCCTTGCCCGTTAGAGCTTGCATAATAAAATTACTCACAACTCTTCCGTCATTGGGGTGCATTCTTGGCCCATAGGTATTGAAAATTCGCGCAACTTTTATTCTGACCTTATGCTGGCGGTGATAATCAAAAAAAAGTGTCTCTGCACATCTCTTACCCTCGTCATAGCAACTTCTGATACCTATTGGATTGACCTTGCCCCAATAACTCTCTGGCTGAGGATGAATCTCTGGATCACCATAAACTTCACTCGTTGAGGCTTGAAGAATTTTTGCCTTTGTTCGCTTTGCCAAGCCAAGCATATTGATTGCACCGTGAACGCTAGTTTTAGTCGTTTGAACTGGGTCAAACTGATAATGAACCGGAGAAGCAGGACAAGCTAAATTGTAAATTTCATCAACTTCCACAAAAAATGGAAATGTCACATCGTTTCTCACAAATCCAAAATAGGGATTACTCATGAGATGAGCGATGTTTTGTTTTTGACCTGTAAAAAGATTATCTAAACAGAGGACATCATGCCCTTGATCAAGCAGTCTTTCGCATAAATGCGATCCAAGAAACCCGGCACCACCCGTAACTAAAATACGCTTTCTCATGAAGTCCTCTCTCATTAAACCATTAAGGTAGAACTCCATTGTAACCGCATGATATGACAGCAACAAAATTTCTTTGAAATGGAATAAAATGCTAGAATTTATACTTGAGCCAAACGATTCAATTATTGAGAAAATTTATCAGTTAGTTTTCTCTTAAGACGCACCTGTAGCGGCACTTCAAAGAAATAATAGAGCAGAAGACTTAATATAAGCACCGAGCTTAGATAAGATACACCAACTCCCACAGAGGGTTCAAAAGCAGTGAAATAGGTTTTAAGGGGTTGATGAAGAATATAGCTTGCATAGCTTGAAAGTCCCAGCTGCTGAATGATTCTTGAGGTGAAAAGCTCACTTCCCTTAATACCTTCATAGTAAGAGGACATGATGAGGAGGGCAAAAAAAGGAAGGGCAACCATTTGAGAGAAGAGTTTATCTTCAATAAGTGAATTCGACATGGCCAAAAAGATTGATAAAATAATGCTGCTCCAAAATACGAATGTACAATTTCTCTTTATTCCCAATGTTAGTTTGTTTTCTTGCTTCACCACTTTAAATAAATAACACCCGATAACAAACTCCGATAATCTCAAGGGTGGGAAGCTTCTCCATAACGTTTTCATATAAAGAGAGTCTGAATTTGTATTGAAGATCTTAAACAACACGAAAAACAAAATGGCGGGCATGAGATAGAGGATAAAGACAGTACGCAGATTATATTTTGTTCTATTTATCCTAGGCATTAAAAAGATGAGAGCTGTGTAGAAGAACATCTCGCATGAGAGTGACCAGGCCGGAGAATTCCAAACGGGAGTTAAATTTGGGACCCATGACTGGAGCATCAAAATATAACCTGTACCACTAATAAGAATTTTTAAAGTAGCCGTATTAATTTCATATTGTTCAAAAAAATATTTTACCACCCGAGGAGCATCGATAAGCATGGCAAGAAAATAAAGGGGGTAAAGCTTTGCCAATCTGCCGGAAAGATAGGCGATCTTTTCTTTTTTAGTCTCAAGTTTATCTTGATAAACATAAGCCAGCAAAAATCCGGAGAGAAGAAAGAAAAATGAAACGGCTGTTTCGCCTTTTGAGAGAAAATTTTGTATTGGGGAGTAAAGAGTGAAGGAGCCAAAAAGATAAAGATTGTGAAATAGGATCACATGGATCGCAGCATAAAAGCGCAAACCGGTTAAAATTTTAATATTCTTCATGACTTATAAACTATAACTCGAACTCCACCCGCATTAAAGTATATTCAATCCAATTTTTGTGAAACCGTTAAATCCTTTGTGTGTTAAGACTCTGTTATTTGTCTCCCCTCCCATTTCCCACCCAATCGATCGATGCTACTTGTTTGCCACAAGGAGCTCTTATGAAATTTTTGTTGGTTTTCTCTCTTAGCCTACTAAGCCTTAATGGTTACTCTTACGTGAGCGAGTGTGAACAAAGCACAACACTAAAATGTGAAGTGACTTATTACGCCAAGGATAATGATCAAAATATCACTACAACTAAGATATCAACTCAAGCTCACTACGAATTAGTGAATTGGGATGAACCTTCATTAGCCTTTTGTCAGGCCTGGGTCGGATTCAATAAAAAGGGACTGTATATTGAAGCTCACTTAACTGAAGAGTCTCAAAGCCTTTCGATAAGAATGATGAAGAGCCACAATGGTGAAGTGAGTAACGATCAAGCCAGCTCTGAGATGAAATTCCTCTTGGGAGAAACTTATACATCTTCCCTTTCTCTCGGGAACCAAACCACTGAGGGCGTCTACGCCTCAATTATTAAATGTAATGTAAACAAATAGCATCAAGCCCCTCTTTGATTGGAGGGGCTCAACAAAATTCTTTGTCTCGCTAAGTTATTAAATACTCCCTTTACATGATTTTTCTCACTCCATTTTATTCTAAAAAAAGACTCAAGGAATAATTATCCCCGGAGTCATTAATTCCTTTTTCAATTCTACGAAAAGATACTCACTCTCAAATAGGGAGTGCAACACAGAGTATGGAAGCTCGTCGTTTTCTCAGGGTTGAGAAGAAGTCCACCAAGGATATTAAGGTGGGGTGATGATAAACCAAGGAGGATTTTGATGGGTTTCAGAATTAATACTAACGTGGCTTCTATCGCAGCTCAACGCAGCCTAGGAGTGAACAATCGAGAAAGCGAAAGCAATCTTGCTAAACTCTCTTCAGGATCCAGAATTAATAAAGCCTCAGACGATGCGGCGGGACTCGCGATCTCAGAAAAATTCAAAGCCAATGTGCGCTCATTAAAGCAAGCTGACCGAAACGCCAACGATGGTATCTCAATGATACAAACAGCTGAAGGTGGCTTGAATGAGGTCTCCTCTATTCTCACACGGATGCGAGAGTTGGCCATTCAAACGGCCTCGGACACTGTTGGAGACAGTGAACGCAAAATGACCGATATGGAGTATCAAAACCTCAAGGAAGAGCTTGATCGTATCTCACAAGTCACAGAGTTTAACGGACATAAACTGCTTGATGGGAATGGTAAAAAATATGATTTCCAGATTGGTGTCAATAACGATGAATTTCAAGACAGAATTGGTTATGACTCCAACACAGTTAACGCGAGAATTGATTCCCTTGGTGTAGATGGCCTCTCAGTCACAACCAAAGAAGGCTCTCAAACCTCACTGGCCGCTGTTGATAGTGCGATTGAGAAGGTTTCAGGTTATAGAGCTTATCTTGGCGCCACTCAAAACCGACTCACATCAACCAGTAACAACTTACAAGTGAGTGTTGAAAATATCTCTCAAGCCAACTCTCGAATTCGTGATGTGGATTACGCGGAAGCGACAGCGATGCAAGCTAAAAACTCGATTTTAAGCGCTGCCGGAACTTCTGTATTGGCTCAAGCCAATGCTACCGGACAGAATGCTCTCAAGCTTATTGGATAGATTCTTGGGCCCCAATCATTGGGGCCCCTTTCCTTCACTTTTGATATGAAGATCACGTTGCGGGAATGGTATCTCGATATTTTGGGCTCTGAAGAGACTCATGATTTCAACGCGAATGTCACTGGCCACACGATCCATGTACCAAATGTCACTGGACCAAAACCGGAGATCGAAATCTAAACTTGATTCTCCAAAGTTTTCAAAAATGGCGATCGGAGGTGGATCTTGCAAAACGGTAGGATGCATAGAAGCGGCTTGCACAAGAAGAGACATAACTTTATTTACATCTGAACTGTATGCCACACCCACTTTTACATGCTGGCGAATCCTCTCACCAGTATAGCTATCATTAATCACATCTTCTGACAGAAGCTTTGAGTTTGGCACCATGATCGTGACGTCATCTCTCGTCTGAATCATAGTGGAGCGCACATGAATATCGACAATTCTTCCTGAAGTTTCTCCAACTTGGATAATGTCACCCACTTTAACTGGCCTCTCAATAAGAAGAATAATTCCTGAGATAAAGTTCTGCGTAATATTTTGAAGGCCAAAACCAATTCCTACCATCAAGACGGCACTTAAAGCGGCTAGTGAATTAATAGAAATTCCAAGATTATCAAGCGAGAACAGCATGCCCAGTGTGATAATGATATAGCGAACGAATTTCTCAATTGAGTTTCTTAAACCAGAATCGACTTCTTTTTTTTCAAGAGCAGCATTGGTCGCCTTTGCAATATAGCGAGCAACTTTTACTGTGATTAAAAAAAGAGAAATTGAAATGACAAAACTAAAGATAGATATTTTTGTTCCATTGATTTGAAAAATGGGTTCTTTCAAAATAAAAATAAAATTTTTGAATTGATCTAAAACTGAATCCATCGACTGTTCCATAGTGTTTCTCTCTTATTGTGCTCTACGCGTTGCAATTCTATTGGATCATAGTTATAGTTCATTATGAATAGAATTCGAGTTGCATCCCTTCAGTACTTTATCCGTCCCGTTAAATCATTTGAGGACTTTGGTCTTCAAGTGGAGTCGTTTGTAGAAACGGCAAAAGACTACAAGGTTAAAGTTTTAGTTTTCCCAGAATACTACGCTGTTCAATTGCTCACGCTTGGACAAATCAAAAGACCAATTGCAGAACAGATTAAGGATTTAGCATCTCAAGAAGAGAGAATCGTTGAATTCATGTCTTCATTGGCCAAAAAGTTTAATATTCTTATTGTCGGCGGCTCAATTCCCGTTTTCAGCAAAGATAAAACTAAAGTCTTCAATCGCTGTTATGTCTACGGCTCTGATGGAAGCTATGATTATCAAGATAAACTCCACATGACTCGTTTTGAAAAAGATGAATGGTTTGTCAGTCCCGGCGATCGTTTGAAAATTTTTGAAACTGATTTCGGAAAATTTGCCGTGACCATTTGTTACGATGTCGAATTTCCAGAAATTGCCCGCGCTGCCGCTCGCCTAGGTGCTCACTTTTTAGTCGTGCCAAGTTGTACAGATGACCGCCAAGGTTATCTGCGAGTTCGCTACTGTGCTCAGGCACGTGCTATTGAAAATCAAATGTATGTTATCCACTCGCCTTTAGTAGGCTCTCTCCCAACGGTACCAGCTGTGTCACTGAACTATGGTCAAGCAGCTATTTATACCCCAAGTGATTATTCTTTTTCTCGCGATGGCCTTCTTGCAGAAGGTGCCGTGAATCAAGAAAGTATGATTATTGGAGATATTAATATTAGTCTCATTGAAGACTCGCGTGAAAGCGGAACGGTTCTACCTCTACGAGATAGTCAAACGACTGGCGAACTTTTAAAGGTTGCCGATCATGTTAAACTCAAAATCTAATATCGAAGTCATCCATCCAAGACCCGAGCATTTTGAGGGGATTCAAGATCTCTGCAAACGTGTCTACCCATTCACAAAGCCTTGGTCGATAGCTCAACTGGAATCCCACCGCTCCTATTTTCCAGGAGGGCAACTGGTTGCCATTGATACTGAAACAGGCAAAGTGGTGGGCCTTGCCTTCAGCCTTATTATTCTTTGGGATGACTACTCCCCTCAGGATAATTGGTCAGATTTCACTTCAAACGGTTTTTTCCAAAACCATAACCCCAAGAAAGGTAAAACACTCTACGGTGCAGAGGTGATGGTTGATCCTGAGATGAGAGGACGTGGTATTGGCAAGATGCTCTATAAAGGGCGACAAGACCTCGTTGAAAAATATGAGCTCAAGCGTATCCGCGCAGGAGCGAGACTCAGAGGCTATAGCAAATATAAAGATAAGCTCACTCCATATGAGTACACAGTTCAGGTTGCCCAAAAGAAAATTTACGATCCCACTTTAAGTTTTCAACTGAATCAAGGCTTCGTCGTGATCGATGTCGCTAAGAATTATCTCTATAATGATCCTGAAAGTCTGGGGTATGCGGCAGTTATCGAATGGCTAAATCCTAAAACGGCTACTCCTGCTGAAGTCAAAAAACAACAAGACAGCGTGGACTCATTTCTAAATAATAAAAAATTCATCTCTGAATTTCTTCCCCGTGAACTTCATCGTTTAGTAAGAAAAACGACTCTTCTTTTAGGGGAAGTCATTAAAGAGAATGAAGGCCAAGATTTTTTTAATCAAATTGAAAGATACCGACAAACACTAAAAAAAATGAGGGCGAAAATTGATATTGAGAAAATATCAAGACTCAAGACATTTACCTCTAAGCAATCGCCCCTAGACCAACTTAAAACGGCCCATGCCTTTGCTTTACAGCTTGAGCTGATTAATTCTTGTGAGACCACCTATCGAACTTGGCGGCTGAGAAAAACTCCAGTGGTTCAAGGACTTAAAAATAGAACTGATCTTAAATTCGTACTCACGGCTCACCCCACCGAAGCCAGATCTCCAGTCGTTGTTGAGCTTCTGCAACGAATTAATGAACTTCTCATCGATGGAGTCAGTAATAATTTTGTCTTTAGAGAACAGGAACTCAAAAGTTTAATTCGTCTTCTCTGGGCGACGCCGCTTGCAAAAAAGCAATCACCAACAGTCTTGGATGAGGCTGAATATCTCTTTTCACATATCTTCTCTGAGAAAGTCCTCGATTTCTTTATAAGTGAGAAGCCTAGTTATGATTTAAAGATTCGCACCTGGGTTGGAGGTGACAAGGATGGACATCCCGGGGTAAATGCCGAAGTCATGAAGAAGTGCCTCACACTTTCAAGGGGTCATATTCTTAAAGTCGTCAGTGCCAAAGTTCATCACATTATCACAGACATCGAATCTCTCAATTCCAATGTCACGACTAAGAAGATTAAAATTGAACCTCTTAAGGATTTACTCAAAGATCTCTCGAGTATAAATCAAATCACTTCCGGTGACGGCAACCGAGTGAAGAAATGGATTATCAAAGTGAAGAAGTTTCAACACTCTTCTCCTATGATTATTAAAATGCATCATCAAATGCTGCTTATAAATCAATTGATTGATGTATTTCCAGGACTTGTCGTTCCAATTGAATTTCGAGAAGACGCGGGTGAAATTGAAAAGGCTCTAAAATTAAAAAACACGGCCATATGGCATATGGTAGAAGACCTCTCTAAACTTGCGGGAGCCCTAGAGATCACAAGTTACGTGAGAGGTTTTGTGATCTCTCACTGTGAAACGGCCCAAGACATGAACAATGCTTGTGAGCTGGCCCTTATCGCAGGAAAGACCAAGAACCTGCCCATCATTCCATTGTTTGAAAGTAAGGATGCTCTCATCAATGGGCCAAAAATTGTTAAAGAATGGATTAAAAACAAGGGATACCTTGAGCAAGTGCGAAGACATTGGTTTGGCTATTTAGAAGTAATGCTTGGCTATTCTGACTCAGCCAAAGAGATTGGTGTCTTTCCCAGTCGAAAACTGATCCAAAAATCCATGTTTGAAATTGAATCAACACTCAAATCAAGTGGAGTGAAACCCATATTCTTCCATGGCTCAGGTGGCAGCGTCGCCAGGGGCGGCGGAAGTATTAAAGAGCAGATCTCTTGGTGGCCGAATTCCGCGATTGAAAAACCAAAAATCACCATACAAGGAGAAATGATTCAAAGAACTTTCTCAACCAAAGAGATTTTGAACTCTCAATGTGTTCATTTCACCAACGAAGCGACGAAGAGAAGGGCCCAAAAAGTAAAACTAATTCAATCAAGTGCGCTTGATGAATTCGCTAAGATCATTGAAAAAAAGTATAAATCAATCATTGATGAACCAAAGTTTTTTAGCAACTTGCTAGATACCACACCTTATCGTTATCTCAACCTCCTTAAAATTGGTTCTCGTCCCGCAAAAAGAGTGAGCAGTGAGCTCTCTATCTCCTCGCTACGGGCCATTCCATGGATTCTTTGCTGGACTCAGACAAGATCACTACTCCCTACATGGTGGGGTGTAGGGACTGCTTGGAAGAGCATGTCGTCTCAGCAGAAAGATGACATACGAGAGCAATTTAGAGATAACCCATTCTTTACTTCATTCGTAAAATCTCTCGGTTTTACTCTAGCGAAAGTAGAATTAGATATTTGGAAACTCTATAACCAAAAAAGCGTGAGTGAGGATTTCTTTAAAGAGGCTGAAGCTGAGTACAAGAGAGCAATGCAATTTGTTTTTGACGTAACTGGTGAAAAGCAGCTGATTTGGTATCGTCCATGGCTTGAAGAAAGCATCCGCTTGAGAGCGCCACAGATTCATATTCTTAATCTCTTACAAATTTCGGCCATGAAGAGATCAGATGAGGCACTTTTAAGAGAAACACTGGTAGGTATTGCTTGTGGAATGCTCACTACCGGTTAAATTTTTACGAAGGCTTCACCAGTTCCATCGACAGATCTTTTGAAACAACTGACAAAATTCATGGGGGATTCAGAACCTCCCATGAATATATAACCATTTGCGACTAAGCTCTTAGCCATCTTTTCTAAAATATCTTTTTTGGTTGGCGTATCAAAATAAAGCAGTACATTTCGACAAAAAATAGCATCAAATTGACCAAGCTCAAGATAGCTTTCAAGCAAATTATGAGATCTGAACTGTATTGCTTGCTTAACCTTAGGGATAATCTCCCAGCCTTGATTAGTTTTTGAAAAATACTGATTCAAATCTTGAGGGGAGAGACCTCTTTTAATTTCAAATTCACTATAAGCTCCAATCTTGGCCTTATCTAAAACGTTTGAAGATATATCTGTAGCCACTATTTCTAGTTTAAATAAAGGATTCAGTTGTTTAAATTTTTCCGCAACGATCGATACAGAATAAGGTTCTTGCCCCGTTGAACAGGCAGCGCACCAAATTCTTCTTGTTTTGTTGGGGTCCTCTTTAATCCATTCCTTGAAGGCGAATTGAGCTAAAAAATCAAAAGGCCTTGAATCTCTGAAGAAGAGAGTTTCATTTGTCGTAAGAGCGTTTATCAAACCTTGCTCAAGAGATCTTTTATCCCAGTTCTTTTGATAATAATTTCCCCACTCTTCCACATTCTTAAGTCCTAATGTTTGTAGAGTCTCCATGAGGCGAATATCAATAAAACTATCTCGATCTTCTTCAATACCAATACCTGTTCGCTGCTTAATAATTTGACGAATAAGTTGATGCGCTCTCATGAGATTCTCCTCATTTTGGCGACTGACTCGGCCAGATTCACGACAGGTCCAATTTGATCTGCTAAGCCTTCTTTGACAACTTTCCCCGGCATGCCCCAAACCACAGAACTGGCTTCATCTTGAGCCCACACATGGCCTCCAGTACTCTTTAAAATAGAGCAGCCTCGATAACCATCTTCACCCATTCCAGTGAGGATAATGGCCAGCAGTTGGCTGGAATAATGCTCTTTTAAACTTTTAAGCATCGTATCTACAGATGGGCGACAAAAATTTTCTGGCTCTGTCTGGGAGAGATGAATCACAAGATCTTTACCTGATTTTTTCAAAACAAGATGATAGTCACCAGCAGCGACATAAACTCTGCCATTTTCAACGACCTCACCTTCAACTGCTTCGCTGACATTATGAGATGTAGATCTCTTCAAAGTATCTGCCAATTGTTTGGTAAAGCCAGGTGGCATGTGTTGAGTCACAAAGATTGGCATATCATTTTGCACAGGAAGTTTGGTAAAGAAATCAATTAAAGCCTTTGGCCCTCCAGTACTACTTCCTATGGCAAGAGCTTTCATTTCAAACTTCTTTGTTTCAACTTTTTGAGGCTGATCCGCCATTGAGAGCTTTTCAGTTCTCTTATTTGGTAAGCCCGTAATCTTCTCAAGAACAGTATCTTGAAAAGTCATCATCCCTCTATGCCCATCATCGCCTTTTGGCTTTAGGCAAAAATCTGCCGCTCCCGCGCTTAATACACTGACAGATTTTTCGGCTAAGGAGGGAGAGGTCAGAACAATAATTGAAAGTTTAGGGTTTACGGCTAAATACTGTGGAATAGCTTGGTGCCCATTCATCTTTGGCATCTCTAAGTCCAAGAGAACTATATCCGCTCCTGATTCTTTTAATATCTTAAGACCTTCCTCGCCATCACTCGCAAGTCCAATGAGAACAATTCCTGGAACGTCTTTTGAAAGACGTTTCCAGAAATTGCGATAAACTAATGAGTCATCTACAACGAGTATCTTTTTGTTCATTAATGAGACATTTTCTTCTGAGCAGACTCAACCCAACCTAGAGTCTCAAGGAATTTGTTAATCTCGTTTGTCTTATCATTAACTGCTTTAATGCTGTCTGCTACACCTTTAAGTGAGTGAGCATTTTTAGCACCTTCTGCTGCAGCTTGTGAGACGTGACCAATACTTTGATTCACTTCTTGAGAGCCTTTTGCTGCTTCTTGAGCGGCACGTGAAATTTCAAACGTGGCTGCATTTTGCTCTTCAGCCGCAGAAGCGACACTCACGTTTACTTCTTTGAGGTTTTCAATCAAGTCAGTGATTCCTTGAACCGCATTGACCGCTGCATTGGTTTCAGTTTGAACAGAATTAATTTTTTATTAATCTCCTCAGTCGCTTTAGCAGTCTGTCTTGCAAGTTCTTTAACTTCACTTGCAACCACAGCAAAACCTTTACCGGCATCACCCGCTCTTGCGGCTTCAATTGTGGCGTTCAGAGCAAGAAGATTGGTTTGCTGAGCAATTGAGGCAATAACCTTTACAACATGACCAATCTCTTCAGACGCTTTAACAAGTGATGCGATGTTGTTATTTGTCATCAAAGCCTGAGATGAGGCATCTTGGGCCATCTTTGAGCCTTCATTAATTCTCAAAGTGATCTCTTTAATGGATTTCGTCATCTCTTCCGCTGCTGCGGCCACACTTTCAACTGAACGTGAGGCTTGCTCCGAAGCACTGGCTACAGCTTGAGCTTGGCGAGAAGTTTCCTCTGAGCTAGCGGCCATGGAAGAAGAAATCTCAAAGAGCTGTTTAGTTGATTGTCCAAGAGTCGTAGAGACTGCATTAATATCAGCACCAATTTTTACGTTCGTAGTAATCACTGACCAAGTCGCCATAGCGCCCACATAAACTCCACCATCATAGATAGCAGTGACATGAAGATCGAGATTTTCTGTCGCTAGTTTAATAGTCGTTCTATATGGAAGATTTGTTGGATCGGCCAAAAGTTGTCTTTGGTGAGCTGGATTTTTGTGGAAGATATCAATCTTCTTTCCGATCATTTGCTCAACACGCACTGGGAGAAGATGCTCAAGAGTTTTAAGAGTCTCTCTTGATTTATTATTTAAATAAATCAATGTTAAATCGCGATCAATCGCCATCGCATTCAAAGGAAGAGCTTCCATCATCGCTTGGTATCTGAAAGTGGCATCGTAAATTGGAGATTTTACTTCTTGTACTGTTTCTAGTGACATGTCTCATTCCTTGAGTTTGGTTAGTGATTTATCCTTGGAGATCTTTTCTCCAAGGATAGAATGCGATTATCTTAATTTGTTTGATATGACTGAAATGCTTCCTAAAAATGATTCTTTATCATCCCTAAATTGATTTTTATCAAGCTGTCATTGCGACTCTAGGGCTTAGCTTTTCTGGTTTTGCGATAAGCATTTTTCGCCCTGATTGCTCAAGAATTCCTTCATCCTTAAATTCAGAAAGCATTCGAATCAAGGTTTCAGTTGCCACTCCTACCATTGAAGAGAGCTCATCTCTTGAAAGCTGAGTGGTGATTTCGATCACTCCCCCTCGCTTTACACCGTGGTATTCAGTTAATTCATGAAGCAACATTCTTACGCGCTCTCGGACATTTTTTCCGATTAAGCTTGAAAGTCGGACCTGGGTTTGTTGGGCTTGCTCTAAAGAGTAGTTAAACATTCTGAACGCAAGTTCTGGCTCTTTGCTCATTAACTCTCTCATTGCTTCTCGAGGAAAGAAGCAAGTGGTCGCGTTTTCAATCGCCACGACAGTAAAGGGCGAATCCTCAGTAAGAGAAGCAATGAATTCTCCTGGGCGACTAAGACCAATGACTGTCTCATTTCCAAGATTTCCAACTAATGTATATTTTAATTTTCCGCTCATTGAACAAAAGAACCCAGGTGAAGGAAATCCCTGAGTAATAATCGAGTGCCCTTTTTTAAAAGTTCGCACCGTCTTGATCTCTTTGAGTTGGTTCAAAACATTCTCATTGAGTCCTTTAAACACGGAATGAGAAAAAGTGGGGCAGTCTTGGCAGCTACATTTTTGGCAATTATTCATGAACAATCCTTGTTCGGTTAAAAATCTAGAATCGATTTTTACTCAACCCGGATAAATATCAACAAATGAGCTGCCATATGAGGCCAATCTTATGGTGTGTGCTGTAAATGAGGCCTTTTGAGCTTGATATTTATCAATATAATTAATGAGCACTTTAATAATTAAGAGGCATTTAAAAACTAATTCATGGCAATATAACCAATTGAAATTATTTACAGCACAGAGTCATGGTATAATAGGACATGCTTATTTTTATACTTCTCTCCTCTATGGCCATAGCTCAGGACTGCTCCAGCCCCTCTCAAGACTGTGAGGAAAAGAGCTCTCGAGAGAGAGATTTAGAGAAGCAAATTGAATACCGCCAAATGGAAGTCAATGACGCTAAGAATTTTGAGAATCCCACCAAAGTCATGATTAAAGAGATGCGTCTTAATGAAGAAAAAAAAGAATTGGAATCTATGAGCGATAATGAGAATTAGTCTGTAGATGTCTTCATTAACCAAAATAATTTTTCAGCCTCGTTTACTCATGCTTGGAGGTATCAGTTTTTTTACTGATGTCTCAAGTGAGATGCTCTATCCGATTCTCCCCTTCTATTTGATATCGGTAGGCTTTAGTGCCCAATCGATTGGACTACTCGAAGGCATTGCAGAAGTTGTTGTGAGCCTCTCTAAGGGCTTCTTTGGCTCAATGTCAGATCGCTTAGGGAAGAGACTGCCTTTTATTCGTACAGGCTATGCAATCTCTAACCTCACCCGTCCCCTCATCGGTCTCTCGTCTCATCCTCTCTGGATATTTCTTCAAAGACTCGGAGATCGCTTCGGTAAGGGACTTCGAACAGGAGCTCGCGATGCCATGCTTGCTGAGAGTGTTCCTTCTGAAAATAGAGGCATTGCCTTCGGCTTTCATCGCACTTTAGACACGCTGGGTGCCGTAGCTGGACCTCTGGTGGCGACCTTCTGGCTCACGCGCCACCCAGGGGATTATAGATCACTGTTCTTTATCGCTTTTATTCCAGGTGCCATCACGATGGTGATAGCTGCTTTCTTAAAAGAGACACCAAAAGTTCCCTCACAAAATCCCTCGATCAGCCTGGTTGATAAAATTCTCTATTGGAAGAGATCATCGGCAAGTTTTAAACGGGCCAGTATACTTCTCTTATTTTTTGCCTTTCTCTCTTCATCTCATATGTTTTTCATTCTCATGCTTAAAAGCCATGGCATTGCTGAATCAGAAATCGTGACCACCTACATGCTGTATAATGTAGTATATGCTGGACTTGCTATTATTATGGGAAAGCTAGCAGATGACTGGGGATCAAGACCAATCGTCAGTTTAGGAATTGCATGCTTAACCTTTACCTTTGCAGGCTTCTCCATTGCCAAAGACCAAGATTTCTTACGTTATCTTTTTATTTTTTTGGGTTTCACAAGTGCTTGCGTCGAAGGCAATACCAAAGCATGGCTCAGTCAGCTGGTTGATAAGGCTGATCTGGCTTCCGCTCTTGGGGGATTTGCGGCCCTTTCAGGTCTGGCCATCCTTTTAGGTAACGTTGTGATGGGAATTCTATGGGAAACGATAGGCCATGATTATGCCTTTCGCCTCTTTGCCCTTTTGGGCGCATCACTCTTTATTGCACTATTTATTTTTAGAAAAAAGATCTAAGCCAAAAGCTGCTGGCAAACATCAGCTAAAGTATTTGGATCAAGTGGCTTATGATTGCTGATATTAATTTGTCGTCCGACAACAGTCATCCCCATATAAGAGAGCTGCAATCTCATCATCACTAAAGCTTGAAGGCCATCTCCGCCAGAGTGTGTGGCGATCGCGGCGCGCTTTCCATTGAAGTGAATGCGCCAATCCTTTGAGGAAGTTGAGCACCAGGCGATGAAATTACTGAGAACAGGCGTGTTAGCCCCATTATATTCAGGTGAAACAAATACGTATTTTTCAGCATTCAGGGCTTCTTTAAACGGTTCAATCACCTTTGCCCCTTCTAGCTTTCCGTACTGTGCGGGTGAAAAGAGAGGCAAGTCAGCCGCTACTAAATCAATCAAGGTCGCTTGATGACCGAGAGATTTTAAGTGCTCCTCGAACTGCTTAGCCAGAACAAGATTTTTACCATTACTACCAGCAATAATTGTGATTTTTTTCATATCCTAACTTTAGTGATTTAGTTGCTATTTGTCTTGCGTGAAATGAGAGTCCAATTAAATTCCATCAATCAATTTTAGACCTCTTATGTACTTAGAGTAGCGATTAACAGGCCATGGAAATTTCTCCAGGAAGCCTTGCCCCTCACGGGCTTTATCTAAATCGTATTTAATTTCGGCCACAGCCACAAATTCTGGATCCCTTAACCAATGACCACAAGTTGGAGATTTAAATTCAATCTGAGAATCAATCGTGAGGCGAATAGAGTGACAAGAAGAGACATAATATTGCCTCTCATATCTGTTCATGAGTACTGGATAAAGTAATTTTTCGTAACATAAAATCGAGGAATGAGTCTCAGCGGCAGAAATAGCGTTTGTTGGATCATGATAAAACTTATGTCCTAAATCCCCATCCTTTCTTTTTTCTTCTAATGTTCTCCAAGAGGAATCATCATAAGCGCGCAATCGCCACTTATTTCTTTTTTGAAAGCCGTTCACATGAGAAAAATAAGATAACAAGTCAGGCGTATCGAAATATAAATTTTTGACGATTCTTTTTGGATAAGCCGTCACAAGTCCAGCTGGATGAGTCTGGACAATCGACTCAAGAGCTAAGAGGTCTTCAAATTTCAGCGGGATTTTTTTCTCGAATCGCCACTCGCTCATATTGGCCATCCCTCAGGCCAGAGACAAAACTTAATCCATTGATTGTTTTTTGTATCCCAGCCAAACCAAACATTTTCTACTTTTTCTAAGAGATTCTTTTTTTGTTCAAAGATATTCACAAGTGAAGAAATCTTTTTTGAGCGTTTTGACATCTCACCGTTTTTAACTAAAGGAGAGATGCCTTGAGATAATCCCTGTAAAAATGGATTCGCAATCAGGGAGTAAGCCCCGATCGATTTTCCATTTAAATACAGTTCTCCCTGCTTAAGAATGGCAAGGTTCGCAGATTTTGAAATCTCTTGAAACTCTGGTAAGTCATTTCTTACAAGGACGAGGTCATGAAATTCTACATCGACTTCTTCGCCAACTTGTATTTCAAACGCAGCAAATGGTTTTTGACTTAAACTCGGAATGACACTTAACTCAACATTTTGTTTAAATTGACCAAAAGAGAGCAATCCCAGGATTGTTTCCCCCTCCCAATCCCTATTTTCATGGATTTTTGCCTGATCATAAACCAATCGTCTTACTGATTTAAAATCTATCGAAAGGCTAAATTCTTGATGAGGCGCCTGATGCTCTTGAAAGTAAGCTCCTGCACCCACAATTAAGCCACAAAAAATAAAGGCGATTAAAAACTTCATTAAGCTAAGTCTTGATACTCAGTAATTAATATTTGAGAAGAGGGAAGTTTTTCTTTCAATAATTTTCTGACGCTATCAATTTCACTTATTGTTTTTAATTCGACTAGAAAAACGGCTTCTTCTTCACTTGAACGCTTGAGCTTTACTCTTTTGGCATTTAAAAGAAGAAGCTTTTCAATTTCTTGCAGACTCACATCTTTTATTTTGCTCATGTGAAAATACAGAGAGCCAGGTTTGTCGACTCCACCTTTTTTAAATTTCAAGATGACATAAACAATCAAAATAGCAATCACCCCAGCGATGGTCACGGGTCTCTGATCGGCCCCTAACCCCAAACCTATGGCGATTGAGAGAAAGAGAAATGAGAGCTCTTCAGGGTCCTTGATGGCCGTTCTAAAGCGAATGACTGAGAGGGCACCCACAAGACCCAGGGAGAGAGCGAGAGAAGATTTAACCACACTAATCACCAGGAGTGTTGTCATTGTGATCAAATAAAAATTTCCAGCGAAGATTGATCGATGGGATTGCCCTCTTCCCCATTTCGCATAAGCGTAAGCCATCAAACCCGCCAGCAAACCGGCCACCCCTAAATTCATCACAAATTGAACGAGATCAATCTGAGGGGCCTGATTGGCCAAAAAATCTTCAAAGGTATTTGTCGAATTCATAGTTCTTCCTTTTTATCGTAACCATTCGGCGGCTATCCAAAAAAGTCTAGCGCCTAATAATGTAAAAATCACAGATTTAAATTGTGGTGTCGCATTTTCAAAGGGAGATTTTGACCATCTTAAGCATTGGACCACTCCCCAGCTAAAAATGACAAAAAAGAGAGCGTAAAGAATTTGAGAATATGAACTTACACCATGGTTCATCAAATCAGGATACAGCAGCCACCCTACTCCAAGAAGACCCGAGATGAGCATCACGGCGCCTACTCTTAATGCGAGCTGAGCTCCCAGCAAACTTGAAAAGTTTCTTGCCGTCTCATAGGTGTCTGTTGGTTTTAATTGAAATATTTGAGTGGCGGCGTAACTGCCAGCAGCTGTGAGAGTGAAAAGCCAGCCAATCATCCATGTGCGCGAAGTCGGCTCTACTCCCGCGATTGAAGCTCCCATAATAATTGCTATCACCCCACAGCCAGAAGCATCGATAACGAGATCGACTCCTCCCACTTCTTTCCCTCTCCATTTGATTCCAGGAACTCTTCCCGAATAGGCATAGGAGGTAATCAGGGCCGTAATCGATGACCAAAAAACATAAGGTCCAAAAAAGTAGGAGATATGGCAAGCCAAGACCATACATAAAATACCAAAGTGACCTAGCCATTTAGGACGAGGCGGAGGATTGTCTAAAAAATTCAAGGGTCCCACATCTCTATCGACGTGAGTGTTTAGAGCACAAGTGCCTCCAAACAGAAGAACACTATAAAGAATAAATAGCAGAGGAATTTCATACCACCAGTTCTCTTTCGAAGGATTAAGGGCATAGCCCGAAAGCACAAAGACAAAGCTAGGTAAAAAAGTTTTTGGACGCATATGAATGAGATACAACTTCCATTCACTCATCATGTATTCTCCCTAAAATAAAGGCGCGCCCTTAGAAACTTTGATTCCTTTCCAGGCTTCATCTTATAATCGTTAATCATAATTTGCTCTAATTTATCTAATAGCTTTGTCCCTCTCTCTCTGGGGCGATACTTATTCTCCACTTCTAATTCTTTAATCAAAAATTCTCTTTTATCTCCGTGTGGATCTATAAAAACAGATTCATCCCAAGAGGCTTCCATCAACCATACCCAGTCTTTGTGATCTCGAATAATGGCGGGCGTGAGTAGTAAACTCTTTTGCGATTCTTTTAATAAAAGAAGGGAAGAGACTTCGATAGATTTATCATAAATCACATGAAAGCGTTGCCTCTTAGAATAGCCAACAACCACTGGCCTAAGCCCGACACATGAAACATTTCTTCTTCTTAACTCCTGGAACGGAGCCAAGCTTGAGGTCGCCTTTCTCTCTATCCACTTTGAAAGCTTCTCTTCCTGATCTTTAGATATTTGACGTTTAAGGATCATCTCTTCAACAATTGAGATGATGGATACTCCGTCAATGAATTGGATTGTGAGATCTTTATCTTCTTCCTCGACGCGAGCAGTTCCAGGTGCATCCATCTCACTTTTTAGTTGAATGGAATACTGAGGGGGGAGACTCCCCTTTCGCACACGACGAATCCTCAAACCAAGACCAGACTTAACGAGGATGCTGTCACTCGAATCAAAATAGACGTCTTCAGCGAGATAGGTGTCGTGAGGATAAAAAATAAACTCTCCAAAAGAGAATTGCTTATCTGATAATTTAAGATTATCTCCAATGACATATTTTCTCTGCTCTTCAATTCGATTAGCAGAGATTAAAAGACCCATCATAAGAAGGCAGAGGATTTTTACCATCCATACCCCCTGAATCTTCCCTTATTATCAAATAATCCCTCAGGATAGAGACGCTTATTGGGCTCTTTAATTAAAACACCATTTTTTATGACATCATTTTCAGATCTATTTTTGTCAATAAACCACTCATAGGGATCTGCCACTTCAAAAACAGATAGGATGTTCTTTCTTCGGCTCGCAAGCTTGGCAAAATAAAGATTCTGAATCTCTATAGGCCATCCAGAATAGGATAAAATCTCTTTTAGATCCTCAGGTGATATTCTTGCGATTTGTTCTGCCATCCAAGAGAGATCACTCCAGCTGGCTTCTCTCCAAAGCTCAGGGATCTGATTCATGCGATGATTAAACTTCACACCCTCCGACGTTTTCTCTGCCACTTCCCAATCTAGCTCATTGACGAGTCCTGCTTTTAAGTCTCTAGGGAATTTATTAATCCTCGCGCCTAAAGAGACACCTAAATCACTGAATGAACCTCGTAATTTATTTCCCGCTTTATAGGTTTCGATGGCCAGAAGAGTGTTATCGCTTTTTGTATCCCAATTCCCAATCCAGATGTGAGCCAGCAGTGCTCCTCGCAATTCTGTTCGCTCATTATTGAAGCGATCATCAAGCATCAATGGACCTAAGCGTGTTTGCATAAGAGGTCTGGGTTCAATCGCCACACCTGTGAACTCAAGGTAAGTTTCATTTAATTTATTTCTTAATAAGGGCTCTTCTTTAATGTCGCTTTCAGATATCTTGGAGACTTTAGTGATAAAGGGACTCAAATTTACTTTGTAGCTGTTATAAATAAAATTAACCAGCTGCTTAACATTTCTTTTTCTCTTCCCTTGTTTTCCCAAAATTAATTTTACCGATCCTTCATTCTTAAAGAATGGGTAATCAACATAATAGCCAAGGGCCGCAAAGAGCCTTGAGGAGACGGGGTCACTGTGAATTTCATCTCCCCACTTAAGAAGCCATCTGGAATCATTCTTAATATCCAGTGCGTGCACCTTCGCGACACTTCCCTTGCCTTCCATTTTATCAATTTCGAGCCATTCAATATTGGGATCAATTTGTAGATTTTTCCATTGATGATCAAAGGCTTCATGAAGAGGAGGATTTTGCTTGGTCCAAACGTAGCTATCGATGACTTCTTTTCTCGTTTTGTTCTCTTTTTTAAATTTTAAAAGATAGGGTGAAATGTCGTTGGTAAAACCCATCTTTAAAATATCAATAAGCGAGACCCCTGCCTCCACTCGATGCTTATCGATAAATGAAGCATATATAAGATTCAACTCTCCATCAATTTCGGAATTCGGAAATTTTCCTAGATCAAAATTGGCTTCTTGAAGCTCACAGAGATGTCTGACATAGAATTGTAAAATAGGCTTTCTTGAGTCAAGCTTCCAGCCTTCGGCCGATAAAACATCAGCATTCGTTAATGTCTCACACTTTTCACGGTGTTCTTGAATTGAAGCGCCATGCCCCAAGTTCAAAAACAATGAGATAAAAAGTGTGAAGAACATCAAACTCTCGCACCCTTATAATCCATGACTTCATGATGACCAATCCAGCTATACCAAACGAATAATAAGCCGAAGGCTATCTTGAGTGGAAGTGCCAGCAGAGCAAATCCTTCATACTGTCTAAAGAAGCCCCAACAGAAAGTAATGGCCGTGCCCGCGTGAATGCAAATCCACATGACCAAATGAATGAGTGTCTCTTTTTCACTGCAACGGGGAAGATGCCAATGGATCTCATCCATGAATTCATGCAAGGTTCTTGTGACCCAACAGCCAACAAATAAAAAGAGTGCTTGTCCTGGCCACCAAGCCATGAGGAGGAGCGAGAGCATTAAACCTTGGCTAGCATAGAGAATCATACGATGAGTACGAAGCTCGCCATCTGTAATATCTTTTTTCCAAATGGATAAATGAGTCAAATGATCGATATACCAAAATATTCCAAAGACTAATCCAAAGAAAAGCATTCCATAAGCAAAATGCTCTGAAGGTATTGAATCAAGCCATGACATAATTCACCATCCTTAAAATAAAAATCATCCCGCAAGTCGCAAGATTCATATATTGAGTTGCATAGTGGCCAGGGTTACCCCATCTTAGCCATTCAAGATTGGCCGCTCTCCAAATTAAAACACCACTCCAAATTGTGGCCCAAGTAAAAGGCATCAAAAATATCAAGACTCCGCTTAAAAGATTTAACCCGTGTAAGAGCGCATAAGTGGTTCTCACCCCAAAGACGATGGGCAATGTCTTCGTTCCACTTTTTCTATCTTCTTCCACATCATCTAAATCTCTCAGCACACTACCGGCCATCACTTGTAAGGCCACAAAACCCGCCACCCAGTTTGTGACTTCAGAATAGAGAGCGCCGTAGCCTAGATAAACAAGTAAAGCCCAACCGATTCCAATCCATGCGCTCTTAATTCCAGTTAAGGATTTTAAACGAAAAATTCCTGTCTTGGTTTCAATTGGGTAAGAATAGGACAGTCCTAAAAGTAAGATTAATCCTGAACAAGCAAGTGTCACCGGACCTCTCCACCAGGCGAGAGATAAACCTGTTAACAAAAGGGGCATCAGTTTTACACCGTCTATTGAAAAAAGAGCTTCAATGGGATGCCTCTCATCAGTCAGTGAATCCATTCCATAGACAAAACCCACGAGGGAAAATGTGATCCACACCACTGCTAAAGTAGAGTGAAATTCCCAAGGGCTTAAGCTTCTTCCAGTGAGAACGATGGAGATCGCTGCGAAGATCAAAAGCCATATCGACTTTCTTCGCCAAAGTAGAAATTGAGACGCCATAATTGATCCTTCCTGGATTGCTTATATTCTATCTTGATGGAACGGTGCGCATGTAGGGTATTTTTTGTTTTAACGCTTGTTAAGTCTTTGAATCAACTACTCTTTCCATCTAAACACTTTTACAGGGTCCCTTGTGTCTTTCACTCTCTAAAGATATGGTCCTACGGTTATAAATAGCCTCTTTAGGGAGTCCCTTATGTTTTTAAAATTTGTCGCACTTTCTGCCCTCTCAATGATCACACTCTCTTCGAGTTGGGCTCTCAATGAAGGTCTCCAATTTCATAAGGAATCTTTGGCTCATGGGAAGGCAGCTGCCTATCGCTTTGATGGCACATTAAGACTCACTCGCGATGGATTTTTTGATCAAAAACTCAGCCATGAAGACGCGGGGTCTGCGACTTTTGGTCAGCGCTATTTCATCGATTCAAAATATGCAGTAAACGGCGAGACAGCTCCTGTTTTCTATATCATTTGTGGTGAATGGAATTGCGGTGGAACTGGATCGTACTCTTCAGTCGAGAGATTGGCGAAGCAAGTTGGCGCTCACCTGGTCGCACTTGAGCATCGCTTTTATGGCGAGAGCTTACCGTTTAGAAAATTAACCACAGAGCGCTTATCTTATTTAAATTTGAATTCTGCGATTGAAGATCTCGCTGAATTTCAAAAATTTGCGATGGATAAATTAAACCTTAAAGGAAAGTGGATTTCATTCGGGGGCTCTTACGCTGGAACGCTTGCGGCTTTCTATCGCTTAAAGCATCCTGAACTGGTGACTGGCTCCCTTGCTTCTTCAGGCCCTGTGCTCATGAAGCCTGAATTCAATGAATACGATGCGCACATAGCTTCTGTGATTAATAAGACAACCTGTGGTGATAAAGTGCGAGAAGCAGTTCAACTCATTGAAGCCAAAATGAGTACTCGTGCTGGAACTGATGAAGTGAAGGAACTTTTTGAATCTTCAGAAATTAGAAATGATGATGATTTCCTTTACGTCGTAGCCGATATGTTAGCCGCTGCCGTTCAGTACGGAAGACATACAAAGTTTTGTAGTGATTTAAACTCTTCTCCCGATTTGATTGCTTCGTATGCTAAAGCCGGACTTAATGCTTTACGCTCACTTGGCTCAACTCCTTTAGATAGTTCTATGCAATCGGCAGAAGCGATCGACATTACTCCTGAGAGCTATTTCCGTCAGTGGATGTGGCAGAGCTGTAGCGAGTTTGGATGGTTCCAAGTGGCAAATGGCCAAGGCACCGACAGCTCTCGCTCAAGTCGCATTGATCTCGCCTACCATGACAGGGCCTGTGAGCGCCTTTATGGAGAGCCACGTAGAGCTGATGGATCAATGAATCAAACTTGGTACAATCCGTTATTTGATCCCTCAACGACTCGTATTATTTTCACCAATGGCTCTAATGATCCATGGTCAACACTCTCTATCGTTCCGGGGATGGATGCTCCAAGTTTGGATCTCTTCATGATGGCCGATGCTGCTCATTGCAATGATTTGAATGCCATGATCTCTATACCTTCAGTCATGGCCGCTCAAGTTCGCTTTGGTGAGATCATTAAGGATTGGTTAAAGTAGGAAGAACACCAAGCCATCCCTGAGGAGATTTACATTCTTCAGGGATTGAATCACAGCTGTGCCCAATCGCGTTTTTGACTGCACTCGGTGTTGAGTGTCTATAAGAGTAGACCGAGCATTTGTTATAATTTTGAGCTTTCACTTCGCTGCACGATCCCGCAAGCAATTTTTCAAACTGACCAGGATAGAGAAGAGATCGCTTTCCTGGTTGATTACGAATATCCAGAACAGTGCCATTCATTTTGACTCTTCCAGGCTCCAGAGAAAAATTAGAAGGGGCAATTCGTTTTGAGCTTCCAGGACAATCCATCACAAAGATTGAAGGATCACTCGCTCGTAGGACTTGAGGACGAGCAAGATTTAAATACTCATAACAAGACTGCTCTCGGCTCGAGCAATCACAATCATATTCAATTTCATAAGTCGTGACTTTTTTGTCTGTGGATGTAACATAATTCTCTCGGGAAGTGAATGTTAACCTCTCGTTGGTATTGCTTTTAAGTGTAATTCCAACTGTACCAGGAACAAAAGGAATCCACTTTTCTGCGACTCTTTTACAATAAACGTCTTTCACATTATCGACTTTCACTGCTGAGATATACCCCACATCCTCCATGCTGAAGTTGCCAATCGTTCGAAATGAACGCCTGGAAATATCGCGAATTTCATTTTCTGTTTTGCCTTCTAGCTTTTTCATATTGGGGTCTGTACTTAAATCACATGAAAATATATCCCCTACAGTCTGATCATAGGCAGTGACCATACCTGACGACATCAATGAATCACCTGGCCCAATCCTTCTGCACCAACCATCGTTGCGATTTGCATCTGGAATTCCGTAACCACTTTCATGGTACTCATCACAAAGACCTGCATGGTGCATCAGCTCGTGTGTAAAATGACCACAAGTAAAGCCATCACCAAAATTATTGGCATTACCTCTATCGAGATTCGTCAGTTTAATATCGATCTTAGGTGGCACAATTCCTTTAAGTTCAACACTGGCTTCAGTTGGAGAAAAGGCTGAAAAAATAAGCTTCTGCCCTTGCGGTCCTTGAATCGGAGGTATCGCCTTCAAACAAGATTGGACCCTCGCCATCATATCTTTTGGGGATGTCACTCCTGTGTCAGGAATAAAATTCAAGTTAAAGGACATCTCATATAAATTATTTTGATGACGTCTTAAAGTGTAGCGATTGTCATTTGATCGAGAACTATTGGCCGTTGCATCTTGAATTCTCGCGTCCCCTGCTTCCTTTAAGGGAGCGCAGCTGGAAACTTTCATGAAATTTTCTACCCATAAATCCAAAGATGAAGGTGGTGGAAGGCAGCTTTGCGTGAAGCCTAGACCAACAAAAATAAGACTGATTAAAAACATACATTTTTCCCCAATCTCATTGTAGCAACAATAAAGAGAACCCTTAAGGGGTGACATTTGCCTGTCATTAACCGACTAAATTACATCTGGCTTTATTTAATTTTTGGAGATGTTTCACTGAGGGTTATATCTTCGATGATTATCAGGTCATCCTCGCCTCTGAAACTAATATTTAAGCCTGCGAAACTTAATCCAAACAGAGAGTCCTTTTTAGAATTTCTCGGACGAGGATCAAGTCTTAGCACCTGATCAATAATGGGCTTCTCTTCAAGACGTGATAATTTCTCTAGGCTGATGACAGCGTTCCCTCTCCACACGACTTCTAGTTGCTCTTGCACAATCGCATCTGACCAATGATGACTTGGTGTTTGTGGTTCATCATAACTTGCAACATATGGCTTGATATCAAAAACAGGAGTTCCATTCACAAAGTCATGCCCACTCACATGAATCTGTGCAGCTCCAGGCTTAACTAAAATTTTTTCGATTTTTACTAACGAGAGTCCAATTGGATTAGGTCTATGGGGTGAGCGCGTTGAGAAGACTCCCATTCTTTTCTCTCCCCCAAGAATTGGGGGGCGAACAGTCCCTCCTTTAAAGGGCTCACTTAAATGAAAATGAAATAGCACCCAAATGTGAGAACACTCTTCAATTCCTTTTAAACAAGTCTCATGCGCCCATTCCCCCTGTAACTCAATGATGGCCTTGAGACCCGGCGCAAGACCAGGCTGCTTAGGCACCCCAAATTTCTCAGGAAACGCAGAGTGTATATGTCCTATAGGAATAATTTCTAGCATCATGAACCTCATGTAACCTTTCAGGGCTGTTTGACGTATACAATAATAACAAATATTTAGATGTTTCCAAGTTAACTTTCTCATCAGTGATATTCATTGGAGGTTTGAAGTGGTCGAATCGATGCTCGCAAAGCAGTTAATTCCCGATTTTGTCATTCGTTGGGGCATTAGAAGGCTGCTGAAACAAAGACTTGATGAGATTGCTCCAAATGAAAATCAAGAAGCTTTAAAAAAATTTATTCAAACACTCAAGTCTGGGCCCATTGCAGTCAACACCAGTGATGCAAACGAGCAGCACTATGAAGTCCCGACAGAATTTTATTTAAAAGTTCTTGGCCCTCAATTGAAGTACTCAAGTGGATTCTGGGAGCCAGGAGACGACTTCCCTACTTCAGAGAAGAGAATGTTGGATCTCACTTGCGAGCGAGCTCAACTCAAAGATGGAATCGAAATCCTGGAACTGGGCTGTGGTTGGGGCTCACTGACTTTATGGACGGCAAAGAAATATCCTCATTCAAAAATTACGGCCGTGAGTAATTCGAATACTCAAAGAGAGTATATCCTCAATCAAGCCAAAGAGAGAAATCTCAATAATATTGAAATTATCACGGCTGATATGAATGAGTTCAATATCAGCAAGAAATTTGATCGCGTTGTTTCGGTTGAGATGTTTGAACATATGCGCAATTGGGAAAAACTTCTTGAAAGAGTTCATCAGTGGCTAAACGATGAGGGTAAGCTTTTTGTTCACATCTTTGTTCATCAATCGACTCCTTATCTCTTCGAAGTAAAGGATGAGTCTGATTGGATGTCTCGCTATTTTTTCTCTGGTGGCCTGATGCCAAGTTTCGACTTATTTGAACACTTTAATAAACACTTCTCTGTAAAAAACAAATGGAAAGTAAACGGCAACCACTACGCCCAAACTTCTGAGGCATGGCTCATTGAAACTGATAAGCATGAAAGCGAATTGATGCCCCTCTTTGAAAAGCATTACGGTAAAGGGGAAGGCAAGAAATGGCTTGAATGGTGGCGAGTATTCTTCATGTCATGCGCTGAGCTCTTCAAATATAAAAATGGCAATGAATGGTTTGTAGGTCACTATCTTTTGGAGCGTAAATGAAGAAGAGACTGGCCATTGTAGGGACAGGAATGGCCGGAATGTCGGCTGCCTATTTTCTTAAGGATGATTACGATATCAGTCTTTTTGAAAAAAATGACTACATCGGTGGCCACACGAATACAGTGTATGTGAAGGAAGAAGGTAAAGAGCTTCCGATTGATACTGGATTCATGGTCTTTAACGAGCACACCTATCCGCTCATGTGTAAGCTCTTTAAAAAACTCGCAGTTCCTTATCATGATACGAGCATGTCTTTTTGCGTTTATGATGCGAACAGAAACTTTGAGTACAATGGGGGCTCATTTGCAGATCTCTTCACTCAAAAGAAGAATGCCTTAAGTCCACGTTTCTGGAAGATGCTGATTGATATTGTAAAATTCGGTAAAGGAGTACCCAAGTATCTATCGGATTCAAGCTTCGATGGTATTTCTCTTGGAGATCTCATCAAGCGTGAAAAACTCGGAGAGGGATTTACTCACGACTATCTTCTGCCAATGACAGCTGCAGTCTGGTCGACTCCTCATGATGAAATGCTTCGCTTCCCGGCCAGATCAATGGTGAGGTTTCTTCTCAATCATGGTCTCACGGGTATTGATACTCAACATCAATGGAAAACCGTTGAGAAGGGTTCACAAACTTATAAATTGAAACTTATTGAGTCATTTAAAAATAAAATTCAAATCAATAAGGAAGTGACGGCCGTAGAGCAAAATGAAAAGAGCGTAGTCATCGAATTCAAAGACAAGACATCTGAGACGTATGACATGGTCATCATGGCTTCTCATGCTGATGAAACCAAGCGCCTTTTAAAGAACCCTACTGCGCTTCAAAGAGAAATCCTCGCCCCTTTTGAATACCAAAAAAACGAGGCGTGGCTCCACACTGATTCAAGCGTGATGCCCAAGATTAAAAGAAACTGGTCATCCTGGAATCAAGTTCACAGAGAAGATGAACGATTTACTATTTATTACATGAATATGCTTCAACCTATATCCAAGAAAGTTGATTACTTCATCAACATCAACGGAACTCGTTTTGTTGATGAGAAAAAAGTTATAAAAAAAATCACTTACCATCATCCGGTCTTTAGCACACAAACAGAGATGGCCCAAAAACGAATCGGCGAACTAAATATTGGCAAGACTCCGATCTACTTCTGCGGCGCCTGGCAGCGCTATGGCTTTCACGAAGATGCATTGATGTCGAGTGTTCAATTGTGTGAGACTTTGCTGGGCAGAAGCGTTCTATGAAGTCAGCACTCTATACCGGGACCATAAGCCATGTGAGAAAATCGCTTAGGCCCTACAATTTTAAGAACACTCTTCCATGGTGGTTAATTGATCTTGATGAGCTTCAAGACTTGGCTGCTTTCAGTGGTTTTTCAAGAAATAATTTTTCTCTTTTTAGTTTTAGAGATCATGATCATATTTACATGGGTCACGAGACGCTGAAAGAGAACATTCTCACGTGGCTGAAGACTCAGGGTGTAGATGAGAAAATTATCAACATTCGACTTTTAACTAATTTAAGAACCTTGGGTTATGTTTTTAATCCGGTTTCGTTTTACTTCATTCAAGGCGAGAGCCAGAGATGGATCATATCTGAAATAGGAAATACGTTTTGGGAACAAAAGCCCACACTTTTGGGGCCTTTTACGGCTGATGTTATTGAACAGAGGATTGATAAACTTTTTTACATTTCCCCCTTTCTTCCTCTTGATAATCAACTTCATCTCAAAGTCACCTGGCCTTCTGAAACCTTAATCGTTCACATTAACGATTTATCTCCTGAGGGACGAAGTGATTTGGTGGCCACTTTCAATGGAAAGCGGGAGGAGATTAATTCTTCTATTTTTATACGAACGGCTTTGAAGTATCCCCTTCTACCGTTTCTCATTACTTTTCTCATTCATTGGCATGCACTCAAGTTGTGGCTAATGAAGATACCTTATTTAAAAAAATCTGATAGTCCTGAACTGCAAAAAGGAGTTTTTCAATGGAAATCGCGAAAATTCGTGAAGCATTCGTAGCCTTGCCTATCGCTAAACAGATTGTTGAGTCCGTGCTCGCACGAATTAAAAATGGCTCCATACTTCTTAAATCTTCAGATGGAAGAGAGTTGTTGTTTGGTGATTCAAATTCTATCCCTCTCACAGTTGAAGTAACTGATGAACGCTTCTACATGCACTGCCTATTGTACGGAGATATCGGTTTTGGTGAGGCTTACACTGAGGGGTGGTGGGATTCAAATGATGTCACAGGGATTATTAAACTTCTGATTAATAATATGCAGGAAATCGGTGGCATGTCTGGAAGTAACAAGACCGCAGGTAATCTTCTTAAAGTTTTAAACCGTGGTGCCTACCTTCTTCGCTCTAACACTGAAAAAGGGGCAAAGAAAAACATCCAAGAACATTACGATCTCTCAAACGATTTCTATAAGCTATGGCTTGATGAAACGATGACGTATTCCTCAGCTTATTGGAAAACACCACAGCTCTCTCTCAAGGAAGCACAAATCGAAAAGTGGCGCTCTCTAGCAGAGAATCTTGAAATAAAAAAAGAAGATGAAGTTCTTGAAATTGGAACCGGCTGGGGTGGCTTCTCTTGCTTCCTTGCTAAAGAGTATGGATGCAGAATTACAACTGTCACAATTTCAGAAGAGCAATTTAAATATTCAAAAGATTTATTTGAACGTGAAGGCGTCTCTCACCTCATCAATCTTCAACTTCAAGACTACCGAAAGATCACCGGAAAGTTTGATAAAATTGTCTCTATTGAGATGATGGAAGCCATCGGCCATCAGTATCTTCCCGTGTTTTTTAAAGTCTTAAGTGATCGCTTGAAGAAAGATGGATTAATTAGCTATCAGGTGATTACTTGCGCTGACTCACGCTATGAAGAATATCGATCAGGAGTGGACTGGATTCAAAAGCATATATTTCCTGGGGCCTTGCTTCCCAGCGTGGGTCACATGACAAAGGTAATGAATGAAGTCAGTGAGCTGCAGTTAGTGAAATTTAGAGATATGGGTCCTCACTATGCGAAGACTCTTAATATCTGGGATAAAAAATTTATTGAAGTCAAAAATCAAGTTGAAAAGTTAGGGTTTGATTCACGCTTTCAGCGAAAGTGGCATTACTATCTAAATTACTGTGAAGCCGCATTTGAGACGAGAAATATATCTGTAGTCCAGATGACACTCACTCGTCCCAATAATGCTAAATTGGTAAGCGAGGTTTAGTAAATGGAATCAGCCGTGGCACGCGTAAGGCGTAGTCACGGTATTCCTCTCTCTCTAAATATTTTTTCTCAATGAGTGGGATTCCAGTAACTTTTAAAAGACTGTAAGTAATGCAGACAGGACCAATGATGGTCCACGCTGTCCAAAATCCAAAAATATAAAAATACACTCCCCACCACAGCACCATCTCACCTAGGTAATTAGGGAATCTGACATATTCCCAGGGCCCCGTAGTGCAAAGTTTTCCTTTATTCGAAGGATCGCTTTTAAATTTTGTGAGATGCCAATCAGACCAAGCCTCTAAGGCAAATCCTGAAAGCCACAAAATAAGCCCAATGGCCTGTTTGGCGCCAAAGCGCTCTAGCTCACTAGTCATTCCAAGTTGAACAGGCAGAGAAATTATAAACATCATTCCTCCCTGGGCGAGGAATACTTTTTTGTAACCTTCTTTCAAATAATTCGTACCCCATTGTATGCGATACGCCATATATCTTGGGTCTTCGCCGTGGCCTTTGCTTCGTGAATAAATATGCCAAGCTAAACGAAGTCCCCAAGCTGAGACCATAATTAGTAGAATAAGTTTAGGTATGCTGTGATAATTTTGCATGTAACCCAAGAGAGCAACCATGACAAACCCTAGTCCCCAGCAAATATCCATGACTGAAAATTTGTCGTACTTCCATGCAATCCAAAAGAAGACATGGACCAGAACTAAAATACTCAAGATAATTAAACTCATCTCATTAGCCTCGGAGAATATTATGTCTTTTATCTTAGCATTGCTTTTAGTCCTTGCTACAAATTTTGCTCATGCCCAGGAGAAAGTTATGAATTATGCTGAACGTGCAAGAGATGCATTTACTCGCCTGGATGCGACCCATCTGAATGTGGTTGAAGAATTTTACGACAAGAACATTGAATTTCATGACCCTATTGGAACAATTCGAGGAAGAGATAAAATCAGGGCCTATTACGAAAAGATGTACAAGGATCTTAAATCCATCAAATTCGAATACCATGAGGCCATTAGTCACGATAAAACCGTTGTTCTCGTTTGGAAGATGACCTATGCCACAACTAAACTCAATGGAGGAGAACCCATCAGTATTGAGGGCAATTCTGTAATCAAGTTTGGTGGAGCTGAGGACAAAGTTGTCTATCATAGAGATTACTTTGATATTGGTGCGATGGTTTATGAATATATCCCCGTTTTAGGATGGGGCGTGAAAACGATAAGGGAAAAGCTCGGTGAACATTGAAGCCTTAGAAAATAGAATACGTCCCTACTATGAGGCTCAAGACTCTGGGCATGATTGGGCCCATATAAAAAGAGTTGTCAGAACGGCCACTCAGTTGGCCATTGCAACCAATGCTGATATCAATATCGTCCAACCCGCAGCTTACCTGCATGACATAGTGAATATTCCCAAAGATCATCCTGATCGCTCGCGCGCCTCGGAATTAGCTGGAGAGAAAGCGATTAAAATTTTGCGTGAACTTCAATTTGAAGAGAAATATTTTTCTCAAATTCAACAGGCGATAATTGAACACTCTTACTCTAAGGGGCTAAAACCCTCATCCCTAGAGGCGGCATGTGTACAAGATGCTGACCGGCTGGATGCTTTGGGCGCTATTGGAATCCTCAGATGCTGCTCCGTCAATACGATGCTCAAGAGCCAGTTCTATGATCCGGAAGATCCCTTCGCCTCAAAGAGAGAGCTGAATGATAAGAAATGGATGCTTGATCATTATGAAGTGAAGCTTTTCAAATTGGCAGACACACTTGTCACGGAGCCGGCCAAGAAGGAAGCCCAAAGTCGGGTAGCTTTTATGAGAAATTTTCTCTCTCAGCTTAAAAGTGAAATTTAGAACAAGATTTGGCAGTCAACTTTAACTGGTGCAGCGTTCACAGTTTGATAGCAAGCCATGTCAGATTGTCCCGGCTCTAAAACCATCGTGTCACCATTTTTAAATTGAAGCAGCTCAGACTCACCATCTAAATCCAAACCGGCGAAACTTGTTCTCATGCCAATACCAGCCTCGCTTGGACCAAAATTAAAACTGTAAAAATAAGACTTCTCATTCATGACTCGAGAGATAAATTTCTCTTGAACCAATATTGGAAGCGCGAGGATTTTCTGAAGAAAGGAGAAGGGCTCTCTCTCTAAACGATAGCCGCGATTTGTGAGAACAAACCAAGCCTCTTTAGGCATAGGTATTAATTCAGTGAAAGCTTCACTTGAATAGAATGCACCATACTTACTCGTATAGGGAGTTCCATCTACGAGTTTTACTTGCTGTGAGATCACTTCTCTGACCGTCTCAACCAAAACTTCCACTCGCGCTCTTAAAGCACTGGCCGAGTGAGTGAGACTGGCCAGCAAAGAGGTCGTCGCACGCCCCTCTAAATAACTCATCTCCATTTGTGTCACAAACATTCCACGTCTTGGGCTTAGTTGATCTTTAATATTATTTCCCTCATCAATCACTACAGGCGTGACCGGAAAATCGAGAGGCCAAGGTCTAGCAAAAGGATACTGATGAAAAAAACCGGAATAGGTCAGAGCATTTGAATTACTTTTCCAAATGCATTTTTGAAAATCGGTTCGACCTGGACCATTGCCAAGAAAAATTAAACTCTCTTCTGCTTTAGACATGATCCATTGGCCTTGTTCTGCTTCAAGAAAATGGCCAATTTTTTCAGCACAAAAGGTAAAACTATTTCTGACTTGATCAATATAAAGTTTGGCAAATTCAAAATTCACCTGAGTAGCCGTTTGATCTTCAAGATGGGATTCACCTAGCGAGAGATAATTTCCTTGAACTTGACCCCATAGAGAAATATTTTGCATCACCGCCTCACGTGGAGTGGTTTTAGAGGCAAGTAAACTCTCAAGGAAACTGACTTGACCATTGGCCATCGCCAGAGGAGCTGCAAGGAAGCTGAGTAACAGAAGTGTTTTTTTCATGTGCCGCTGGTGTAGCACAGAAAATCATTATCGGATAAAAGACTGTAAAATTTGCTTACCCCTGACGGTTTTGTTCTGAGATCATCTCGTTTAAGTGCCAGAGATCCCATCCCCACCCTAGAGTAAGAAGTCCTCCAGTAAAAAACCAAAGGATGCCAGTCCAAATGCGACCCATGTAGAAGCGATGCAAACCAAAAAATCCACCAAACGTGAGAAGGAGCCAAGCGATGTTATAATTCCATTTTCCTGCTACATACTTGATGTCAGCATCTTCTTCCATCCCGGGAATAAGAAAAGCATCAATCAGCCAGCCCACTCCAAACATACCAAATGTGCTGAACCATAAAAGACCGGTCCACTTCTTGCCGTAGTAAAAACGGTGCGCTCCTGTGAATCCAAAGACCCAAAAGAGATAACCGGCAACGAGACTATGATCCGCAGGTGGAAAGGCTTCTTTTTTCATGCTATCACTCTGTGATCTTTCACACTTTTTGGCAAGGATCTCCTATGTGGCTACCTGATCCGGATCTTCGTCGCAGCGCTCTGGGGTTAATCACTGGAGAGAAAAATCTCAATGCTAATCTCGCAAATTTAGCGGCAGTCTTTTTTCACACTCTCCCCGATTTAAACTGGGCCGGCTTTTATATGTGGGATGTAAAAAATCAAGAACTCGTCTTGGGCCCCTTTCAGGGTAAGCCGGCCTGTTTAAGGATCAAAAGTGGACGAGGCGTTTGCGGGCAGGCCCACCTCACAAAATCTGTTCAGCGCGTGGATGATGTTCATCAGTTTGCTGGTCACATCGCTTGTGATGCTGCCTCACGATCAGAATTAGTCGTTCCCCTTATTTGGAATAGCGAGTGCGTGGGTGTACTTGATCTTGACTCTCCTCTTGTCGCTCGCTTTAACAAAGAGGAAGCACTGTTTGTTGAAAATCTCATGAATGAATGCATGGCCGTAATTTGGCCATCAAGGGAATAAAATGAAAACGATTGTCATTACTGGTGCGGCCAGTGGAATTGGCCTAGAGCTCACGAAACAACTCCTTAAACGCGGAGATAAAGTCATCGCCCTTTGTCGTGCTGTCTCACCTGAACTTAAACAAAGTGGAGCTGCGATCCTTGAGGGAATCGATCTCACAAGCACAAAAATGGAAGAGAAGGTTTTCTCATTACTAAAGAATGAAAAGATTGATTGGCTTCTCAACAATGCAGGCATATTTGAAAATGATGAGTGGGGAGCAATAGATCCTCAAAATATTTTGAAGCAATTTGAAATTAATACATTGGCCCCGATAAAACTCACCCAAGCGCTCTTGCCTTTAATGAGCCTTGGTTCAAAAATTGGTATCACCACCAGCAGAATGGGCTCTATTGAAGACAATAACTCTGGCGGTTATTACGGTTATAGAATTTCAAAAGCTGCGGTCAATATGTTTGGCAAAGGTCTCTCCATCGATCTTGCACCTCAAAGTATTGCAGTCGCCCTGATGCATCCTGGTTATGTAAAAACAAAAATGACTGGATTTAATGGAGAAATTACTCCTGAAGTTTCTGCGAAAGGGTTGATTGCGATAATGGATAAACTAGATATGAAAAAGACAGGCGGATTCTGGCATACCAATGGTGAAGAATTAAGTTGGTAAATCAAGCCGCTAATTTTTCTTGCGCAATCACTTCAGAAGCCACTTGTATCTTGCGAGCTCTAAAAAACATCCAATAGCAGCAAACAGCTAGAAAATAAAATGAAGCCGCAATCATGAATGAATATTGAAATCCATAACTTTCTATCACCCATCCTCCCAGTTGGCTTGAGAGCGTCCAGGAAGAGTTGTAACAAAAAATAAGCATGGAGGAGACAAAGAGACAGTCCGTTTCTTTAACCCTCTCCATCTCAAACAGCGAAGTCATCGGTCCACTCATATTCATGAGCATTCCACGCATAAAGAAACTTCCCATCACGAGGGACACACTAGAAGCGAAGGCCATTGTCAGCATAAAGGGAACAGAGAGCAATGAGGTTATCATCATGAAACGCAAACGATCGACTCGCTTAACAATCACTGGGGAGAGAAAAATGCCAGCAAAGGTAAACAATTGAAGTGCTCCAAAATAGCCACCAATCGTCGCGCTTCCTAAATTAAATTTCTTAGAGAGATACACATTCATAAACGGAATGATCATTCCGGCCCCAAGTGCCAATGAGACTTTTGGAGCAATGAGTTTCCCTAGCAATCTCCAATCCTTCTCTTTAATTTGGCCTAGAATTTTTCGAGAGTTTCTAGGAATCGGTGCTTTTAAAATTCGAGAATAGGGAATGAGAGAGACTAAAGTCACAATCAGAGCAGCTGACATGGAATAGCGAAATGAATCAAGAGTTGAAAGATTGATAAATATTTTTTGCATTAACCCCGGCAACTCTCCGCCCACGAGATACCCTACCAACTGAGATCCCATGACAACCGCAGCATTTATTGTAAAGGCGTAAACTCTTTGCTCTGGTTGAGTGTGTCGAAAAATAAACGGCGCGATAGAAATATTAAATATCGCCAATCCCATCGCTCCGATTAAACCAAACATGGTGTAGAGGTCTACAGAGGGCGAGAGGACTTGAAAAATATAACTTGAAGTAGAAACCACAAGACCCAGCATCAAAAGAGGCTTCACAGGAAATTTTTCTAAAATAAAGGCAGCTGGAAAGGCCATCAAAGCTGTACCAAGTGAAGTCGTCGACGCGAGACTTCCCATCACACCTTCTTTAAGACCAGCTTCTCTTAAAAATAAATTAAACAGTAATCCATGAACGGAATTACCAAACGCCATGAGCGCATGCCCAAGAAGAAAAAGCTTCAAATTAGTAGGGAGTTGAGAGAAATGTAATTTGTAATGACGAACCATAAGCCTTCCTGGCTTAAAAATAATACGCCGTTTTTTTGGCCTAAGCCATCCGCAAAATTGTTCCATTTTCACTCAATAAACCAACTTGAGTTTGACACATCAAACCGCCATTCTTATGATGGCGCCATCTCAAGGAGCTTCCCTATGAAATTGATCGTTTTACTCTGTTTTTGGGCCTTGCCTGCATTCGCTCTCACTCCCGTGGTTTTTATGCGCGAAAATGCTCAGGGGAAACAGATCATAATGAAGTCAGGTGAGGTTGAAACTCAACTCACTCAAGACAAAAACTGGCATCTCTATCCTGACATTTCAGCCGACGGAAAATGGATTGTATGGGTTGAAGGAGTAAATGATAAAAATCTCTCTGTTGTTCTCTACAACGTTGAGAAGCAAACTCGAGAAAAATTTGAAACAAGTAAAACAGGGATGACTCTCCAACCTCGCCTCTCAAAAAATGGCGAATTTATTTTCTTCTCTGCTCCTGCTACTTTGGGAAATAAAATTGTTTTCTTTAATCCTCAGCATTCACGCCAGCGTGTCGACCGAAGAGAGAGAGATGGCACAAGAGTTTTCCGTCTTCAAACTCAATCCATCGCTCATGATGGTGCAGGCTATTTTCCTAGACCTTCTTCAGATGGCTCATTTGTGGTGTTTCAAAGAAACACTCTTACAAAAAAAGAAATCGTAGAATTTAACAGAATGACTAATGAGACAAAGGTATTAGCTGAAGGAATGGCCCCAGCACTTTCTGCTGATGAAAAATGGGTTCTCTATACTTCTAAAGTTAATGGCTCTTGGGATATCTGGATCACAAACAGAAGCACGGGAGATAAGGTCGCTCTGACTAATGATCCAAAAGATGAAATGGCCCCAACTTTTATGCCCAATAACACTGTGGCCTTTGCTTCAAACAAAACTGGAAAATTCCAAATCTATAAGATTTCAAATGGTGACTGGATCCAAATCGTAGAGAGTGACTCTGATGACTACGCGCCGATGTTTGCGGGGGATGTCTCTATCGAGCAAACACTCAAGACCCCTTTCCCTGCTCCTATGCGCTCTTCACTAGGCGCTCTTAATCATGAAGGTAAGATCTATCTTTGCGGCGGCCATCAAGGCGCCGAGCATACTTACCCTCCTGAATCATTCACAGATACGATGCAGGTATATGATCCCGCTACTGGCTCTTGGAAAGTTTTAGCTCCAAGACCACACAAAGCGCATGGGTTTCAAATGGCCGGTATTGGTCGCTATATCTATGCCTTTGGCGGGTTTGCTTATGATGAAAACAATTCTCCTAAGTGGAAATCCATTGCGGCCATTGACCGCTATGATATTGAGTCAGATACATGGACAACTGTTGGCCTCTTGCCTCGTCGTCGCTCTTCAAACGTTTCAATTACTGTTGATAACAAAGTCTATTTGATAGGTGGATGGGACTCTACACCAAAATTTAATGGTGATTTAGATGGTACATTCCAGCAAGCTGTTGATGTCTTTGATCTTAAAACAGAAAAAGTTTCAGTCGCTCGCTGGCAGATGCCACTCCCTCTTAGAAGAGCTTTCTCAGCTGTTGAGTACGGTGGAAATATCATTCTTGTCGGAGGCCTTGGCGTTGGGGCTTCACATTTTGAACTTCTCAACAACATCACCATGATTGAACCAGTTTCTGGCTATTCACGCGAATTGAGTCCGCTTCCATTTGCGACTTTTGCCCCAGCTTCAGGAGTGATGGGCGATGAGCTTTTTGTCTTTGGTGGCATGTTTAAAACTGGGGCCATGGACTATGAATACGTCTCTCATATCTATGCCATGGATTTAAAGAAAGAAACCTGGAGACACACTGGAAGATTTCTTTCAGAAAACAAAGGTTTCTCTCAGGTCGTTCCGTTTGAAGAGGGACTCGCTGTTATTGGCGGCCATCACTATCTTCAAGATAGAGATGAACCTTTGGCCACATTTGAATTTTTTAAAAAAGTTGTTAAGTAAAAAAAAAGGGCCCGAGGGCCCTTTTTTTATTTCACAAAAGATTGAGTTCTGGCCGATTCACCAAAAACAGAAGCCTCAGCCGTTCCTCTCCAAGTAATAACAGAGAGACAAAAGCGTCCATCTGCTCCTGCAATTGTGTTGTAGATCGCTGGACGAGCGGTCTTATGATCGACTGCTACACGTACGTAAGATGGAGTTGAAGTCGCATTGCTAACTTCGCCACAAAGTTCAGCGGCTGGCTCGCCAGATCTCACAAAATTAAAAGATGTAATTTTGATATCAGCAGCAAAGGCTGAAGTCATAAGAGTGAGGGCCGCAATAGTCATGATACTTTTCATCTAAATCTCCTTGGATGCATTTACAGAAAGCCTCCCAAAGAATTTATCAGATGACACGCACCAAAGAGGAACACTCAAGTATCCTCTTCTCACAGCTGTGAAGTCTAGACTCCGGATTTACCGTAATTGGATAAGACACGAGCCGAAGGATCACTCACGTTACAACCTTCCCAGGATTTATTAGGCATCCAGAAATCTTTAATCAATTCGGCGCGACCTGGGTAAAACTCTTCAAAGATTTCACGATACCAAAGAGATTCTTTAGTGAACGGTGTGCCGTGAGGGAATCGTGTTTTTGCTTTTGCCATATCCGCGTCAGAATACTTTTGTTCAGCATATGCCTTTAAGGTATCCACCATTGAGTGACCAACAGCATCTGAGAAAGCGGCTTTCTCACGCCAAAGTATTTCGTCCGGAAGAATATTCATTCCTTCAAAAGCTTTACGTAAAATGTATTTCCCCATGCCAGTCGTATTCATTTTCATCACTGGCGGAATCGACATGCAATAACTTACGAAATCCAAATCAGCGAAAGGAACACGAGCTTCTAGCGAGTGAGCTGAAATACAGCGATCGGCCCTTAAAACATCATAGAGATAAAGTTCATCGATGCGTTTGACGGATTCTTTTTGGAACTCAGCTCCATTGGGTGCGAAGTCCGTGTATTTATAACCAAAAATTTCATCACTCACTTCTCCAGTGAGAACAACTTTAATTTTAGTTTTCTCATGGATGTACTTACAAACGAGATACATTCCAATCGAGGCTCTAATGGTGGTGATATCCCACGTCTCTAAATGCCAAATAACATCTCTCACATTGGCGAGAGTTTCTTCTTCTGTAAAATAGACTTCATGGTGAGTTGAGTGAATGAAGTCCGCTACTTTTTTAGCATAGGGAAGATCAATGGGATTTTTATTTAATCCCACGGAAAAAGTCACAAGTGGTTTTTTGAGAACATGGGCCGCAATTCCACAAACGAGACTTGAATCGAGTCCACCAGACAATAAGTACCCCACTGGAACATCGGCCACTAGTCTTTTTCTCACGCCTTCAATGAGACGATCTCTAATTTCAGTTAATACTTTTTCTTGAGAATCGGTGACAAACTTCTTCACTTCAGAGATTTGACGATAGCTTTTGAAATTGCCATCCCCATCATAATAATGGCCAGGAGGAAAAGCCTCGACTTTTTTACAAAGTGGAGATAGCACCTTCACCTCAGAGGCGAACATGATTTTGCCGTCATCTAGTGAGTAGCCATAGAACAAAGGGCGAATGCCAATTGGATCACGAGCGGCAAACATTTTATTTTTTTCACCATCCCAGATCACGAGAGCAAATTCAGCATCAAGTCTTTTGGCGGCTTCTTCAATTCCGTATTGGCGATAAAGAGGAAGAATGGGTTCACAGTCTGAATGTGATTTGAATGCGTAAGTCTCTTTGTATTGATTATAAAGTTCTTGGTAGTTGTAAACTTCCCCATTACAGATTAACCAAACAGCGCGCTCAACATCTTTGAAAGGCTGATCGCCTGCATGAGTGGGGTCCATAATGGCCAGGCGATGAAACGCTAGTGTGGCCTCACCATTAGGTTGAACGAACTCAGTATCATCAGGTCCTCGGTGGACAAGGTGATTAAAGACTTCTTTGAACTGAGGAATTTTTAATGCATTCCCGACTGAACCAAATAAACCGCACATGCCTTATCCCTTAAGCTTGAGACCTCCTTGGTCTCACAAGCGAAAGCCTATCATAAAGCACCAGTATCATTGGGAATAGAAAAAATTGCCTTCACCTTCTTACTTTCATCTCGCGCTATGATCTAAGCATGGTTTCCTATGTCCCAGAACTAGTTGAAGTTGAGCGTCTCGCTGAAGCGCATAGTAACTCCGTCCAACTGGAAACTCTGGGGAGTGTTCAAACAGGCAACACAAGCTTTCCCTTGTTGGGTTTGGTCATAGGCAGCAAAGACCCCAAAGCCCCTACTTGTGGTTTATTTGCGGGCGTTCATGGTTTAGAGAGGGTGGGAACCCATGTGCTGATGTCCTTTCTCAAAACATTGTTTGTGAAACGCGTTTGGGATCGAGAATGGGTCGAGTTTTTTGAAAGAAACAGACTTGTCACTATTCCAATTATTAATCCCACTGGCTTTGCCCTTAATCGAAGATCGAATACTAACGGTGTTGATCTTATGCGTAATGCACCTGTGGAGGCTCAAGGTAAACTCTTGCCCGGTGTTTCAGGTCATCGCTTCTCGCACAGGCTGCCCTGGTTTCGTGGGCATGAAAAGCTCGAAACAGAAACTCAGGCGGTCGCTGATTTTGTTGAACGCCATATGTTTCAATCCAAGGTTCTTGTCAGTCTAGATCTCCATTCAGGATTTGGGATGAAGGATCGTCTGTGGCATCCCTGGGCCCATACTCAAAATGAATTTCCACACTCTCAGCATGTGCAAAGACTCACCAATTTATTTGAAACCACCTATCCCTATCACATTTATAAAATCGAACCTCAAAATCAAAGCTATATGACCCATGGAGATCTTTGGGATTGGATTTATATTAACCATCAGAAAAAACATCCCGGAGTCCCTTTTTTACCACTCACTTTGGAGATGGGATCTTGGATGTGGGTGAAGAAAAACCCCTGGCAACTCCTCATGGCCGATGGTCTGTTTAATCCAGTAAAGAAACATCGTTACGCACGAACCATGAGACGCCATTTGCATCTGCTTGAGTTTCTGTTGAAGGCCACTGGCTCCTCTGATCAATGGCTATGAATAATTTACATCATCATCTTTAGATCTCCTTATTGAAGCTAAGATAGCGAGCGTGAGAATTATCTATTTAGGCTTCCTATTTTTGAGTCATTTTTCGTATTCGCAAGAGCCGATACACGCGGCGACTATTTATGGAAAAGATGACCGCGAGGAAGTGAGTACAGTCAATTTAACCGAACTCTCTCAAGGTACTGTTGTGGCCCTCAGGGCTCAGTTTAGCTGGCAACTTCCTAGTGTCGCTGCTCCATCTGTCTCCTATCGATTTAAGGTTTGCTCCTCTGATCGTTTTGCTGAGCAACCCTCAATTGGAAGCTGCACTGGAATTCATCTCGGCGATGGTGTCGTCCTTACGGCCGCTCATTGCGTGAAAAATGCACTCGACTGCGAATCCTATAAATGGGCCTTCAATTATCGCTCTGACGTTGTGGGAGAAACTTCAGGTATTTTAAAAATTCCTGACGCCTACTCATGCGACAAAATACTTGTGACAGATGAAACCAAAGATATCACTCTTTTAAGATTAACTCATTCAGCACGCTCACTTCCTGGGACAAAAGTTAAGTTCACTAATCCTGTTACGAATAAAGTTTTTGCCATTGGCTCCCCTCTAGGTATGCCCTTAAAATTTTCAGGAATGGGGGATGTCACAAAAGTTGATGATAGTTTGGCTGAAGCGAATCTAGATACATTTCATGGTAACTCCGGCTCACCAGTCTTTAATGAAAATCAACAATTGATCGGACTTCTTCTCTCGGGTGGCGATGACTTTAAAATGAATAGTCAGGGATGCAGAGAGTCATTAGTCGTCAGTGAAAAAAAGCATGACGAACAATTCTTAATCCTCAATTCACTACCTGCTCCATTCAAAAACTACATTCGTCGTGCTCAAAGAAAGCTTTAATGCTAAGCTTTTCCCATGTCTCAGATCGATTGGTCTCACGTTAAAAATTTAGTCCTTCTCTCTGGGGCCGGAATCTCAGCCGCCTCTGGTATTGCGACATTTCGGGGTTCGGGTGGACTTTGGGAGAATCATCGAATTGAAGATGTCGCGACCCCAGAAGCATTTAATCAAGACCCTCAATTAGTTTGGCGCTTTTATTCGATGAGACGCCTTCAAGCTGGCCATGCGAAGCCTAACGAGGCCCACAAGGCCCTTGATGCGTTTGCTGAAAAGTTTAATGGTGAGATCACACTCATCACTCAAAATGTCGATGGTCTCCACAGGCGTGCACAGAAGAAGAGTCATTTGGATGCCATTTGCATGCATGGGACTCTTGAAAAATCCCGCTGCACTCATTGTCATGAAATTTATCTTGATGACATGGCCTGGCTCCCAAGTGAAGGTATGCCAAGGCAGACAGGCTTACTGAGAACAGATGAGCAAGCGAACAGTGATGCTCTTTCAAACTATAAAATCAAACTCTCCGATGGATTGCCACTCTCTCCGTGCTGCCAGGAATTACTTCGACCTCACATCGTTTGGTTTGGAGAAGAGCCTTTATTTATGCCAAAGATTTTTGCAAGCTTAGAGAGATGTGATCTTTTTGCGAGCATTGGAACCAGTGGAGTTGTTTATCCAGCGGCTGCTTTTCTTGAAATTGCTAAAAGCCATGGGGCCGAAACAGTCTTATTTAATGTTGAATCCCTGCCCCAACAAGAGCATGTCGATCTCTATATTCAAGGGCCTGCCGAAGAAACTGTCCCCCAACAATTCTCTTTATGAAGAGAGAACGATATTGAATTTTTCTAAATTTTCAGCGGCCAGTTTTTTTACTTTTTCTCTAATTTTATTTAAATCTGTTGGTCTCTGAGCCCCTTTCTCAAGCTCTACAACTGGGGCTGCGTATTCATTTTTCCAGACATTTAATAATTTGATGCGTGAGTAATAGGTTTTTAAACCTGCATTATAGCCATACTCCTCAATCGCTACATATTGACCCTTTGGTGAGGCGCCAATCGCATTAATCATCTGAATAGGACTCGCCCATACACTTGATATAAACAAAGAATTGAGAATGATTCCTAAGCCTAATTTCATAAAATCCCTTTGATAGAGATTTAAAAGCAAGCGAGGGGCCAAAAGGGGTGACCATATCTTAAGCGTTTAGGGTTTTAAGAGTGTCTAAACTTTAGACACCTGATTTTTTGAGTCAATTCATTGAGGAAAATACCGATAAAGTCTCCATGAAATTGGTTGTTTCCATTCTCCTCTTCTCCCTCTCATCATCGCTCTTTGCCAATGACGAACAACTCAAAAAGCTAGAGCTCATGGTTAAGTCTGGTGTCATCACCCAAGAAGCTGCCGGTGATGAGTATCAACGCATGATGGATCCAAGAAAACATTCGATTACTGCTCGCGGTGAGGCCCAACGTGACCTTGCAAGCGTGAGTCCCTCTCTGAAGCCACTTAAAATAAAACGTGTTCAGCTCTCGCCTCTTATTCTTTATATCGATTGATTCGTTGCCGAATCCAAAATCCCAAGGTAGAAAAAAAGCATGCATCCATTAGAAAAATATATTCGTAGTGTTCAAGATTTCCCTAAGCCAGGCATAGGTTTTAAAGACATTATGCCAATCATGAAAGATCATTTGCCTGAAATGATCGCGGCGATGTCCGAAGGGATTAATTGGAATGAAATTGATTACGTCATCGGGATTGAATCTCGCGGATTTATTCTTGGCAGTGCTTTGGCCCTCATGAACAAAAAGGGATTCATTCCTGTTCGTAAAAAAGGCAAATTGCCCCCACCACTTCTCTCTCAAGAGTATGCTCTGGAATACGGGACAGACACTTTAGAGATGGCGGTGAATGATAAGCCAGCTCGAGTTTTGTTAGTCGATGATGTACTTGCAACGGGTGGCACTCTCAATGCGACGAAAGCTTTGTGTGAGCGCAATCAATTCAAAGTCTCGGCCATGGTTGTTTTTATTAACTTGAGTTTCTTAAACAACTTTAAGTCATCGGGGCAGCCAATTCATAGCGTTTTGACTTATTAAATCACCCATAAAAGTTTTTTCGGGCTAAAATAGATCTATGCCTTTAAAGACTCTGCCATGGATGGTTTTTGTCGCGGGCTTGCTCTCCCTTGCAGCAAGCGCCTTCGCACTTGATATCAACGAAGAACTCCCCAATATCCGCCTTCTCGCTGTCTACCCTGGGAACATCGTCGTTCTTAATCGTGGCGTTGAAGATGGTGTGGCCGTGGGTACACATGCGAAACTAAGGGCCAGCGAGGGTTATGCCTCAAGAGCTTTGTGTGTAAAGGTGGGGATGCTCACTTCGCACTGGAGACTCTATCGCATCGTTGAGTCTCAACTCATATCAAAAGATCTTACCTACTCCCTTATTGGTATGGATGCTTCTGAAGCTCCAACGCGTGTTGAAGAATGGCAGAGGATCAATCACGACAAGATAGTTCCTTCATTTGATGAAAAGAAACTTCTTCCAGAAGAAAAGAAAGAAGTCACTGAAATCAAAAGTGATCTGCCTGAGGAGCTATCAAAGGATGAAGCTTTTCTCGACTCTCAAAAATCAGCGGCTCGCCTCTTAGTAGAAAGAAATTATGACCCTGAAAGACTCAAGAGAGATTTCCAAAAAATAAATGGAAATATCTATGCTTCACCGTGGAGTACTCAAAAAGGTGGTAACACTGATATTGAAAATGTTCGCTATGGAGCAAAGCTTGCTAACGAAGGGACAAAATATATTTTTGCCGCGGGCCTTGATCGTCGCGTTTTAAGGGCCAAAGAATCAAAGACCAATGAGAAAGTCATTAATGAAGGTACAGAGGCTAATATTCGCCTGACTGTTAAAGAGCTCTCTCCTGGGTGGGACGCTTACAGTGATATCACTTATCGTCAGGCCCGCTTTGGTGAAGTTTCCACCCCTAAGAGTCATTATCTGTTCGCTCCTCTAGGGTTTACTCATCATTACGCTGAAGGGAAAACGCTAAAAAAGATCTCCCTCTCCTATGCTCCGACTTACGACTCGAGGGTACATGAAGGGTATAATGATAGCGGAAAGCGAAAAGAGTTTTCAAAAAGTGGTCTACGCCATGCACTCCGCTTGTACATGTTGATGCAATTTACTGAAGATTTTAGTATCACCAGTGATTTCTCGTGGCGTCCGATGCAGGATTTAAGCTCCTGGAGAATTGATCTCGCTGATAATCTTGCCCAAGAAAAACTCACGGCTTCAATGAGATTAGTGAAATCACTTTTTGTTGATTATGAACTTCAATGGCTTGATGATGCTCAACTTCACCGCATCAATCATTTACCACGAGTCGTGACAACGAATTCTCTTAATATCAGATACAATTTTGATTTTTAATTAAGTGAGCGAGATACTCTCGATTGCCCGTTTTTCCTTCAATCGGACAATCAATCACTTTTCTAACCTCTAAACCGATCTCTCTAAAATGAGAGAGAGTTTCATTCAGAATTTCATCGCGAATTTTATCATCCTTAATCACACCGTCTTTGGGCAATCTTTTTGTTCCAGCTTCGAACTGAGGCTTAATAAGCGCAATGATCCATCCGCCTTCTTCAATTAAAGTCTTCACGTGAGTCATGATTTTTGTCAGAGAGATAAAAGAGACATCAATAACTGCGCCCTGAACAGGGACCAAGAAATTCACATCGAGAATGTGAGTGGATTCCATATTTTCAACGCGAGGATCTGATTTGAGTTTATCTGCGAGCTGATCTCTCCCCACATCCACTGCGAAAACTTTCTTCGCGCCTTCTCTCAGCAGAATTTCGGTGAATCCCCCCGTACTCGCACCGACATCGATAAATGTTTTATCTTGAATTGAAACTTGAAATTCTTTGAGCGCGCCTTCAAGTTTGAAAGCTCCTCTGCCCACAAAGCCTGGAGAATCGACTTCAAAAATGGAGTCACTCTCAACAAGTTCGCCTGCTTTAGTGATTAATTTATTATTGGCTTTGACTCTCCCCATCTCGATCAGGGATTTGGCTTGTGCGCGAGTGGGTGCGAGATTTTTTTCGACTAGAATTTTATCGATGCGCTCTTTCAGGAAATCTCTCCGGTAAAGACTTTTTTGATCTCACCGCTATACCAAAGATGTCCCTTGGGATCAAAACGGACTTGATGCTCTCCCCCTTTGGTGACGACAGAGATGTCATCCTTCCATCCATAAAAGGCACGTGTCGCCCATGCAACGGCCGCCACTCCTGTCCCGCATGACCAAGTCTCGCCTTCAACCCCTCTTTCAAACACGCGAAGATTCACTCTGGCTTGAGAGGCATCAGGGACTGAGATAAAATCAACGTTAGTGCCTTTAGGAAACAGACGATGACGTCTCAGTTTTGGGGCCACCAAATCAAATTCAATTTTCTGAGTATCAGGCACTTCTAAAACAAGATGAGGCACACCTGTGTTCACATAGTACCAGCGCGAGTAAGCGGGAAAACTATCGGGTGGAAGATTTAAGTCTTGATTCTGCTCACTCATTTGAATCCATAAACGCTCACGCTCAAGTGAGGCAGTATAAACTGCATTCATGGTTTTAAAGGTCACTTCATTTTTGGATTGATGATTTTTGATAAAGTGCCAAGCGGCCGCACGTGCGGCGTTTCCGCACATCTCGGCCTCGCCTCCGTCCGCGTTCCAGAGGCGAAAGGTGAAAGCGTACTCACTGTGAGGAGTGATTTGGGCCACACCGTCGGCCCCAATACCAAAGGCTGTGTCGCAGAGGGATATAATGAGTTCCTTCGTTAAATCGAATGATTCATGCATATGGTCGAACAGAATGAAGTGATTTCCGTTCGCTGAATACTTGGTGAAGGCCTGTTTCATGAGGTAGAGTGTAAACCCTGTGGGACAATAGCTCAATTGGTTAGAGCCCCCGGCTCATAACCGGGTGGTTACAGGTTCAAGTCCTGTCTGTCCCACCATTTTAAATATCAAAAGGCTGCCGCAAGGTAGCCTTTTTTATTTGGTAGTGGCTCGAATAATTTCTGCTGGAGTGGGTAAATTCATGTAGTTTGGATCTTTACCTAGACTACGATCACTTCCGATAACGCTTGTTCCATTACAATCACTTGTTAACGATTCATTTTGAATTTGCTTAATGAGCTTCGCGCGGATTTCCTGACATTTCTCTAGTGTCATACCTGGAAGTTGATCGTCTGAGTGTCTATCACTCTTGATACTGACATCCTTCACATTTGTATTTGCATAAAAAAGTGAGCCCACATAATGCATTATTGAATCAGGCGTCTCTCTTTCTGAACTCATAGACGTTTTAATATATTTAAGATTAAGAACGTAATCCTTCTTATCATCCACAAGACCATTCAAAAGACCTTTCTTCTCCGATCTTTTTTTACACTCACTCACATCTGTTAATCTTTGGCTTAAAAGAAAACTTTCAGCAAAAGAATTAAGGCAGCTAAGAGTTAGTAGAATGGTAAAGAGTGTTTTCATCGTGATAAGTCCTTTTAAAACTTATCGCCATCTTGGTGAAAAACATAAGTCCGACAAAATGAATCAAACAAGAAAGACTTTCGCTTGGGGTATACCATTAAAACTATGATTCCAAGAGAGAGCATAACCGGCGACATGGCCCCATAAAATGACATCTCCCACACCAGCACTAAAACCATTTTTACTCAGGTGCAGGACATCATCCTCCCAGCAGGTGCTTGAGCCCCACCAGACCTCTCCGTTTAGCTCGACACGTTCGCCCTCGGCCAGTGGAATCAATGTCCACTGATGTGAGCGCACCCACCTGAGATGAGCTCCAGGAGATAACTCCCCTTCCACAAACCATCTCTCCCCTCTCTTCTCTACACTGAGCACACGGCTAAAGGCATAACCCGCTTCTTGAGTCACGGCCCTTCCTGGCTCCATCACAAAAATAAGATCTGAAGGCATCATGGCAGCAAGTTCAGAGATGAGAGGGTCCGACATTTTAGCCCATCCGCCGCCGAGATTAATTTTCTTCAAATGGGGAAACTCTTCTCTTAACTTTAGCAACTCAGATAAAAGAGTTTTGAATGTTTCATCTGTACTCTTCTCTCCTCCATGATGGCAGTGGAGAGCATAGACTTTGTCTCTATCGGCTTTTGAATAATTTGAAATATTTTTTCTATCAAAGCCAAAGCGCGAAGCCACAAAAGCCGGATCATCTTTTTTTAATAAACTCGATGAAGAGATTCTTAGGGCCACATGAACATTCAATTTTTTTGCTTCTTGCCAATCCCTTTCACTTCCAACGTTCCAAATAATTTTTCGCTTTTCACATATATCTTGAATCGATTGAGCATCTATAACCTGACCATTGGTCAGCCAGATCTCTGCCTCCGGTTTAAGATAGGGCATTACTAATTTGGCTTCCGTTAGGTTAGAGACATCGACGGCATCAAGACGTGAGGCAAAAACTTGAAGACCTTCAGACCAAGGAAAAGCCTTCACTGCGAAACTTAACTCGTGCTTTCCAAGTTTATTTTTTGTTTTTTCAACCCAATCAAGAAGAGCTTTCTTGCGAAAAATCAACCCACAGCCAGAATCTGTTTGAAGGATAAAAGCGAGTACATCTGCTGGTTTATTCATCATTCTTTTCAACCGTTTTAAACTTGATGAAATTATCATAGCGAGCCGCTTTTACCCATTCAGAAAATGGCGGCTTCTTATCCATTCTCATGGATTGATCAATTAGACCTAACACCAGAGTGGCCCCATGAGAAGATCCATCGGCTAGTGTTGATATTGAGTGAACATAGTCACGACGATATTTTGAAGTGCTTGGCTTAGCAAAATATTCTTCTGGATAATATAAATTTGAAGCACATGAGAATAGAGCCACGAATTGATAGGCCGGTACATTTTTTTCGATAACCATATTTTCTCGTAAGGCCCTTAAACTGCTTCCTAAATAGCTTCCGAATCCTGCATGGCCTGTGTAAATAACCACATCATCATTGGATAAGGCATTCGTCATCGCGACTTTAAAGTCTTGATGGCCCGGGTGGTCTGGCTGATTAGGCGAGATGAACAATTTGAGTTCATAACTCTTAGAGCTTAATTTTAAAATGCCTCGAATGATTATCTCAATTTTATTGTCATTGATATTAATGACATATTTCTTAAAGATACTATTTCTTTTCACATTCCAAAGTAGCATCATCCCAGCGGTAAGAGCGGGATCATACTCTTTAAGCGAGGCTTGCAATTGCCCCATTGAGAGCTGATCATTTTTTGAAATAATCAGATCTCTCATCACACCATTGATCTTATTTTTATCGTTTTCACTGTAAGGCTTAAAATCATGATATTGAAAAGCACTGTAAATAAAACTTAATTTGAGAGGGCGCTTTAACTCTTTGAGTGCAGTAAAGTCGGGCTCAGCATGATCGCTTGGTAGCAAATCCATTTTGGGCTTTGGGTCTTCCCACTGAACGCCTTCAGAAAGAATATTGGTGCAATTAAATGGCTTTTTATTGGCGTCGATTCCAATCTCTTGAGGAGACCAAAAAAACCAATAGCTCCACGGATCTATTAATCCCTTGCTGCCAATTTGATTGATCGTTGCGCAGGGATTTGTGACTGCTCTTTCTTCCAGCTTATTTTTTAGATCCAGTCTCTTATGAATGGGCACAAGAAAATACGCAAGATAGGGCTCTTTAGGGATGGGCCAATTGATCTCTTTGTAAGTCTCGTCTTTGTTTTGACACAGATCTAATTTTATTTTGGCTTTATAAGAAACTCGCAGCGCACTTTCACCCTGAGCAATCTTTTTGCGCTCAGCTATTTTATTCAAATAGGTTTTAACAGAATCAGGATAGTGACGCGGAATCGTTGCATCGATCTCTAAGGAATATGGGAGTTTGACTTCTTCCGTCTTAGTCACACTAAAATCGATATCTTTCTTTTCAAATCCTCCCCAGCGAATCATGTCTTTATTGGCCTGGAGGTTTGGAAGCTCAGGATAGACATAGAGATTTTGAAATATAATTGAAGAAGCGATGAGTTCGTTTTGAGTCGCTGGCTCAACGGCGGATTTCACTAAAAGAACTTCTGAATTAAAAGAAATTGAATAGCTTTTCGGGAAGCCAGAGCAGCTTAAATTTGTCCCAGAATAAGCAAAGGGTGAGATCAGTAATAAAAAGAGAGTTATGATAAACATGACATTTATTATAACTCTCTTCTCAATTTTTAGTTCAGTATAATGCCACTAAAGCATGACTTGAGGAGATCTCAAGACCCATACTCCAAGAAGAAACCAAGGCTCCCTCTTCATTCATCTTCAATTGCTGATCAATTGTGACTGTCGTTACAAAGAGAGCCACGGCAAGAGCAAACTTTATCATTTTCATACAGAACTCCTTAGTGGAACAAGTATAACCTCGATCAAGACGAGACGAGATTTCATGGACTTAACACGGCTTAGACCTTTTTCATTAACTTCTTGATTTCATTCATTTATCCTCACCTTTTTCCATTTCACTGCCTATTTTCGGAGGTTATTCGTCATGAAGTTACTTGCTCTGCTTATTTTTGCACTCTCTCTTCCGGCCTATGCCGCTCTCACTCATGAATCTGAAGTCTCAATGGTCAATACCGGAGGAAACTCAGAGCTTCAGGCTTATAACACCACGACAAAAAATAAATACCAGTTCACGAAAGATGCCCTCTATTTTGGTGGCCATTACACCTATGGTGAAGCGGCTAACACACTTTCCGCTCGCAACTGGGATGTGAACACAAAGTATGAACAGTTATTGAGTGAACACTTCTCTGCTGTCTATGGAGAGATTTTAGAAGGAAACAGATTTCAAGATGTGAAAATACGATATAACACAGATGCAGGTTTAAAATACTACGCCGTTAAATCAGACGCACAAAGCTGGTTCTTTGAAGGAGCTTACCGTTATACCATTGAAGATCGCTACGTTGCTGAGAACGTGTATCAGCATAAAGCTCGCACCTATACTGAATGGAACAAAAAATATTCAGAAACTCTTCAGTGGAAACTTTGGTTGGAGTACATTCCAAACTTTTCAAACGGACATGACTGGATGATGACGGGTGAAGCTTCTGCAACTGCGATTCTCACTTCCATGTTCTCACTTAAGGTGGCTTACAAGGGTCTCTACGATAATCTTCCAGCAAGCTCTAACTTAAAAAATTATGACTACATCACGACTACAAGTTTAGTCGCCAAGTTTTAAACACTTTGAGGAGTGTAAATCTTACACTCCTCACCCCCTTTTCATTGAATCAAAGACATAATCTTGCACGATGAAAACGGCACTTCTCTTCACACTTCTTCTCTCTTTTAAGGCTTGGTCCGGGCCGGTTGAGCTATTTAAGTCGCAATTTCCTTCATCCCTGGGCCCAATCACTAATCAAGCCTTTTGTTGGGAGAATAATCAGGGCGAAGCTGGCGGTTATCGCAATGAAGCCAAACAGAGACTGGCCTCACTTACAAAACTTTTTACAACATTATCCTCACTTGAATCCTTAGGACCCGAGAAAACCTGGACCACCACTGTGTGGATCAACAATGACAGAGTTCATATCGCTGGGGACTTTGACCCATGGTTTGAAGAAGAAAAGATCTTTTCACTCATTGAGAATTTGAAGGCCTTGGGTTTGACTAAAATCAAAGAACTTACCTTTGATAGTCGCTTCGTCTTTACTGATATGCCTCAAGGACAACACACCCCTGTGAGCTCAACTCTAGTAAGTAATGCTCTTATTCACTATTTTAACCCAACTGGAAAATTTGGAGCGATTGCTAAAGAGAGACTTCTTTCTGTCAAAAAATTCCAGGAAGAAGAAGGCATCAACTACTCTCTTCCTGCGGCAGGTATCCCAACAAGCAATGTAAAGTTTGTGAATGTTAATCCCTTGATGAACCTGGCCGGCTCATCCCTTCATACCCACCAATCAAAGCCTCTTGTGACTATTTTAAAAGCTATGAATATGATGTCTAAAAACATGGTGGCCAATGTGCTTTGGGAAGAATCAAAAAAAGTCACTGATCCACTCAAGGTCTTTGCGAAATATGGCATTCTTCCCACTGAGATCACTCTCAATAATGGATCAGGTCTTCCAGTGATAAGTGGGCAAACTCGTCTTGATAATTTGGCCAGCTGCCAGTCTATCCTTAAACTTCTTAGGGCCCTTGAGATAAAGGCATCGAATCTCAAACTCAACATTGATGAGTTTGTGGCCGTAGGGACGGATCTGGGCTCATTAAAAGAGCGATTTTTAAATGATCTGCCGCTTAAAGAGTCAATCGCGGCAAAGACGGGAACTCTCAAAAACAGCTCTACTCTCGCAGGATGGATTGAAAGTGCTAAGCCTCTACGTTTTGTGATTTTAAATCATGTCACGGAGACACTTAAAGCGAGAGATTGGCAGGACCAGTTTCTCTCAAAGTGGATCTCTCAAACAGCGAGACCAAGAAATTATAGCTCTGAAATGATTTATCCCGTTGATTCAAATTTCTTTAATTAGTTTTTCTCTTAATAAGCAACATACCATCTCGAATAGGCAAGAGTGTGGTCACAAACCCCTCCCAACTTGAAGCCAACTGTGTGGCTTTCATAATTGATTGTGTCTGCTCATCTGGACTTATCTCCAACACTTTTTGGCTCCAAAGAGTATTATCCACAATGATTATGCCCTTTTCCGTTAAGTGGTCTTTCGCCCATTCGACATAATAGGGATAACTATTTTTATCCGCATCAATAAAGATGAGATCAAACTTTTCATTGAGTGATTCAAGATACTCTCTCCCCTTTGAGAGGATCGCCGTGATCTTTTTTCCATGAGGACTTTTATCCCAAAATCCCTGAGCAATACCGGTAGTCCATTTATTAACGTCCACTGTTGTAATACGACCGTCTTCGGGTAACTGTTCGGCCATACATAAAGAGGAGTAGCCGGTGAAGGTCCCAAGCTCAAGTACACTCTTAATGCCTAATGAATGAATCAAGAAGGTCAAAAGGGAAGCTTCAAGCTCTCCAATCAGCATCCTTGCCCCAGGGACGTGAAGTTTAGTGTATTCAGCCATTTCACGGGTTAGAGCCGAAGGTTGTGTTGAGTGCTCAAGGCAATACTGTTCAATAGTCTTTTCCATAAGTTGCATCCTACAGGCTCACGAGTAAAAAATACAAGCCTTCACCCTATTTTTTTCAGTTTCACTAGAATAACCAAGAAATCATTTTCAAAGGATACCCATGAAAGTTGTCCCAGCTTTGGCCATCACTAGCCTATTAATGACTATGAGTCCGAAGCTCCTGGCCGCCATAAACGTCCAGGCCATCACTCGCTATGCTGATGCAGGCAACGCCGATGTCTGGAAAGGTGTAAAGACCGATGATGTGCCATTGAGTCTCGTGAGCACTCTTAAACTCAATGATCCTTCAAATCCCTATAGCCGTCTTTTCCCCAAAGCATTTTTCCAAGAAAATGATTTCGTGGTCTGTTACAAGAACTGTGATTTAACCGACGCCAAAAATGGCAAAGATGCTCTGGAGCAACAGAACGTTTTCTACTGGGTGACTAATCTTTATAAAATGGCTAAAGAGAGATTTGATCTTAGTCCTTCTACGCGCATGAAGGTCATGGTCAACCGTGAAGTCAGAGACCCTGGCTCATCTAAAGTCATGCGCAATAATGCATTCTTTAATCCAGCTGACGGAACACTCTCCTTTCTCCCAGCAAGTGCCAATCCATTGGCAGCTCTTCTTGGAGCAGAGAAATTAAACCGCTCCGGTTTTGATCCCTCGGTTGTGGCTCACGAAGCAGGGCACTCTCTTTTTCATCGATTATTTCCTAATGCCATTAACTCTGAAATTGATGGCTTTAATGAAGGTTTTGCCGATTATATGGCAAACATTCTCATGGACCGCTCAGAAGTTGGTCTTGTGATGATGAGAGGAAAATCTCTTCGCGATTCTGGATCTCTGACAGATGCTTCTGGAAAAATGAAACTCTACGCCGCAGGCCTTGAAGCCCATGATATGGGTGAGAGATTTGCCACAGGTCTTTGGCTTTCAAGAGCTGAAGTCACAGATAAACTCGAATTTGATCGAATGGTGATTGATGCTGTAAGTGATGTTTCAAAATCACCGTTTGCAACTGGACATGGATTTAAAGAAGCACTCTTGGCCCGCGTACAGCATACTTATGAATCCCAAGTGACCAATAAGATCACTGCGATCTGGGAGCTCTTGGTTTCAGGGAGTGATCGCCGAGTTGAAGATACAAGTTTTCTTCAGTCAAAAGTTCCAGCTGCAACGACTTGGGGCCTAAGAGTTCAGAGTAAATTCCCAGAGAGCGTTTCAAGGGAATTGGGAATCAAGAATGAAATTTCAAGATTCACTTATATTAAATCTGTTGCTACTGCCGATAATTTCATCGCTCATTTGGTAGCTGCTAGTACTGATGATCTCATGACTCCTTATTGGATCTTGGTAGATCCCACGAGACAAAACGCATTAGGAGCCTGGAACCTCGATGGATCTCCAGTTGAAGAGGAAAATCTTCAAGAGGTGGCCCAGCTCACAAAACAGCTGATGAGCATGAAGGAAACACTTTCAGATTTCATCTCAAAAGCGACAATGTTCACCGAACTTGCTCAAGGCAAGGGTGATCTCTCAGGTGCTTATAAAGTGACCAATCGTCAGGTCACCAATCAGTCAATGATCTTTGCCGGAAGAAATGTGTCTACGGTTGTTCACAAATTGAGTCTTAAGAGAAAGCTTCTCGCGAGATTACTCTTTGGAATACCTAACATCAAAAGTGTGACGGTGATTACACTCCCTGGCGCAGGAACTGATGCAAGTTGGCCATCTCTCGATGGAGCAACCGTTATTGGAATATCAATGGAATTAGAAGATGGAACCCAAACAGAAACAGTATTTGAAAGAGTAAAAAAACTCAAATAAAGGAATTTTATGAAAAACATTATGAGTAAAGCATTGTTATTAACCCTTTTAATCACGTCAGTCTCAAATGCTAAAGCAGCTCTTGATGACAGTGATATCCTTCAGCCATTTACTGAAGAGATGGCCGAAGCTCAAGGTATGACTCCAGTTGATGAAATTTCAACTGAGAAAGCAGGAGCCTTGAAATTGTCATCTGAAACTCTTGAGCGCCTCAAGAGAGAAAATCGCGTGGTTATTACTGTCGATAAGCGCCCTCACACAGCTGGTGAGTCAGCTCAGAAACTTGTTATGTATAAAGACGGTATCGAAGTTTTCAAAACAAAAATTTCAACAGGCCTTGAGACAGCAGTGACTGCGACTTCAGGAAGAACTTATGTAAGAACAACTCCTACAGGATTCTTTAGACCTGCAAACATCTACACGATGTATTTTTCAAATACATGGAAGTCCGATATGCCAAATGCAGTCTTCTTAGTTGGCGGTATTGCGATTCATGCCACTCCAAGAGATGCCAATCATGAAGGTAAGCTTGGCCAGAGAGCTTCTGGTGGATGTGTCAGAACGAAACTTGAAGATTCTAAATTTATTCGTGAGACAGTGATGGATACAGGAATGGGATCAGCTGAAGGTCAATTCAAAACTGTGACTGAGAGCTACCGTCGCTTTAAAGTGACTGATTCAAACCGCGTAACTGTTCCTTCTATTAATAGAAACAATGGTGTTCAGGGTGCTCCAATTAAGTCTTGGGACACTGTGATCGTCATTCACGAGTAGATTATTTAAAGATTTTAAAAAATTCTGGGAACGATTTTTTCACTGCTTCTGGGTGAGAGATCGTTCCCCCTTGATGGGCCCTGCAAAGAAGAGCTGCCATCATAACCATACGATGATCTTTTGCGACATTAAAATCCCAGGGACCTTGATTCAATCCCCCCTGAATTCTTAAGCAATCCGCTTCTTGATCATAGACATTTTTAACTCCGCAAACATTGAGAACGGCCTGTATTTCTTCTAATCGATCACTCTCCTTGTGTCTTAAGACAGAGACCCCTCTCAGGCGAGATTCTCCATCGAAGTGCGCCGCCAAGAGGGCAAGACAAGGCGAGAGATCTGGAAATTCACTTATATCGAGATCAAAAGATGATCGATCACCGAAGTCTTTAATATTCACTTCTCCTGAATTGAATTGAGCGAAACCTCTCTTTTCTAAAAATTGAAAAATAAAGCTATCCGCTTGATCATCAGGAATAAGTTCTTTGAGCTTTAAAGACTTCTGTTTCATCACGGCCAACACAATCGGGTAGGCAGCTGAGCTCCAGTCATAAGGAATATTGATTTCACCTGAGATTGATTCCTCAATCAATTTTAAAGTCATCTTCCAGTATGCAGAAGAGGAAACCATGTTCTGAGGTTCAATCTTTATTCTATTTTTTGCTAAAACTAACTGCAGTGCCGTTGCAAACTGCGTGCTACGGTTTGAGTTAATAGAAGTTTTAATCTTGCTCACATTGACTGGCCCTTGGATCGTAATGGATTGATCCGATTTCTTTATACGGGCCCCTGCGAACTCAAGCGCTTCTATGAGTTCTTCCCATGGTCTTTCAGCGAGTCTTCCTTCTAGGTTTAATTTATATTTTCTTTTTCCCAAGGAGAGAAGAGCTAAGAGAAAGCGAGCGGTTGTTCCTCCTTCCCCCACATCTAAAAATAATTCTTCATCACCAGCTTCACATTCAGGAAAGCTATTATGAAATTCAACACTTTCATTTCCTGTTATCTGAAGTCCAACTTTGATCAAAGCCTCACGAAGATATTTAACATCTAAACTGTCCGAGAGATGAGAAATCTTCATTTTCCCTGAACGAGCGGCTAGTATGAGTGCACGATTTGAATGAGATTTAGAACGAGGAAGAACTATTTCGCTTCGGATTTCTCCAGGCTCAACCTTTAAAGTCACTCAAGGCCTCCAGGCGACTCTTAAGCATAGGAAGATTTGTTGGACTGATTTTAGGAGCGCCAATTTTATCTAACAAAACAAGGTTCACGCCATCACTGGTGCGCTTTTTATCATGAGAGAGGGCCTGCCAGAAATCTTTTTTATTAAATCGTGAATACTGTGAAAGATCCGTTTTATCCTCATCAAGGTCAAGCTTCTTAAAAAGCTTATCAAAAGCTTGGAGACCTTCTTTTTGATCATAGGCTTTAAATAAGTATTTTATACCCATTGTGATCGCTATCCCGTGTGGAATTCTTAAGACATGCTCAAACGCGTGCCCAAGCGTATGTCCAAGATTAAAGAACACTCTTTGAGATTGGTCTCTTAGATCATTCATCACTACAGATTGTTTATAATTGGCACACTTAAGAATTAACTCTTCCATTTCAAAGGTTGGAGTCATTATTAAATCATAGATCTCTTGATTTAAGAGTCCATACTTTAAAATCTCTCCCTTACCAGAGAGCACATCGTGACTGGAGAGAGTTCTGAGATAATCGGTGCATATCCAAACTTCCTCTGGCTCATGAAAAGCGCCAATGAGGTTTTTTCCAAGTGGCATATTTAATGCTGTTTTTCCACCAATCGCCGCATCCACCATACCCATCAATGTTGTAGGCACTGCTATCCAATGAATTCCCCGATGGATCGTAGCCGCTACAAATCCAGCGAAGTCGGTAGTCGCTCCACCACCTACAGCAATAATATAATCCCCTCTCTGAATTCCTTGCTTAAGAAAAAACTCGCAAGCCTCAGCAAATGTTTCAAGATTTTTTTGATCTTCAGGGGTTTGCATCCAAAAAACATCTGGTGAAAACTGGAGCCACTGAGGAAGCATGTTTTTAATTTTCGAATCTAGAATGGCAAAAATACGTTTCTCACGCTTTCTCTCTAAAGCATTGGCCAGTTCAAGTTGTTTGTAGGATAGAATTTTTGATGTCATATATAATTACTTATCGGTTCAATCTTAGGAGAAACTGTGGCAGAAGTTGATGATTTTTTTCTACTTCGTGAATTCGATTCTCTTAACCGAGAAAACGAGTCTACTCAACAAAAAATTCGAGATGAAGAAGAGCGAATAAAGAGACGCGCGAATGAATTAGCTCAACGCAAAGAGCAACTCAGTGCTCGAGAGCAGAGCTATAAAGAGATGACTCACCAAATCGCTGAGCTTGATCGTCGGCTTTTGCAACATCTCTCCCCTGAGATGAAGGCTCAACTGGAGGAGCAAGGTCTTGAGCTTATGACTCAACAAGATCAAATCGATGAGCTCATCAAAGAAGATAAGACTTTTATAGTTGGTTATCAGAAAACACTGCTTGAACTTACTTCTGAGATTGAGAGTGAGATACAAATTTTAAAAAATAAAATTCTTACTCATCAAAAACGTCTCGACTCTCTGCTGCCTACAATCAACCCCGAATGGATGGAAAAATATCAAAAGATTAGGGCCAAAAAACTTTCTCACGGCTCTTTTTCTACTCTAGAGGGTCTCCATTGCAAATTTTGTCGGCATACCGTCTCTAAGGAATTTCAGTCAGATGTGGATGTTAAGCTCCAACTTAAGTCCTGTCCTGGCTGCTCTCGCCTCATACTCCCCTATAAGGCCGTTGCCGGTTAGCGCCAAGCATTCTATAACCCCAAAGCCGAGAAAAGGGGATCATCGCTGGGGGGCAACCCCGGGAGGAAAGTCCGGACACCAAAGAGCATCGTAGCGGGTAATGCCCGCCCATCGTGAGGTGAGGACAAGTGCAACAGAAAGTATGTATGGCTTCGAAAGAAGTGCGTAGTGAAACCAGGTAAACTCTACGAGGTGCAAGCTCACATAGGTAAACGCTTGAGGCCCGCTTGGCCGATGTTTACGGGTAGAGTGCTTGAGCTGATAGGTAACTATTGGCCTAGAGGAATGATGATCGAAAACAGAATCCGGCTTATCCCTTTTCTCGGCTTTTTAAAGCAAAACACTTTTCGATTTCTTTTGATAAATCATCCATCTTAAAGGGCTTAGCAAAAACGGCATTGGCACCGGCCACAATCGCTTCTTCTGAAGTGGTATGAGAGTAACCAGTAACGATCAATATGATTGGAGACGTTGGTGATTCATGACGAATTCTACGCACAAGAGTTATGCCATCTGCTTTTGGCCCAGGCATACTAACATCGGTCACAATGACTTCAACTTCAGGATGTTTTTTCCATACTTCAAAAGCCTCATTTCCATTTGAAGCAGAAATGACTTTTGCTCCGGCCATCTCTAAAATCGTCGACATCAGTTCAACAATCTCTGGCTCATCATCAACCACTAAAACGGTCTTATTCGTTAAATCTATCATACGGGTAATTCTATAATGAATTGAGTATTAGGGGAATTTTTATTGTAGTAGAATGCTCCTGAATGCGCCTCGATGATTCCCTTGGATATACTTAAACCCAAGCCAGTTCCCTTGCCTACTTCTTTTGTCGTGAAAAAAGGGTTCATCATCCCAAGGACTGTTTTCTCATCAATACCAGTGCCAGAATCAGTCACTCGAATTTTGAGAAATCCATCATGAGATTCAACATTGATATTCACCCATTTAGATTCTTTATCCAGAATCGCATCATAAGAATTACTCAGAAGATTCATCAAGACTTGAGAAATCTGAACCGAGCGACATTTAACCCGAGCTAACATGTCTCCTTCAAGACGAATCTCTACATTGTTCTTGTTAAATTTTTCCCGACATAAATCAAGCGTATCTGAGATGACTTGCTGAATGGATATCTCTTGCATGGGATCACTTGAACTCTCGCGAGAAAATGTCCGAAGACCTTTAATAATTTTTCCGATCCTAAAGACGGTGTTATCAATTTTGTTTAAGTCTTCAATCAGCTGTGTTTTCGGGATATCACCCTTTTCGATTTTGATAAGCAGCATAGCCACTCGAGAGGCGATGATCGCGAGCGGATTATTAATTTCATGGGCCACACCTCCGGCCATCTCACCTAAGGCAGACATCTTAGCAGAATGGACAATCGTCATTCTTTGCGATTCGACGAGTGTTGAGAGTTTCTTAATTTCAGATATATCCTCAGCAACCCCTAAATACCCAAGGATTTCTCCCTCAGGATTGCGAATTCCCGTCACACTCAATCTTACAGGAAAGCGAGAGCCATCTTTTCTAATGTAGGTCCATTCATTGGTATCAGGCAGATTAGTCGCATTGGTTTTTGCAACAAAAGTTTCAAATCCGGGTGTGAGCTCACGACCAAGCTCGAAGCTCACAGATTTAGTATGTTCAACGACTTCATTCAAATCATGAAAAACGGCAGGTGTCAGTTTATCAATCATCTCTTCTTTTTTATAACCAAGCATCTGCTCAGCCGCTTTATTAAAGATAGTGATCACTCCATCAGGCTTGGTTGCAATCATTGAATAGTTCGTTCCATTTAAGACTGCTGTTTGCCAAGATTCAATTTTATCGATTCTTTCTTTGGCAGAGTTATTTTTCATCTGCAGACGATAAGAGTATCGAAGGAAGGCCCCAAAGAAAATGATTCCTAAAAACTGCGAAACAAAAGTCATCGTATTGATTAAAAGCGGTGAGGTTTGATTATTAACAAGCCCGACTAGTCTCCACACTCTTCCACCGATAAGAATATCTTTTTTATGAATCGTCTTATTTTCATCATCATGAGCAATCATTTCAAGGATGGGAGTGACCTTATTTTGATCAGAGACGTCATCGAGATTAAATGAGAGGCGAAGATCAGTTCTCTCTTTTAGATAATCCATCACAATTGAAGACAGGATCGGGGCATACGACCAACCCACAAAATGCTTCCTCTTTTCTTCTAAAGTCTCGGGAACATGAGGGACATCATAGATGGGTAGGAAATAAAGAAATCCAAACCCTTTGCCTGAGGCTTGAACAAGTTCAATGGGCGCAGTTAAAACGGGCTTTCCTGTATCTCTTGCAGCGAGGGCTGCCGCTAATCGTCTGGGCTCTGTCGCCACATCTAATCCTTGAGCGGTCGAATTGTTTTCTATCGGCTCAATAATTTCAATGACAAAACTTTCCTCATGAGAGCCATTCAGCTTGCGATAATTAAAACTTGGCTTCTGCTTTTTAATCTCGGATAAATAGAAATTTAATTTTTCACTTTTAACCGGTCTAATAAAACCATATCCAAGGGCACCGGGAAAGTTAGTAAAGAAATGTCTGAATTCGGCATAATTGCGCGCACTTTTTAAACTTGGGTGATACTGAGAGGCCATCATAAATCCCCCCATGCCTTGAAGTCCATGGACGTATGATTCTACTTTTTCTTGTAAGATGAGTGTGGCGTTTTCAAATGATTTTCTCTCCACTGCGTGGAGCTGCTCATTAATAGTATTGCGCATTTTCAAAACGATAATGGACCAAAGAGCCGAACCCAAAACAAAGATGAAAAACATGAGAACGAAATTCGAGGAGATTTTTTTTTGCATTTAAAGATTATAACTGAGGACCAATAAATTACTTTATTTTTTCAAGGCATTTAAGACTCGAAGTCGATAGATGATTAATCTCCTCGCCTTTGAGCCACTCATACTCCCCATTAATTGCGAATGATTTCCACTGCTTTACGGAGAGAGTCAAAATGTAATTTTCAATGGAGTATTTTGTGATTCCCGTTTTGATAAATGGCAACTTATTAAAATCAATTTCATCTTTTGCTTTTGGGTATTGTTTAAAGTTTTTATCATCGCAAGAAATGACAAATGTTGGAATCTCCCATTGTCCTTCCAGCCATTGCCCCTGGCCCTTTTTATAGGCCATGACTCCTTCAGATGTTTTCACAACAATACGAAGCAACTTTAACTCATGAGAAACCTTCTTGCTGGCTTCTTCTGAGATGACTGGAATCTGCTTCACTTTATTCGTTTTAAAGGCCTGACACTCTTTTTTGAGGGGACAAATCTCACAAGCTGCCTTTTTTGACTGACAAATTGTTCGCCCTAAATCCATCAACGCTTCATTGAGTTCACGGAATGATAAATGTCGTTGAGGAATAATTTTTTTCTCCAAAAAAAGCTGAAGAATTTGCTTTTGAAGTCTTGGGCCTTTAGGAGTTTCTATCCCATAAATACGGGCCAGCACTCTCTCAAGATTTGCATCGACGGCCAGAGCAGGTTTGTCGTAGCCGATACCTACAATTGCATTCGCTGTATAGGGGCCAATTCCATTGATCTTGAGGAGTAGATCGAGGTCACAGGGTATTTCATCCTCGTAATCGCTCACGATGATCTCTGCAATCTTTTTTAAATTTTTAGCTCTTCTGTAATAGCCCAGGCCTTTCCACGCCAGCAGCATTTCCTCATCGCTCATCCGTGCAATTGCACTGAGAGTAGGATATTTTGTGATAAATCTCTCAAAGTGATTGATGACTGTTGAAACGGTAGTCTGTTGGAGCATGATTTCTGAAACGAGGGTTCCATAAACAGAGCGTTTTCTTCTCCAAGGAAGATCACTGAATTCTTTTTTTGACCAGGAAATGAGATTTGCCCACATAGCCTTTGATGCTATTTTTAGTTACACGCCTTGGCCAGCTCTGGAGTGAGGTCTAGCATTTGTGTAGCTGGAAAAGTTCCTCGATCACCTCGAATCTTGGCATGTTTTGACTCGAAGTACTTCGCAAGCTCGGCCTGATACTCATATACATCCGTAATAATCACAATTTTCTTGGCCGTGGACTCCTCCATCCATTCAACCATCTTTTTTTCGTCATTGAGTCCCTGATTCACACAGGCTTCCTGAGGCGAATTGATTCCACGCAATTGTGTATTAAACCCCTTAATCAAGGGGGGATTTTTCTCGCAAAGGCTAAGAAGTTTTTTAACCATCTCCCCCCTCTGGCAAAGAGCGGAGCCTAAGGCAGGGTCGATCGCACGCAGTGAGGAGCTGGTATCAATCCAAATCTCAAAATCACTTCCATTTGAAGATTGTTTATTGACTTGAGCTTTTCCACAAAAAATATCAAAAGCATATTTGGCATCACAGTTAACCAAACTGCGATCCACGCTGGTTGATGTGGGAAGCTGTGGCAAGCCGGAATCAATCTTAAAGACTTCTTCTTCTCTTTTCTTTGGGACATTTTTTTCGTACAAGCCCACTTCCGGATCAAAACAAAAATCGCCAATCTGCTCACAGGCAGCCGCCAGCTTTACTCCCTCAAGAGCAGGCCGAGAGAAATGATTAAGAAAACTTGAAGCAGGTGGTGTCAGAAACCACACCTCAATTTCACCTGGAGAGGCATGCGTAAGAAATGAAAAAAATAAAACAACGAGGAACATTAAAAATCCACATTCCGTTGTCTGACATATCTAAAGATGGCATCTCCTAAATCCACAATGAGATCTCTGTCCGCAATTCCAAGATCAAGGAAGTCTGTGATGTAGGCTTTCTGTCTAGGAGAGAGTGTTTGAAGTTTCTCTCTGATACTCAGCTCGGCAGGTCTTGAGGGCTTTGGAGTTGTTTGCTCACCAAAAGAGATGTTTTGCTTCTTTCCACCAATATTGATTGAAGCTGTCGTTTTGGTTTTTGTTCTCTCATCATCAAGGCCTGAAGCGAGCTCCTCTTCAGGAAGAGTGGCCTCAGCTTTATTATTCATTTGCTCTTTATAAAAAAGGACCAACCTTTTAAAAGTATCGGTTGAGTCTTCAGCAATTCCATCTATCACTTCATGAAGCGGAATATTTAATGTCGCCATGATGTTAGCGACGAGCTGCTCGTCAACATTCGCCGTTTTGAGATTAAGAAATCGCGACATCGTTGAGATACCAACGCCTGTCATCTCTGAGAGATCCTTTTGAGTGAGACCGCCTCTCAGTTGCATATACTTTCGTACGACTGCGAGAAAGTTTTCTAAGAAATCAGCGCTAAAGTTAATCATAAGGCCCTCCAGGCCAAGGTATCCGTTGCAACCCCTCGCATTCCTTATCGGAATGAAAGAAAATTGCATTAAGCAATTTTTTGCATTGACGCGGCACCCAAAATGACATACGATTGCAGTCAGGAACACGCAAGACCCAATAAACGGGGGAGAAAGTTATGCGCACCGTGATCAAAAGACTTGAAATCACTCACTTTGAGCAGCTTCAGTTGATCCAGGACGAACAATTGAGCTCTCTCACTATCGCCAATCAAAGCCTTGCAGGCTCCACTGTACAATCAAGTACTTACACCTCAGTGGCTTTCTCCTCTTGTGTGTTTTACGGTTGCACGTTTAAGTCAGTTACGTTCAAAAATTGCACATTCAATGGATGCAATTTCGAATTCTCTCATATGTATGACTGCCATTTTGAAAATTGCAGCTTTATCGATTGCCACTGGATGGCTTCAACGACTCGCCAATCTCATTTTGTAGACTGCGAGCTCGATCACACTTTGTCTTCAATGACTGAAGCTCATAATAATGTTTTGCATTTCACATTCGCTGAAACTGAAAGAGCGAAAGAAGTTCACTCCATGCTCGCGGCCGCTTTTGTGGCAGCCTAAAAGATCTCGTACTGAGGGAAGCCACCCAAACCCAATATACCCAATGGCTTTCCTTTCACGCCTCGAAGAAGAATTTCTCTCCCCATCTTCTTCGAGGTGTCTATATAGACCCTAATCTTGTGAAGTCGCACTCCCCTCGACGACACAAGTCTAAACCCCTCCGGGTGGGTTGAATCACCCGGAGGTTTTTTAAAAAGGAGATTGTATGGGACTCGGTGCACTTGTAACTTACACCTTGGCCATGATCGCTACATTTGGACTGATAATTTCGATGTATTCTCACTAAAGGCAGGGAGGCTTTCAAAACCCAAGGATGGGTTTATCTTTTGACTAGCTGATACTTCCCCTGACTGACCTCTTTCAACCGAGTCGCACTCCAACTCTCACTCATCGTTCTCATTGACCATTTTTTCTCTTTCACAAGCTCCGGCGCATGGGAGCGAATAGACTCTGTGGCCGCTTTTAGGTGATACCAAGGAATAGAAGGAATCACATGATGAGGTAGGTGAATGTTAATATCAAGCCACATCCACTCCATCCAACGAGGAAAACGCACGTTAAATGTTCCATCGACTTGAGCGGCAAAAGGCTCGTAAGAATTTTTATCAAATACAGGCGACCCCTCATGTGAGTGATGCATAAATGTCAGAAGCGCTCCGAAAGTGGTACCGACAATAGCAGGCAGCACATACATAATCACAAACTTCTGAGGTCCTAGGACTGAATAATAAGAACTCAAAAGATAAATCACCGCACTGATAGAAAGTATCGAGTGCAGATAAACTTTAAACTTATCCCCAGCTTTCAAATCCATTTGGGGAATTAAGAATCCAAAAAAACCACGTTTGAGCATACCCACCCAAAACCCCACGAAAAGTCCTATCGGTGAGCCTGGGCCAATTCGAACTGCTAACTTTTCATACCAAGGAGGATTTTCATTTTCGCGATAAAGAAGCTCCGGCCAATCTGGATCCATCTTTCTTATTTGTGTCTGACGGTGATGAAAATCATGAGCGGCACGCCAAGCATAAAATCCATTCATAATCGGAAGGTGACAAAGAGTTCCTACGACATCATTGACCCATCTCTTTTTTGAGAAAGCATAATGACCACAATCATGACCTAAAACAAAGATTCCAACGAAAGCCAAACCGGCCATAAATATCAATGGAATTTTCACAATCCACCACAAAGCCCCCTCTGGCACAATCCAAAGGGCAAATTGCGTTATAATCACCATCGAGATCACTCTTATAAAAGTTAACCAGGCCATCGTCGGTACCTGAACTCTTTGAGAGGCGGGAATCGTTTTAGCGACTTCAGAAATTGTCTTCAAAGCTTTGTTCCCCACAGATAATCTTGCGTCGGTTCAACTATACCAAAGTTTCTCGCATCTTTGAATTTTGGATGATGATGACCTCTATGATGCCTCTTCATTTTGCGAGCCCAACCAAACGTCATAACCATGTGCTTATCTGAAAGATGCTCAATCCAATGGATCAGTTCATAGAGTCCATACCAGACGGTAAGAGCAAAAATGAAATGAGGAACAAAGACTGGAGGGAAGAGATGAGAGAGAGCCCATGTGATGAAAGGGAGATACAGTACAAAATAAATAAGCTGAATCCATGGTGGCATCAAGAGCATGTATACATCATTTAATTCATCGTACTCCATGTTCTCTGATTGATAAAAGGTATGGTGCCAATGATGCATTTTATGCGCCCATGCAAAACCAGGAACAATTCTGTGAAGCATAAAACGATGAAGAAAATAAAGAAAAGTGCTGGCCCAAAATATAGAAAGAAATATCCACAATGGAGAGAGCCAACTCCACTCAATATATTTAGCAGAAATAGAAATAGAGGCAACTTCAAAAGCAGAGAATATCAAAAGATGAATTTTAGCTGAATAATACTTCGGTATCACTTTTTGTCTAAAGTTTTTTCGGTAGCGTTCTAAATTCATACTTAAGCCAAAGTCATGAGTTGCTCAAGAACATTAGCCTTAAACAGATAGCTTTCATTTGAAATTTGCTTTGAGGTAAAGAGATCCGAGTGATCCATGGGAATTGTCACTTCTTTTACTTTAAAGCCTGGCATCTCTTGATCTCTTAAGGCGAGAAGACCATCGGTATGATCTCCCCCTTGCCATAAAATTTGATGAGAGAGCTTGAGAATCCATGCGACTTTATCAATTTCAAACTTTGCGGCTTTAACTGTCACAATTTTCTCTTCAATTAAGTGCCGCAGATCTACTCTGGTTTCAGCTAAATTTTCAAAATGAGAAGTGTAAGCATCTTTTTTTAATGACCTAAGTCCTGGCCACACAAGGCTTCCGGCCCTAAATGCACGATTGAGTACCTTACTCATTTTCACACCAGGACGCTTTTCAGTTATAGTGGCGCCTTTAAAGGGTGGCTGGACACAAAAAACTCTCTGAACAGACTGTGAAAACAGAGCCGGATTTTCAATGAGTCCTAAAACCGCTTCGATGCATCCCTTACTATGGCAAAACAGAATAATAGGCTTATTATTTGTGTTCCATAATTTTTCAATTTTTGAATTCAACTCGGCGACATTAGCCTCAGCTGTTTTAAATGAGTGAGGAAAAAAGATTTTAACATGATTAGCTCCTTGATCTTTAAGAAGCTTTTCAGTCTCTTTGAAATAGGAAGCCACAAAAGGAAGGGACAGGAATTCACCCAGAATGCCGCCCACAAAGAGATATTGGTATTGATCAAGCATGTTCGATGTCAATTCTCTCATCCTTGGCCGTGATCATTGTTGCTTGAGCTTTTAAACTCATCGAGTATTTTTTGTACCCTTCATCATAGGTCCCAAGAAGAATATCCCAAAGAGCATTTGAGTTTCCAAAATTTTTGTCTGGACGCTTTTCATGATGAAAAAAGTGATACTGCTGAATCCAACCTAAATAACCCCCATCAAAAACTTTATAATGAAGCAAGAAATGAACCCATTCATAAAAATAATATGTACCAATCGTGCCAAGACCAAACTGAGCGGTCATGGAAAGACTTTGAGTCATAAGCCACATCGGAAAAAGCACTACTGGTGCAATCAAATACACCATGAAAAACCCGGCATTATAGACTCTTCGATCTGACATATCGATGTGATGATAAAGATGAAATGATCCAAAAAAATCATGCATCCACTTAAAAGGATATTTACTGTGATAGCCCCAACGGTGAATAGCGTACTCAAGAAAGGTCCACCACAAAACACCAAGAGAGACAAAAATGGATGTACTTAATATTGTCGAAGATCCAAAATTTGAGATTGAAACCAAATACCAAACTAAAGGAAGTATCATCACAAGAAGATGAACTGGGTTTCTAGAAGCAAAGTACTTAATAAGCCACGGGTGCTTTTCGACAGTAAATTGAGATTTCATCCTTAAATGATAGCCAGGAATACATTCTCCATGGGGATAAGTGTAATATTTTCAATATTAAGGAGATCTAGGGCCTTCTCCCTTACACTCATTCTATGGACTTAAGCCTTTTTACCGCTCTATTAGTGATTTTTTTAATCTCTAATTTCCTGCTCTTTGCCCTTGGCGGGTGGTGGTTTTTCTATCACTTTTTAGGCCCTCGAATTCCGCACAGAGCGATCCACGAGAAGAGTCCACAAAAAGCTCAAATAATCAGAGAGATCAAAAACTCTATTTCTACTCAAATTATTTTCTTTATCATGGCCCTGGGTCTCTATTTCTTGTGGAAAGCAGGAGTCACTCAGATCTATACCAAGTGGGATGAGCGAGGTATTTTTTATTTTCTCATCACTTTTTTTCTAATCCAAATGGCGCACGATGCTTGGTTTTATTGGACTCATCGCTGGATGCATGAGTGGAAGTGGCTTAGAAAATACCATCTTGCTCATCATGAATCTCAGCAACCCACTCCCTTCGCCTCACTTTCATTTCATCCCGTTGAGGCCATCTGTCATGGATTATTCTGGTATATCATTGCCTTTCTTATTCCCTCGCACGCTCTCTGGCTTTGGGTGTTTTATAGCTTTATGTTTTATATCAATATGTGGGGACACACTGGTTTTGAGTTTTGGCATAAAGATCTTTTAGTAAAGCCCATTCAGAAGTTTTTGAACACTCCCACTCACCATAACCTTCATCATAAATACCATAATAAAAACTACGGCATTTATTATAATTTATGGGATAAAGTGTGTGGGACCAATCACGCTAAATACGAAGAAGAATACCGCGCGATTAAAGCTAAAACAGAAGCTCATAAGACTTCTCGAATTATGAAAGCGCTAGGACTTTAAATGTTTAAAAAGAACGTCAACTTATTACCCTCAATGAGAATGACTCCATGGAGAAAAATCTCAGTGGGATCATGGAAGCCCGTAGGTGATTCACAAGTTTACTGTGAACTGGATCTTGATGCCGAGCCAGCGCTCTTATGGCTTGATCAAGCGAACTCTGGATCAGAAGAGAAAATTACGATCACTCATTTGGCAGGAAAAGTCTTAGGTCAAGTTTTAAGAGATGTCCCCGATCTTAACAGTATTGTTCGTTTTGGAAAAATCTATCCACGGCGTGATGTGGATATTTTCTTCCACGTGGTGCAACCCGATAAAGATCTCTCGGGTCACGTGGTAAGAAGCATTGATCTTAAATCCTTAAGTGATGTAGCTCGAGAGTTAAATCGTGGCGCCAAAACAATCAAAGAAGGAAAAGATGAGAGCTTCAAGAAAATAAAAAATAGCTGGAAGTACATTCCTTCGTTTCTGGCGATGACCGTTCTCAATACCATTGGATTTATTTTTTATTCTTGCAACTTCTACATTAAAGGCGCCGGTGTTCCTCGCGATGCCTTTGGTTCAATGATGCTCACCAATATTGGAAGCCTTGGCTTTGAAAGTGCTTTTGTTCCACTTCCTCCCTACTCAAAAGTTCCATTTGTGGTGGCCTTGGGAAAAGTGGTTGAGCGTGTATGTGTGGTCGATGGGAAGCCCGCCGTAAAAAAGCGAGTGAGTTTTTGCTGCACCTTTGATCACCGAATTATCGATGGAGCTCATGGGGCAGAAATGGCAAAACTGATCGAACGCTATTTCACTAACCCTTTGGAATTGCGCTAAATACTCAAGAATTCAGCGAAATTCACCGATATCTTCTCATGGTCATACTCTCTGCCCTCTTACTCGTCTTTTCATTCTCAGCTCAAGCGGCAGAGCCAGATATTTACGATGCTTATAACGCCATTTTTGGTGTTTCAAGCGAGAGTGGAAATATCGCCGTTCAATCTGTCCCCAGTGACCCAGAACTTCTGCAACTCACTGATGGAATTGATGGTCAACTAGAGGCAACAGATACTCAAAGCGATTGCTTTAATGGAGTCCCTTCCCCGCTTTCAGATCTCGTGAAGCAACTCGTTCAAGATGTGAAAGATATTGTGACTGATGATCTTATGGAAGAAGTGGATGCGCCCCAGTCTGTGGTGAATAAGGCCATTGCTAAAAGCAAGGAGCTTGCTTGTGCAGAGATTATGCTCTTTGTTCAAGTGAATAAGATCAATGCTGATGTCAACTGCATTAAACGTCCACAGGTTATTCCACCGATACACATGCAAGCCATCAAGTTCCCTGGATTAGCAGAATATAAATCTCAGATTGAAGAACAAATTGAGAGTTATAAAAAACAATTGGAACAGAATCCTCAAAACTTTACAGCTGACAGTAAAATCAGAAGCCTCACGAAAGATCTTAACTGCCTAGTTAATGCCGACTTTGCGAATTTTAATTGTCGCTACATGCATGAAAAAATGTTTTCTCGTGGGAAGTCATCAGTACAAATTGAAATACAGGATCGAAGTGGCAAATGGTACGAATACAAAAAACTTCAAACTGATTTCTTTAGTGGAAAGCCGGGGCCAAAAACTCAAAAAGGGGATCTTCAAACCCCTGAGGCCCGCTTCAAACTCAACAGTGTAAATCCCACAAGCAACTATTTCTCCGCTGTTCATATCAACTATGAAGCCTGGAATGAGCGAAACGAACTTCTCGGAGATCTCAATCCGACTGGAGTGAACAAAGGTGGAGACATCATGCTCCACGGCCACGCCGGAAGTGTGGGATGTCTTGATATGGGTAATCGTGGTGCACCTTATGTCACTGCCCTTGTCGATCTGAGCCTCAAGGGTGGCAAGGTTCCAGAAATAGATATTTTTCCCACCGACATGGATTCCGGTGTTGATGAAATCTCGACCTGGCCTGGGTATCAACAAAATGCCAAGTTTTGGGCAGAACTGAAAAAGCGCTACTGGGAAAAACACGGAGCTAAAGTGAATCGAAGCTTAAAGAGCGTTGATGAGATGATTGAGGAAGAATAAAGCTCTAGTTGGTTTTGTTTTGTTTGGTATGAGGCGGGATTTTAAATTCAAAATGATTTACGGCATGACTCACATTTGACTTGAAATTGCTAAACTTGAAATTTAGTTTTTTTCCATCCAGATGAACCAATTCCAACTGATTAAATCCTGCCAACGTAGTGACCTTACTCGCCTCTGAAGTTTGAGAGGTGAGAGTCGCTTCTTGAAGTTGGAGTTGTTTTTTAGTTTTCTCTGCAAATTTTAGAAACAATTTATCGGCTTTCATCGTTACAGAAAATGCCTCGTTCCCCTTTAATCCCTTCTTCAGGGAGTCTAGGAACTTTGTCAGCGCTAAATCCTTAGATGACTGAATGACAACTTGACCTTCTTCACCCTCAATAAAGGGAGCAGTGTAATACCAGCTCGTCTTGGCATTCGCGACAAAAGTTGAGGGATCTGGATTTAAAACTTCAAGGCGTATTTGTTTTGGATATTTGTAATCAATTTTCCCAAAACTTTTTTTTATTTTTCCAGAAGCTGCACTCTTAAAACTCTCCTCATAATCTGTAGAAAATGAAGTGGGCAAAAAATCTTCTGCGAATAGCGAGAAAGAAATTAAATAAAAAAATATAAAAAGTTTCAAATCGATCGCCTTAAAAAAGGAGGGGAACACTTACTCTTCCTGAGAGTATTCCCCAACCAACCATTAGTGGAGTTGAACAGATACAGCTTTTGAGACTCCAGGCTCTTGCATAGTGACACCATAAAGCGTGTCATTAAGCTCCATTGTTTTTTTATTGTGCGTAATGAGAATAAATTGTGTTTCACCACTCATCTCTCTCAAGAGTTCATTGAAGCGACCCACGTTCGCATCATCCAGAGGAGCGTCCACCTCATCCAATAAACAGAACGGTGAAGGCTTCACAAGGAAGATTGAGAAGATCAAAGACACGGCCGTCATGGCTTTTTCACCACCCGACATCAATGTAATGGACTGCATCTTCTTCCCTGGAGGCTGAGCAATAATATCGACACCTGCTTCAGGAGAATCGATATCACCCGTCATATCAAGGCGAGCTGAACCACCACCGAAGATGATTGGGAACACTTTGCTAAAGCGCTCATTCACCTCATGGAAAGCTTCCTTGAAACGTTCACGGGACTTCTCATCAATGTGCATAATCGCCGTTTGCAGGTCGGCGAGGCTCCGCTTGAGCTCTTCTTCTTGGGTCTTTAAGAAATCGTGGCGTAATTTTTGGCGGTCGTAATCCTCGATCGCCTGCCAGTTGATTTCTCCTAATCTGTTAAATTCAGTACGACACTCTTTAAGTTTTTCGCGATAATCACGAACTTCAGCAGGGTATCTCTTTGTGAACTCCCACTCTTCACGTGTCACAGTCACAGGGCCCTCTTCACCTTCCATCAAATACATCGCCGAGAGATCCGCCAGACCAGAGAGCTTCTCTGTCGTGAGTTCCAAGTGATTCATGATCACAAAACGTAAATCTACGCGGTGTTTTTCAAACGCGTTTTTAACGAGAATTTCTTCTTCGGTAAGAATCTGTTGTTGACGCAGTTCAAGTTCAACATTTTCTTTCTCAAGCTTATTGAGTTTAGCCGTCGCATCCTTGAGCTCAGTTTCCTTATCCTGCATACCAAGTAGGATCTGAGACAATTGATCTTTAAGAAGACTTAAGAATTGCTCTTTATCGGCCAATTGCTCAGCGAGAACGAGATTCTCTTCCTCACCTTGCTCAACCTCAGTTTCTGCTTGCTGCATTTCTTCTTCAGCGAGTGCTAACTGAAGCTTATTCTGCTCAGCTTTTTGATTGAGGCGTTCAAGCTGGCCTTCAGTATCAGAAATTTGAGAGCGAAGAGACTTAAGTTGTTGCTCATAAGATTGAGCTTTCACTTTAAGCTCTAAGAGCTCATCTCTCTCATTTTCATAGCTGATCTTAAGGTCGATATGGCGAGACTCAATCTCTTCCATATGAGCCGCACTGTTTTGATGACGCTCATCAATGGCTTTCTTTTCACGAGCAATTTTCTCTTCTGACTCTAAAAGAGCTAGTCGAAGTGAGGACGTCTCAGATTTGCGATTTTGCAGAATTTCTAGGCGAGATGAACTCGTCCCAAAAGTTTTCTCTTTTGAATCTAGACTTGCCTTAACCGAAGCGTGAACAGTGGCGGCTTCTTGTTGGCCAGAAAGAAGAGCTTCGAGTTTAGCTTTTTCTGCAATGAGCATTTCTTCTTTAGCCATTAACTTAGATTCAAGATCTGCAAATACGACTTTTTTCTCCTCAAGATCAATTGAGAGTTTTTCAATCAATCCATTTCTCTCCACAACGCCCATACCCTGCTCAGACTCTGGCAGACGGCGAAGACCATAGGTGATGGTATTGAGAGATTTCTTAATTAACGTTTTGCCATCAAGGCTTACTATGCCTTTAAAACCAATGGCCGGATTCACAAGAGCAGCAGTCTCTTCATTTAAGTTACTTGCAATGAAGTAGCCTGAAAGGAGTTTGTTTAATGAAGTCTTGAAAGATTCATCAGTGCACTTAACCACTTCCGCTAGTGGTCGCACACCTGTAAGTGCCAATGAGAGTCTCTCCGAAGTTTCTGCAGAGATCACATCTTCTGTAGTGAAAATGATATCAGCTACTTGATGAAAATTATTTCCAAGATCAGCAATGATCTCTTTTCCTGAAGCAATAAGAACACTATCAAGGGCGTCAGAGAGAAGTTCTTCAACGGCTGCCGCATAACCTTCTTCACATTGAATCAGTCGACCCAAGACTTCGATTCCACCTTGAGGATGAGCAGCAACTAAGTTTTGTGCACCTAATTTCTTTCCTTCGGCTTGCTGATTTACTTCTATAAGGGAGTCACGTTTACTTTCAGTTTGAATAATCTCACGCTGAAGATTACGGATTTCACCATCAAGCACTTTCACTTCAGAATTAAGAGTTTCAACTAAAGTCTTAAGTTCTGGGATTTTGACTTGAATCTCTTCCAATGCTGCTTTAGCGAGATTGAAACGCTCTCTCTCTTTGATTAAATCATCACGTGAAGTTGAGTCTTGCTTCTCAAGAACTTCAATCTCAGCTGCAATATCTTGGAGAAGTCGAGAGTACTCCTCAATCTTAGATGTGTTTCTAAATTGTTGTTGATCTAGGGCCGACAGCTCATCTTTCGCTGAAGTTGCATTTTTACGTGCTGCCTGAAGCTCTTCTTCAAGATCAATCAGTTGTTGCTTTAAAAGCTCTGAGCGCTCTTCACGTTCAGAAAAATCCATGGCGCCGTAGTCGGTTCCTTCCAACTCAGAAAGCTGTGTGCTGAGCTCTTCTGCGCGCCTAGTCCTATTTTCAGTGTCTACTTCTAATTCTTCATTTTCTTTTATACGAGTCGCAATGAGCTTCTCTTTCTCTGCAATCGCACGCTTCAGATGCTTCATTTTTTCTTCTGAAGCGGCCAATTGGCGTGAATGCGTGTTGAAATCTTCTTGCGCATCGTTGATCTTATCCATCGCATCGGCTTTCTGCACTCGCTCATCTTCTAAGAGAAGATCAAGTTGCTGACGACGAAGCGTGAGTTGTTCTATTTCAATGGCTCTCTCTTCTAAAATTCTGTCTGCATTCGTCCAGTCTTGAAGGAATTCAAATTCCTTATGAGCATCCGTAATCAGTTCGTAGCGCTTGATACGCTCTCTTAAACTTCTCGCTCTCTCAGCTTTCTCGGCCTGCTTCTCAAGATTTTTTAAATTTTTATAAATTTCTGCTTGAAGATCTTCAAGGCGAGCCAGGTTTTGCTGAGTGAGTTCAATCTTCTTAAGCGAGTCACGTTTTCTGAGTTTAAACTTTGTGATCCCTGCCACTTCTTCAATCATTGTCCGGCGCTCTTCAGGTTTAGCCTGAACGAGTTTATTGATTTCACCTTGAGCAATAATTGAATAAGACTTTGCGCCTGCTCCAGTGTCCATGAAAACTTCATGAATATCTTTTAAACGAGCGGGCTCACCGTTAATACGATATTCCGTTTCACCGTTACGATACAATTTTCTTGTGAGTTGAATCTCAGCTGGCTTGGCCACAGTTCCGCTAATATGAATGTGTTTGCCATTGGTATTTTCAAGAACAAGTGTGACTTCAGCAAAACTGGCCGGAGAATATTTTGACGATCCAGCGAAGATCAAATCCTTCATGTTCGTGCCACGCAAATGCTTAGCCGATTGTTCTCCCATCACCCAGAAGAGAGCATCCACGATATTTGATTTGCCACAACCATTGGGACCGACGATGCCTGTGATGCCATCATCAAACTCAATAGTGGTGCGATCTTTAAAAGATTTGAATCCCTGAATGTATAAACGAACGAGTTTCATTTATGTCTTCCTCTCAATGGTCGGTGTGTGCAATCAAACTTAACGGCGTCCTGCTTTGGATTTGAATGTGAGGATAGTCTCGCCTGAGCTGTTTCATCTTGTCTAGCATTTCATCGGGGCGGCCTGTTGGCCTAAATTACATTGCGCGCAATAGAGTGAGACACTGTAAGCTCTTGTGCCTAACTTTTGACACCTATTAAATAGATCTCCTTGCTAAGCTTTAGTTATTTAATACTAATCACACGTCGCATTATAAATTTATAATATAAAATAGCATTATTATCTTATTTTATTAGATTTTTTATGGTGAATATTTAACCAATGGATTCTCTTGATCTCACCCTCTTGGGTGAACTGATGAAAAAAGGCAGATCTTCCTGGGCCGACTTGGCCCACAAAGTGGGTTTATCCTCACCAGGACTTCTTGACCGAATTCGCCGCCTAGAAGAGAAAAAAATTATTCTTGGTTATCGCGCTATCGTGTCCCCTGAGGCTCTTGGTCTAAACACCACGGCCTTTGTCAGCGTCTCGCTCGATAAACCCAGCCATCGAAGTGCTTTTCTAAAAAAGATAAAATCATTTCCCGAGATCCAAGAATGTCATCGTATTACCGGAGATTTTGATTTCTTGCTTAAGATTAGATGCTTTCAAACTAGAGATCTTGATCAGCTGGTCAATTTAGGGATTAAGTCCTTAAGTGGCGTGAGCAAAACACAAACGATCATTGTCATGGGAACTGAGAAAGAAACGAGTGAGCTTCCTATTCCAAATATTGAAGAAAGCGAGACTGCTTAAAAATGGATCTAGAATTATTTCTCAAAGGGATGGTTTTAGGGATTGCTGTAGCCGCTCCAGTTGGCCCCATAGGCCTTCTCTGTATGGATCGCTCCCTTCGTCATGGAAAACTCTCTGGATTTGTGACTGGCATGGGGGCCGCCTTAGCTGACACTCTTTACGGGGCTATAGCCACCATTGGTATTTCTGGAGTGTTGGTTTTCTTAAAAGGACATGAAAGAGAGTTGCGCTTCATTGGAGGTCTGCTTCTCGTTTTTGTTTCTTGGAGAATGTATCGAACTCCACCCCCAAAACTTGAGGCAAGGCAGCCGGGACAAAAAAGACCGTTAGCCAGATTATTCTCAGAATCTTTTTTTCTTACTCTTTCAAATCCTATGACTATATTAGGTTTTATGGCCGTCTATGCAGGCTTGGGACTGAGAGCTGAAGGAGCACATGAGGTGTCTACTATTTTAGGTGGAGTCTTCTTTGGATCGTCGCTGTGGTGGCTTTCACTGAGCAGTATGACAGTGGTGATGAAACATAAGCTATCACCCAATTTTGTGAGTTTATTTACCAAGCGAGCTGCCATTGCCATTTGTTTATTTGGCCTAGCAGCTCTGGCTCAATCACTATTTCAATTTAAAATCTAGAAAGTCTTTTATTTTATCAAAATCAATTGTCGCTAAACGAATAAGACCATCGATATGAGTTCCAGGTGAGAACAAATGATACTCTGGAGAACCAAAAGCTTTATAAGTTTGCAGTTGATACTCGTAGGGAACACTTCTATCCCACGCGGCCATCACGAAATAAAGTCTCTCCGGCTTCACTCTGCTAGCAAAGAAGAGAGGGTCATACTTCACAACTTTTCTTAATTGAGCTTCATAATCATCAGAAGAAATATCTTTAAGTGCTGCAAATCTTCTCCAACGTAGAAGGGCCACACGAGGATAAATACTATTCGTCAGAATTCCCGGCATATTCCCTGCGCCCACAGCAACAATAACTGCTTTAAGTCTCTGTGCTTCTACTGAAGCCATCAATGAAGCCGTGATGCCACCAAGGCTGTGACCAAAGAGAGCAAGCTTCGTTTTATAAACTCTTGCATCCGATTGCGCCCAATCCATAATTGTTCTGATGGTTAAAATCGTATGCCTTAAAACTTTATCCTCATGACCCCAACCTGGCAGATCACTTGGTTGAGAGTTATCATTGGCATCAATCACCGCCACCGCGTAATCGGCCTTACACAGCTGGTAAGCAATCGTCGGCTCAAGCGGCGTGATTCTTTCAATCGTTGGAAGCACCATCACTAAAGGGTGCTTCTTTTCTGCATTTGGAGTGACTAGGGTGAAAGAAAAATTCCAATTCTTCCCTTCAGCTGATCTCACTTTCAAAGTAAGTTCAGAAACGAGGCAGCCAAAAGCTTCATAAGATTTTGACTCTTTTACTTTTCCATCCCAGGCCAGTGGCGTGAGCTCCGCAAACCTTTGCTTTATTTCAGCTTCACTGATTTTATTCCACGGCGCAGCATAGAGAGGAAGACTTAAAAAAACGAGAAGATACAAAATATGTTTATTCATGAATCTGAGAAGACCATAGCTCTAATCTAATTGTCCATCTCTGGCTTCTTTTCTGATCTAAGATACAATAAAGATAAAGAATATTAGGGGTTTAGTTGAACAAGCCAGAATTTCTCCATTTAGGACCCGCTAGGTGCGCCACTACGTGGCAAGCTAGAGTCTATAGAGAGCATCCGCAACTTTTTATCCCCGCTTCAAAAGATACAGAATACTTTTCGCACCAATACCAAAGAGGCGAAAGCTGGTACCTGGCGCAGTTCAAAAGTAATAAGAAAAATCTTATCGCTGGTGAAATTTGTCATCGCTATTTCTGGCACCCCGACGCACCCAAGAGAGCCTATCAGTTTAATAAAAAATTCAAACTCATCTTTACTCTGAGAGATCCTTTTAAAAGAATTCTCTCGTCTTATCTCTACGATCGAACTTTATATTTAAAAAGAGATGTAACCATTTTCCAATATTTGAACTTACCAGTCATCAAGCAAACGATACAATACAGTGAAAATATTTTGAGATGGAAAAGTCTTTTTCCCAATGATCAAATTCTTATTACGTATTTTGAAAATTTATATCAAGATCCAAAGAGTTGGTTGATGCCAGTTTGGAAACATTTAAACGTAGAGCCCCATTGGAATGAAGAGTGGATGAAACACACATGGGAAGGAAGACAGGTGAGAAGTGAGACTTTTGCTCACTTCGCTTTTCAAGTGAGTCAGCTTCTACGCAAGCAAGGATTTTATCAAATCGTGGGAAAAACCAAAGACAACGGGTTGATTGAAAAAATGCTCTATCGTCCGGGTAAAGAGGAAGCCCTCTTTGACGAGAAAGACCTAAAAAATTGCTGGGACATTCTCTCCCCTATTTATGACAAGTGGGAAAAAGAGATGGGTCCGCTGCCTTTGGGGTGGAGCAAAGCATGAAAAGATTAAATCAACTTGAAGCTGAAGCGATCTATGTTTTAAGAGAAGTGGCAGCGAACTTTAAAAATCCGGTTTTACTTTTTTCCGGGGGAAAAGATTCTCTCTGCCTGCTTCTTCTCTCTGTCAAAGCCTTTAGGCCCGATCGCTTCCCCTATCCTGTTCTGCACATTGATACAGGACATAATTTTCCTGAGGCTTTGCACTTCAGAGATAAAGTCATGGAGGATCTTCAAGAGAAACTCATCATTAGAAAAGTTGAAGACACCATTAAAGCGGGACGAGCCAAAGAAGATGATGGTCCCTATGCGAGTCGAAATCGACAGCAGGCCAAAACTCTTCTGGATGCCCTTGATGAATTTAACTTCGATGCGGCCATTGGTGGGGCAAGAAGAGATGAAGAAAAGGCTCGCGCCAAGGAGAGATTTTTCTCTCCCCGCTTTAAGGGAGGAGGGTGGAATCCCAATCAGCAAAGAGCAGAGCTTTGGAATTTATACAACACCGACCTCACCTCTGGTGGAAACATGCGAGTTTTTCCACTTAACAACTGGAGCGAATTAGATGTGTGGCAATGGCTCAAGAAAGAGAGTGCAACGCTACCTAGTTTATATTTTTCACATAAAAGAAAGATAGTCACTCGATCAAATGGAATCATTTTACCTCTCTCCGAATATATAAAACCAACAGCTGATGATGTTATTTCGGAAGAGATTGTCCGCTTTCGTACAGTGGGCGACATGACATGCACTTCACCGGTTCTCTCTCAAGCTTCCACAATAGACGACGTGATCCAAGAAATTATCTCCTCAGATCTAAGTGAGCGAGGCTCAAGGGCCGATGACAAAACCAGTGATGCCGCGATGGAAGACAGAAAACGCGAGGGGTATTTCTAGTGGAAATCAGACGCTTTATTACAGCTGGTGAAGTGGATGATGGGAAAAGTACTCTCATTGGAAGACTCTTTAGCGACGCAGGTCACATCAAAAAAGACCAACTGGCTTCTATTCAGAATAATCTGGCCCATTTTACTGACGGACTGAGAGAAGAGCGAGCTCAGGGTATTACAATGGATGTGGCCTATCGTTACTACTCAACGGAGATGAGAAAGTACATTGTCGCCGATTCCCCAGGCCATCTACAGTACATTCATCACATGGTCACTGCGGCTTCCCTTGCAGACGCTGCAGTTATACTTGTGGATGCCTCAAGAGGTGTCAGTGTGCAAACAAGAAGACATGCCTGGTTGGCCAGCTGGCTAGGAGTTCCCTCGATTATTTTTGTGATCAATAAAATGGATTCTGTCGCTTACTCTCAAGAGGTTTTTGACGGTATTAAAAGAGATTTGAGCGAATTTAAAAAGGCTACATTCCTTCCGGCCTCAGCTCTCTTAGGTGAGAACATTGTTCACTCCTCAAAAAATATGGATTGGTATAAGGGGGCTACACTTCTCAAATGGCTTGAGCATATTCCCTCTAAAATAGTTCAGAATTCAACTGCACTCAGGCTTCCCATACAACTCATCCAGCCCAATGGCGATGCTATGGGCATGATCATCTCAGGAGCAATTCAAAAGGGACAAACTCTCTTCTGCGGTCAAGATCGTATTACGGTAGAGAATATATTTGAATATCCAAATCAGATTGATTCAGCTTCACAGGGAGAAGCCGTAAGAATAAAAACGGATAAAAAAATGAAAAGAGGAGATCTACTTTCTAGTAATCCAATGAATTCAAGCAAGAATTGGAAGGCAGAGTGGGTCCTTTTTAAAGAAATGGGCCAACGGACGAAAGTTAAATCTCACACTTGGTCTAGTGAGCTCGAACAGATGAATATCAAGAGCGAGTGGAATTGGAAAAACCAAACTTGGCAGAATCCAACAGAGAGCGCTTATCCAAAACTGTATCAAGGGGAATTAAGTTTCAGGGACGAACTCTTGAGTGATCGTTTTAATTCAGGCACGAATCTGGGTCAAATGATTTGGATCGATGATGAGACGAAGGAAACAATCGCTGCTGTTTTACTTAAAGAAATTCTCTAGCTTTTCAATTAGCTCCTTAAGACTCTCATTTTCGGTTTTATTTTTCGTGACTAAATGAATGTCTGAATTGAGGGGACTCTCAAACACATCAGAGATACCAGTGAAATTTTTGATCTCGCCAGATCTAGCTTTCGCATAAAGACCTTTAACGTCTCTTTTTTCGCAATCTTCGAGCTCTGAATCCACCCAGACTTCAATATACTTCTGGCATTTTTGTCTTAAATTGTTTCGGGCTTCTTGATAGGGCGTGATAAATGAACCCACAACTAAAAGACCGCTTCTCTCTTTATCCGCTGCTATAATGGCCACTTCATTTAAATGCTCAAGTCTCTCAATGCGACTAAATCCTCTTGGACGTGTACTTCTCACGATGTCACCATCCAGATGCTCGGCCATTACATTATGCTGTCTCAGGTATTCGACTAGCCTCTTGGCGAGTGAACTTTTACCAGCACCTGATAATCCAATTAACCAAATTACTGCTGGACCCAAGGGTGAGCCTCCTTTTTAGGAAAGGGCATGCTCATACTCAACTCTCTATCCACTAATGGTTTAGGAAGTTCTAAAAGTTGTGTGTGCTGAAACTGATCAAGAGTATAAACCGTCTTCCTCTCCGGGAAGATTTTTCTGATTCTATACTTAACGCCATCACGAACGTAGTGGCGATAATCAAGATTGAATCCACGCCCGTCATAAAACTCTAGAATCAAATGAACACTGGGATCTTGATGAGCGATTTCACCGGCAAACAGCATGAAATTGAGCCACTCATCTTCTAGATCATTAGAAGTGAGTTTAATCAGTACAAACTCGTCTTTGGCGGGGTTAATTTTTTTTATAAAATCCTGGGCCTTCATTGGTATGTTGGCCATTAAATTCATATACGATACATTATTGGGCCAGTGTGACTTAAGAGAGATCAGTGATCCTCCAAGAAATAAAATCATAATCAGAAGAGACCATCTTTTGGAATATTGTACGACCCATGCAGCAATAACTCCAATACACGCCAGTCCCCAGTAGCCTCGATCATAACCAATATGATTAATCAACACAGAATAGGGAGCCACCAGACAAAAGGTAAATCCCAGAAAAAGAAGTGGCACCCACTGCTTTTTATAGAGAGCAAAAACCGAGACTCCCAAGATGATCACAATAGAGCTAAGCCATACACCTTGAAAGCTCCCATTGTAATTTGCTCCATAGTCATAAATACCAAAAGGAGAAGAGAAGATTTTATGCAAATAATAACTCAATCCCACAGGGAGATGCTTCCAGGAAACTTCCATGAACCCCGCTCTCGGGACATCAAAGAATATTGTTCTGGCGATGAGATAGATGGCTACATATGAGAAAAGAACGCAATGGGGCCACTTAAGTTTTTTATTCCAATAAAAATCCCACACCAACCAGATAAATGGGAAAACGATTGTTCCCTCTTGGGATAGACCGCAGAGGAGACTGAGAAATAAAAAAAAGATCCATTTCGATTTGGAATTAGTTTGAGTGAAAAGATTGAGTCCCATTAAGAAGACGGCAAGAGTAAATTGATATTTTATCGCAAAAGACTGATCCAGAATATTTCCCATCACAGGATGGAAAACCATGACGACCAAAGAGGTGACAAAGGCTTTCGATCCCCATTGGAAGCGCTTAAACAACTTACCTAACTCTATAAAACTCCAGAACAACAACCCATATGAAACCATCGCCAATGACCAAAGTGAGGCATTAAAAAAGTAGCCCATGAGCCAAAAGTAGGTGAAGAAGCCCACAGGTCGGTATTGAGGGCCGTGATTTTGGTGAGAAAAGACATCCAGCCAGTAAGCAAAAGTGTTTGAACCTGGAATTCTAATGGAGTCTCTCATGATGTAGGTGTCGGCCACAGCGACATTCCAAAAATTGAAGACATAGAGAAGTGCCACTGCAAGCGTTGCAGCAAAAGAGGTAAGGATAATCATTTTTTTGGTCATAATTTATTCTACCCCTTCTCTAATGGAGTTCGACAAGCAGTGAGCTTGACCATTCGGTCTCTTTTAGGTGAAATTCGGCAGGTAATCGGAGTGAAGGGCGAAAACCCGTTCCGGCGACCAGCCGCGGCCTGTCAGCTGCTTTGCCATGAGGTCTTTCATGAGCACTACGAAATCTAACGGTCCTATTTCAACATTTATGAACCACCACTACCGCCACTTCAATGCGGCAGCGATGATGGATGCGGTGAAAGGCTATGAAGCTCACCTCGCCACTGGTGGAAAGATGATGGTCACTCTCGCAGGAGCGATGAGTACGGCCGAGCTTGGGCTCTCACTTGCTGAGATGATTCGCCAAGGTAAAGTCCACGCGATCTCTTGCACAGGCGCCAATCTTGAAGAAGATATCTACAATCTTGTGGCCCATAATCATTATGAGCGTCTTCCTCAATGGAGAGATCTCACAAGAGAAGATGAGCAAAAACTTTACGACAAACATTTGAACCGAGTCACAGATACCTGTATCCCTGAAGAAGCGGCGATGAGAAAGATTTGGTCAATCATGGCCGATGAATGGTCTCTAGCTGAAAAAAATAACGAGCGCTGTTTTCCACATGAATTCTTCTTTCGCGCTTTAAAGAAAGGGAAATTTGCTCCTCACTATCAGATTGATCCAAAAAACTCATGGATGCTTGCTGCTGCAGAGATGAACATCCCAATGGTCGTTCCAGGCTGGGAAGATTCCACACTAGGCAACATGTACGCTTCGTTCTGCATGAAAGGTGAAGTCAAGAACGTTCACACTGTTCGCACAGGAATTGAATACATGATGAGCCTCGCTGACTGGTATATGGAGACGGCTAAGTCGACTTCAATCGGTTTCTTTCAGATCGGCGGCGGTATCGCTGGAGACTTCCCTATCTGTGTTGTTCCAATGATTCGCCAAGACCTTGAAAAAGATGACATCCGTCTTTGGGGCTACTTCTGTCAGATCTCTGATTCGACAACTTCATATGGCTCATATTCAGGAGCAGTACCAAATGAGAAAATCACTTGGGGTAAACTCTCAGTCAACACTCCAAGTTATATTGTGGAAAGTGACGCGACGATTGTTGCACCACTTATGTTTGCCCATATCCTTGGTTGGTAATGAATAACAATAAAGCTATTTTGCCTTTAATTATTTGGGGAGGCTTGGTTTCAAGCCTCTTCACTTATTTAGTAGCTTTGAAATTTGTTGGAAAACTGGATTCGATCTATTTCCCCTCTCAAAACTTACAGCCACTTGAAATTTTTTCTTTGTGTGCACCGGCCTTTCTCTTCACGAACTATTTAATGTTTAAGAAGTTCATGAGTGATGCCAAAACATTTGAGCAAAAACTTAAGAAGCAGATCGTTTGCTGGGCTCTCAATGAAAGTATGGCCCTCATTGGTTTTGTCACAACCATGCTCTCTCTTGAAAGCAACGGCTATTTTGCCATCTCTAATATCGCTGTTTCATTTGTAGGCTATATCCTCATGATGCCTAAGATATCAAAATGAGCAAGACCCTCTGGATGATTGAAGATGTCATTAGAGGTGAAAAAATTTCAATTCATTGGTTTGAGCGTGCGAATATTCAATTTGCTCATCCTTTCTATATAGATACCGTTTCTTCTCTTCCTGACACCACTTCAAGAAGAATCTCCGACGCTCAAGAACTTCTTGAGATACTAAAAGAAGAGAACATCCCTGATCCCAGCGGATTTATTTTTCACATGACTCGATGTGGGTCAACCCTACTGACTCAGATGCTTAAAGAAGATCCTGCAAATCTTGTAATTTCAGAGCCAGCCCCAATAGAAATTCTTCTCAATACGCAAACCCTTTCTCAAACCATACGACTTTTCTATTTCTCCGGCGCCATTAAAAGTTTCGGTAAATGCATGGTCTCCCCAGAGAAGAGATATTTTTTAAAATTTTCTTATAATGCGAAATGGATCAAATCACTAAAAGAAATATTTCCCAACACTCCCATTATTTTTGTCTATCGTGATTTGAAAGAAATAGTCGCTTCAAACCTAAAGAATCCACCTCACTGGCTCATGGACTATACGTCAAAAGACAATTACGAACAGGTTCTGATCGATCTCTTTAAAGTTCAAATTGACCAGATCTCGATAGATCATGAATCTATTGATTTGTTTATAGATTACAAAGACATCTCTCCAACTCTCCCTATTCAAGTTCTTAACTGCTTCGGTTTAGATAACAGCGACCAAAAACTTATAGAGAGAATGAAAAACTCTATGAACCTTTACTCTAAAAAATCTCAACTGCCCTGGAATGAACAAAAAAGTAAAAGCCTTGATCTCAATTTAAATTTAAAGCACAAAAAAGTGTTAGATGAGCTTTACCAAAAGCTGCAAAGTGCTAGTATTAAGGAATGAAATATTCCGTCCCTGCTAATATTGCCCTGAACGATATTCTTCCCAATCCAGAAATATTACTCATGGGAGCGGGCCCAGTTCCAACGACTCCTGAAGTAAAGGCTGCCTCGGCGATCATTTTTAGTCATCTCGGTTCAACAATGAGAACAATTGTTGAACGTGTCCAAACGATGAGCCGTTACATTTTTCAAACCGAAACCACACGTATCCTCGGCATCGCAGGCCCCGCTTCGGCCGCAATGGAGATGGCGATGGTTTCATTAGTCTGGCCTGGACGAAAAGTGCTCGTATTAAATTTGGGTACTTTTAGTAATCGTTTTGGAGAAATGGCCCGAGGTCTCGGAGGAGAGGTGAAAGATCTCTATCCGCAGCCTTTGAGCTGCTTTAAAGCTCAAGATGTTAAGGATGCTTTAGATAAAGAGCATTTTGATGTCATCACACTCACTCACGGTGAAACATCTTGTGGGATCATGAATGTAGAGCTGCAGGAAATAGCCAAAATCGCTAAGTCCAAAGGCGTGAGAGTGGTTTTGGATGCCGTGGTCACTTTATCATGTTTACCTGTTCCCATGGATGAATGGGGAATTGACGTCATGTTCACAGGTGGACAGAAAGGTGTTTCGGCCATTCCTGGAATTTCCTTAATCGCTTTTGGGGAAGATGTTTTCACCGAAATTCTTTCTCGAAAAGAAATCATCTCCCATTGGTGTCTAGACGTTCGACGGGCCTGGAAATTTTGGGGTAACGGTGAGTATCACTATACCGCTCCTGTCACAGGCATTCTTGCTCTCCATGAGGGATTAAGACTTATTTGCCTGGAAACTTTAGAAAAGAGATTTGAGCGCCACTTAGACAGCTCTCTCAATTTTCAAACACAAATTGAAAAGAAGGGGCTTGAACTTTACGCTCCAAAGAATTGCCGCTTAAATTCAGTTGTTGCGATCAAAACACCTCAGGGCGTTGTCGCAAAAGATCTCATTCAAACAATGATTAAAAATCATCATGTTGAAATTTCTGGAGCGTTTGGTTTAGATATTATCCGCGTGGGTCAAATGGGAGAGCAGTGTCGCCCAGTCAACACCCAAAGAGTCCTACATGCACTGAGTGACTCTATTGAGCGTCTTCGCAAGTAATATTGATAACAGGATTATGCTGAATATTTGAAAGTTGGGCCGTCCCCACATACTTTCCATCATCTTTCACAGATTTCGCAGTGATTTGGCCGACAACGAAATCTCTCTCTATGAAAGTTCCGCCAATATTTGGTCCTTCAAAATTTCCCGAAGCATAAACGACTTTCCTCAATCCCACTGCTGGCGTAACGCCAACGATGTTATTTCTCCAAGTTCTGCCAGAAGTATCCACATAGTCTCTCTCACCGTTGATTTTAATTTTGACGAGAGGAACACCCATCACTTTTTCTGTCGAATAACAGGTAATAGGGAGAGCAAAAGTATTGAAGCTAAAACTTAAAATAGAGAGCAATAAAAGTGTTTTCATGACCCTATTTTATGACTTTTTTAGGTCCATAGTTTAGAGAGTGAACTTTTTACAATCTTGATAGTCATTTCAAGATTTTAGACTATTATCCGCCTCAACTCAGAGATTAATTTTATATATGATTCATTACTTCATAAAAGCCCTTTGGCTGCTTAGAACCCGCCCTGTTCATTTCAAGAATGTCATTCGCTCACTGTATTTATTTAGAAGAACCAAGCTTTTACAGCCATTTTTCTTTGGAAAATCAAGCGGAGTGCTTCTCGAGACGAATGTTCGTATTCAAAGAATCAGAACTCTCTGTGCTGAAAGACCAGAGGCTTCAATAAAAATTGGTGCTGATAGTATCGTTTATGAAAACGCCAGAATCGAAGCCTATGGGCAGGGTCAAATTCATATTGGAAAAACCTGTGTGATTGGTGATGCCCGAATTTACTCTAGGGGAAAAATTACTATTGGAAGTCGAGTGATCACAAGCTGGAACGTGTTTATTCAGGACTTTGATCCTCATCCGACTGACCCTGAACTGCGCTCAATTCAAATGCAGCAAATCTGTGACAACTTTAAACCTTCCTATAAAGAGCACGCAGAACCAAAGAAGCTCAATTGGACGTTCCCATCAGACGCAATAGTCATCGGCGACGATGTCTGGATTGGGGCGAATGCCACTATTTTAAAAGGGGCGAAAATTGGAGCAGGTTGTGTGATTGCTACTGGCTCTGTCGTTACTGCCGGTGATTACCCTGCAAGATCAATCTTGGCCGGAGTGCCAGCAAAAGTTATTAAAGTGATTTAAGTGGTTTAAAAAAGATGGTCGGGGTGATTGGATTCGAACCAACGACCACCTGCTCCCAAAGCAGATACGCTACCAGACTGCGCTACACCCCGACGTCGAACGAGTATGGACGACTGGCCGGGATTTGTCGAGACTTAAGCCTTGGAATCTTTTCCTGGTCTATGGCGAAAAACCAGTTTCAGTGTAGATTGCACTGCATACAAATCCTTTTCCCATGGAGTCTCTATGAAACATCTTCTTTTTGCCTCTCTCATTTCAGTTTTCTCACTCTCAAATGCTTTTGCCGCAACGCTTAATTGTGGAGGCACAGAGCCTTTCTGGGGCCTTAAGGTCACGGACAAGATGATGACTTTTTCAAGCCCAGAACTTGAGAAGCCTGTGTCTCTTAAAGTCATTTCTAAAACTGAAGCGGCAGGTTTTACGGCCGGATTCGCCTTTGTCGTGAAATCAAAATTCTCAAGCCTTTCAGTCATTGCTGGAGAATGCAACGATGGAATGTCGGATGAAGTTTATAGCCACCATGCCATTTATGAAAATGGTGGCGCGGTTCTCGCTGGATGTTGCAATTTAAAATAATTAACGAGAAATAAAAAAGTCTAAAGCCGCAAGTGATGCTTTTGCCCGATGGGAATTTAAATTTTTCCATTCGGGCAATTCAGCTAATGTTTTTCCGTCGTTTTCTGCTCTCTGAGGAATAAAGATCGGATCATATCCAAATCCTTTATCTCCCCTATATTCATTTCCAATTTCTCCGTGTACTCGGCCTTCAAAGAAATAAATTTCACTTGGAGAAATATAAAAACACAAAACACAGGTGAAATAGGCTCTCTTATTCTCATGAGTTTGAAGTAATCGAATAATCTCAAGACACTTCTCTTTATAGTCAGCTCTCTCAGGTAGAAAGCGAGCGCTCTGGACCCCTAAAATTTGAGGCAGAGATTCAACTGTGAGACCAGAATCATCCGCTAGAGAGGGAAGCTGGAACTCATCATAATAGGCTTTGGCTTTAATGAGTGCGTTTGCAGTAAAAGTCTCGCCAGTTTCATCCGGAGAGAGCCCCCTTGGAGCAGCCTTTACAACTATCTTGTCTTTAAAAAGTTCAGAAAATTCCTCAGCTTTATGAGCATTTCCTGAAGCAAGAATGAAACTAAGCATTCAATGCAGCTCGCTGAGCTTCCACAACTTTTCCAATCGCAGATTTTGCGCAAGTAATGAGCGCCTGAAGTTGCTCTTCAGAGAACGGGTCACCTTCGGCAGTTCCTTGAAGTTCGACAAATTTACCTGAAGCAGTCATCACTACATTAACATCAGCTTCACAGGTTGAATCTTCTTGGTAATTTAAATCAGCAATGGCCATTCCCTCTTTATCAAGACCCACACTGACAGCAGCAAGAGCTTCTTTGAGTGGATGCTGCTTTAAAAGACCTTCATTTTGAAGACGGCGAATGGCCAACTCTAAAGCAACATAAGCTCCCGAAATAGCCGTAGTACGAGTGCCTCCATCTGCAACCATAACATCACAATCAATCATGAGTGTTCTTTCACCCAATTTGCTCATATCGGTAATGGCTCTAAGCGCTCTACCAATTAATCTTTGAATCTCTTGAGTTCTGCCAGAAGCCCCTTTTCTTTCACGATCCCCACGAGTGTGAGTGGCCGAAGGTAACATCGCGTACTCCGCAGTCAGCCAGCCCTGCGATTTGCCTTTCAAAAATGGAGGAACACTCTCTTGCACATTCACTGTCACTTGAACTTTAGTATTTCCAAATTCAGCGAGCACACTTCCATAAGCGTAAGGATTGACGTTAGTCGTAAACTTAATGGGACGAGGAGTATTGCGTTTAATAAGAGACATGTTAACCTCACGATCATAATGAAACATTTAAAATTGAATGAATGTAATTCTACTCAAGAAGAAATCAAACGCCACGTCGATGTGTATCAATTGGTTTCAACGGAAAAACAGCTGCTTGGTAGAGGTAGAGGTGAGAATTCGTGGTCTCATGAAGAGGGATCTTTAGCCTTTTCATTTTCTTCCCCAGTTCACCCCCATTTAACTTGGCAGTCATTAGAAGTCGCAGTCTCTCTTGCCAAGACGATTGAAGAGCTTTGGGGAATTAAAATTGGTCTTAAATGGCCTAACGATCTTTATAACCACGATAAGAAATGTGGCGGCATTCTTTTAAAATTAGAACAGCCCCATATGTTTATTGGTGTGGGAATTAATCTGCAACCAAGTACTCATTGGGGATCTGTTTTTGATAAAAAAAAATCTCTCAATCAAAACTGGGCCCATGATCTTGCTTATCAATTCGCTCTTAACTATCTGGAGAGCTTCCCTTCTCCTCTTAAAAAAATTGAGGAAGCCTGGACTCAGAGATGTGTTCATTTAAATAAAATGGTAACCATTCAGGATGGAGAAGAAATTCATTCAGGATTGTTTAATGGATTAGGTGTTAATGGTGAAGCGATTGTAGGGGGCAAATCAATTTATAATGGAACACTACGCTGGACCTAAAGATCTCGGCTGACCTTATCACTAATTTTACGTAGTTCATTTTTAATAAGATTTTCGGCCAAATCAGGAATAACTTCCCAGGCGACTTTCTCAACACTTTGACGACAATATTCAGCCACTGCTTCTTTGACCATCTGCTCGATTAATGGCTTAAGATTCTGAAGATCAATAGGCATAGATTGCGACTCTGGTGAAGATTTCTTGCTAGGGAGACTAGAGCTGTAAGTAGGCTGTTTATCTTGTTTATCTAGTGGCTCAAAGAGATCATCGTCAAATGCTCTGTGGCCATCATTTACGATTGCAAATTCTTGTGAATGAGCAGAGAAAGAAGGAGATTCTTCTTCAGTCTCTTCAACTACTGATAGCTTAGGTGACTCGGATTCAAAGGTATCCACAGTCCAAAGATCTTCTTCAACTTCATCACGAATTTGATCTTCAATGAGCTTCACACCTTCATCTTCCATTCCACTCAATTCGAGTAAGACAGAAGAATTGGGTGAATCATCCTCAAGAGGGGCTAACTCATTCAGTGGAACAAGCTTAGATTTTGCTTCAGGTACTGAAGCCTTTGGCATTTCCCAATCAAGACTTGATGAGCCTGAACTCATATCCGGATATTCTAGATCATCATCAGATGGAAGATTGTAATCGGAAGAACTGCTTTTCACTTCAACAGGTTTCTCAATGGCTTTTTGAACAGGTTTCGCCTCAACAGCTTCAGGTTTAGAGTCAATCACCGGCGGAAAATCCGGTGACCCAGCAGATTTTCCAATTATGCCCGGAACCATCATTCCCCAATCATTGAGATCATCATCAAGGCTAGGCACAGTTTCATTTGTCATACGTTCGATGTTTGGTGATTTTCTTTCTACTGTCTCTCTTATACTCCAACCCTCTTCGATTGGATCAGGCATTTTCTTTGCGGCGACGGGGCTCGAAATTCCATCTGCTAAGTTTCTTACTTGAACAATAAATTTCGAAGTATCAAACGGCTTCACAACATGTTGAGTGACTCCGACTTCTCGAAGTGCTGATTCATCAACAGTATCAAAAGTTCCATACATGACTAAAATTTTGGCCGCAGGATTTTGAGCTTGTATTGATTTACAAATGTCATAGCCTGTTTTTGTTTCAGAAAAATTGAAATCAAGAAAAACAATACTTGGTTTATGTTGATTTAATTTATGTGAAAGCTCTGAGTCTTTTGAACACTCAATAATTTCAAAAGGTTCATCTTTAAGAATGATCTTAATGACCTTGTGAACTGTGGGGCTATCATCTGCTAATAAGATCTTAACGCTCATGCTAAACATTATAGGCAACTGTAAAACAGAGCGAAAAGCAAAATTACTCTAGAATTCCAGAATCATGGCCGTTTGGTTAGCGCAATTCCCTCTTGAATTGGACAATTTCAGTAAAGCATTCAGTTTTTGATGTCCATCTTCCTCTTGGCGAGACAGGGCATGACCCAATTCTGTGAGCGAGAGCCAGGGGGCAATCCCCTCTGTCAAAAACAGAAACTGATCCCCTTCTTGAACACGGACTTCTTTCATATGCCATGAAAGCTCAGGAAAAAATCCAAATGCCCCTACAGGAGCCTTAAGAGAAGTAGGCGCATGGGCATCTTGTGACAAAAGCTGGTGCGTGTCTGGAAGGAATAGCGCCTCCACAGTTCCATGGCGGGCCAAAAAGGCTTGGCATGAACCTACTTGTGAAAGAACTAGGATATCATCCGATTTAATAGCGCACGCAGCACTGGCACCGGCCCTCTGATTCAGACTCTTTTGGGAGTTTTCCTTAAATAGTTTTTGATGACTGTTGAGCATAGCATTTATCATCGCATTCCCTTCAAGCAACCAGCGAGGACTCCAGTAGAGCGGCATCGTTGAATCAGGATCACTCGTGAGCTGAGAGAGATAGCTTTTTAAATCATCCTTGAGCTTTCCTACCGCTTTATCACCCACCCCACTTCCACCAAATCCATCCAAAACAAAAAAGAATTGTTGATCAAGATCAAAATCATAGCCATCTTCATTAGATTCTAAGAATGGGCCTTGATGTGTAAGGGCTGCATAGGATTTAAGCTTCATGCTTTACTCCAAATAATTTTTTAATTTATCAGTGGCTTTTTTATAGTACTCACTATCTGTTGGCGATATCTGCTGAACTTCTTGAAGCTTTTCTTTGGCATCTCCAAACAAAGAGAGACTCTCTGAAATAATAGCTTCGCGATAAACTTTTTTAGATCTTGTTTCTAGAATTTCTCTGATGTTTTCCTTCTCATCTAAACCTTCTTTATTAGTTGGATCGATGGCAAGAACCTCTAGATAAGTTTCATATGCACCCTTCAAGTCCTGACCTTCTTTTAGCGAGCGAGCCTTACCAAGCACCGGCGCAATCTCAGAAGCAAGTTGAGATTTAGCCTCAGCTAACATATCTCCACCCTCTTTAATAAGATCTTCATCCATTTGCTTGATATCCATAAACTCTTCAAGTTTCAAAATGGCCTTAAACCACTCTTTGGCAAGATACAGCTTTTTTCCCGGTGCCAGGGCATCAACCATACGGGTACGTTCAGCCTTTTTTCTCGCTTCAGCTTCAGCCTTTGCTCTCTCTTGATTTTGCCAAGTTTCAATTTCCTGCTTCAAAGGAGTGACATCAAGATTCTCAGGGTCTTTCTCAAGAATTTTGCTAAACAGCTGCTCTGCTCTAGGAATATTTCTTTGGGCGACAGCTTCTTTTGCTTCGGCAACCATCGCTTTAACTTCTTCACGAATTTTTGCCCTAGCCTCTTCCTGTTTAAGTCTTTGTTGCTCTTCTTTAAATTTATTATTTTGCTCTTGAACATATTTAAAGAGAGTTTTCGCATTAGCATATTCAGGATCAACGGCTAGAATTTGCTCTAATTCTGCTAATGCCTCATCAAGCTTCTTATCTTTTACATAGGCTTCTGCGATTTTATATTTTGCTTCGAGGGAGCGTATTTGCTCAGGTGTGAGAGCTATCTTTTTTGGAGCCGCTGGATCCTCTACTTTTTTAGGATCTACTTTTGTCTCTTTTTTCTCTTCAACAGGTTTTGTCTCTTTGGCCGGTTCATCATCTAAAAGCATCACCACCATTAAGAGAACAATCACAATAATCGCGATGCGCTTCTTCTTAGGATCTTTCATGATCCTTTTAATTAAACTTTTCTCCTGAACTTGATCATTGGCACTAAAATCAACGCCACCCTCTTCAAGCTTTCCAAGTTGATCAAGAGGGACCTCTTCATCGACTTCTTCAATTTGTTCAATGAACTGACCTTCTTCTACAGGCATCAGTCGATCTTGTTCCGCCTCGAGAAGATCTGATGAAATTTGAACCGTGAAAGTGGTCGAGCCAATAATAAACTCATCACCGTTATTGAGCTCTGATTTATTGATTCGTTGGCCATTAAGCAATGTGCCGTTAGAAGAATTAAGATCTTCTAAAGTCATATTCACTAAAGATTTTTTTAAGACTGCATGAACAGAGGATACTTCTGAATCATTGAGAACAATTTGACATTTTTTAGCATCTCTTCCGATGAAAATTTCATTTTGATTAACAGCGAAACGATCATAAGGTGCAAACTCACCAAAAAGTAATAAGTCATAGCTCGCAAACTTTTGAAACACTCGCGTTGATTCACTTCCATCATCAGCCTCTCCGGGCACTCCCATATCGGCTTGAGTGGATTCACCTCCACCAAAATCACCACCACCAAAATCGGTACTCGGTTCACTGGAGGCAGCTCCATCGGGCTTCGGGTCAGATCCAATCACATCTTCTTCCGAATTAAAATCAAGCCCGCCAACGGCTTCCGGTTCAGCAGCAGGAGCATCAAATGGTTCCATCTCAGATTCATTTACTTCTTGAGTCTGAGGTAAAGGATCGTCTGAGAGAATATCTTCAACTAATCCTTGAGTCGCTTCAGACATCACAGGAGCAGGGGCTATTTTCGTTTGAGTCGGAGGTATAAAGACCGTCGCATCCATCTCTTCAACGGGTGGAATATCATCCTGAATTCCAGACAGTGAAGTTTGGGCAGAATCTATAATAGGACTGATAGGCGCAGCCGCTTGAATACTAGGCTTATGACCTGGCAAATTTTCCAGCAAAAGAGCGTAGGGAGGAAATGCAATCAGATCCCCCTGGTTTACTTGAATTGTATTTTGAACAATCTGACCGTTCACACTTACAATTGAGATCTGACTTAATTTCTCTAAAATCCACTTATTACTTTCATAGCGGATGACAATATGGTGCCTTGAGACCAAGGGGTCATCAACAAAGATATGACAATCTTCTGAGCGCCCAAGATAGGCCTCAAATCCTTCATCAATCTCACTATCCGGCCAACTTAGCTCATTGATCGGACTGTTGTTTTTTAAGACAACTACTTTCACCTTGCTCCAATCCTAATTTCCCTTCCAGGGCCAATATATTTTCTTCTGCTGATTTATATCTAGGGTCTTCTTGATATTGATACAAAAGTCGTATGACTCCACAATAAGTCACAATAGCGTTTTGATACCGCAATCCTTCTTCGTCTCTTTTGGCTTTAATAAATTGCTCTGCAATGACTTTATCCAATTCCTCTTTTGCTTTCCTTAAATAGAAATCCGCAAGAGGATCATTTGGATTGAGAATAAGGGCGAGATTGAATTCATTAATAGCTCTAAAATAATTCTGTTCACGAAACTCTCTTAAGCCTCTCTGAAAGATTGTATTCATTTTAACTTTTAAACTCTTATCTTCCATCAATTGCTTTTGGCGAACCATTTGCAAGTATTCATCCGTGACATCTTTTACACCTGCAGAAGATGATTTTTTTCTGACTGTTTCAGGCTTTTTGCCGCCATCGTCAAACAGCATCATGGCAATTCCAACGACTGCGATTAACCCCAAAAGAGCCGATGTTTTCTTTTTAGGCGGCTCTGCCGATTTCTCTGAGTCATCTTGGATTTTTTTTGTATTTTTCCCTGAGGCCTTAACTTCTACTTTTGCAAATTTATAAACTGTCTGACCGATGACAATTTTGTCACCTTCTTTAAGCTTGGCCTGGGAAACTTTTTGGTCGTTGACGACGATTCCATTTTGCGAGCCTAAATCAGTCAAAACCCAATCATTTCCAACTTTGGCGATTTCTGCATGTTCGCGTGATGATTTTATATCAAGCACTCGAATATCTGCTTTCTCCGAGCGACCCATAACCACTCTGTTGCCAGTGAACACATAGGTTTCACCCTTAGTCTGGCCAGTTAAACACATCAAACGCCAATACGTACCTTCCTCAGGAGGCTGTTCAAAGTGTTTCATCGCTAGAACGCTCTTCGACATCTACTCTTTATCCTGGTTTCACAAAAGTTATATAGAAAGCTTTTGCAAATTTATCTCTACCCATGACAGCTACAACATTGACGGCAATATCCTTACCACCAATTTCATAATTCTCTTTCTGATTAACCCCGCCATTGTTTGCAGACTGATCGCATAAATCTATCAACGTGGCGGCCATACCTTGATCCCTGGCCGCATCTAATAAGCTCTGGCCCTGAGAAGCATTTTGTCGAATTCCAATTAAATCCTCAGCTTCAATATTTAAACCCTGAATTAATTTTTCAGAGTTGAGAACCATGACAGGGCCCTGAGCACCTTGCATAAATTCCAACATGGATCGTACAAATGGCCCGTCCTCTTCAAGATTTGCCATTTCTCCTGTATCCGTATTCTGTAATTCTCGTAATCTTTGAAGCATTGAATTGAGAGTGTTTCTCAGTGGGGAAATCTCTTTGAACATATACTTTGAATCGAGCTCTTTCTGTTTGCCACGCAACACGTTCTCAATTTGAGATTTCATTTCTTCAAGTGGCTTAACCGTTAAGAAGTAAAGCATCCCAAAGAAAAAGATAGAAACTAGACCACTGGTCACAAGTGATTCGAGATAAGCTTTAGAATTTGTTGCGGCTTGAGCTTGAAGAGTGGCAGGCTCAAATCGAATGGCAATGACTCCCACGTTCTCTTGTCTTCCGGTTTTAACATCGTAAGCTTTGATGAGACGACTAATACCGATTTTATTATTTCCTAAACTACTAATGAATTCTTTATCTTGATTTGTTGAATCCTTATAAAAATTTAAAGCTTCAACAGAGAGCGCATCATTAATATATGTATTCAGCTTTCCGATCGGGCGAACAATGCGACCATCAAAATCGAAAAGCTCATAGGAAGAAATGCCTTCTGCGTTTTCCAAGAAATTGGTGTCAAGTTTATCTAAGTCTCTTCTTGATAACGCAACGGAATTCGCTCTGGCCACTTCAGCAGCATACTGCTTACCTCTCATCGCAATCTCAAGAATCAGTAATCTCTTGGAGTCACGCAGAACGGGAAATATTGTTAAGCTGATATTAACGCCAATAAAAATGAAAAGCAAAATACCGACAAGTGCTGACCACTCATACTGCTCATTGAAATTATAGAGCACTGGCATGATTCTATGCTTGAAGATCCAAATCATCTTCCCACCTAGCCCAGTGGGTGCCACTTCTTTGATTTCTAAGTCTACTTCATTGTCATCACTCGCCATTTTAGCGACTTTTCTTTTAACAATGATTTTTTTCTCTTGAACGTGGACTATTTGAAAAATAACGTTCGGCAGAGCAATTTTATCTCCATCCTTAACAGTGGCTTTTTTTACGAGCTTTCCATTAATGAACGTGCCGTTCGAACTTCCTAAGTCTTCTACAAAAGCCGTGTCACCATTGACCGTCACACGCATGTGTTTTTTTGAAACCCCGTCAACTGCGATTTGATGATCAACATCTGGCGAGCGACCAAGAGTATTCTCACCTTCGTTTAAAGTGATCTCCTGTCCTCTTAATTTTCCGCCAACAGCGACTAACTTATACATACGAAACCTCTAAATGACTTCCTTCTTGTATATCAAAGGGAAGAGCACCGCCTCTAAGCTCAAGTGTTTTGACTGCTCGAAAATACATCCAAGACATTCGCCAAGGTTTCATTGATCTTAGAATTTTAATAATTTCACCATTAGCTGAAAGAAAGACGACATCGATTGAGAAACGCATAAAAAAGGTATGAATCGAATTGCATGGCTGAATCATCAATCCATCCATCTCCCCAAGATCAGCCTTAAACATAAGACCAAAGATTCGACTCAGAAGTGAGTTTGCAAAACCAATTCTTTTCCCAATAATTTTTCCAGTCTCTTTATGCGTAACCGATAAATACTTCATCAATTACCTCCCGTAATGAAACGCAGAAGCATTGGTCCAGCAATGGCGATAAATACCGCTGGCATAATAAACATAATCATTGGGAACAGAATTTTAGTGGCAGCAGTCGCCCCTTTCTTCTCTGCTTCAGAGGATCTCTTTTGTCTCATTTCGTTTGAGAGCTGCTTCAAGATTGGGCCAATCGAGGCACCCACAGAATCGGCGGCAATGAGTGTGGCACAGAATGAATTAATCGGAAGAACGTCAATTCTCCAAGCTAGCTGTCTTAAACCTTCAGCTCGGCTTGAACCAATTTTAGTTTCCTTGATCATGGTTTCAAATTCTTCAACCAATGGAGATGGTGGGGCCTTTTCTATCACTTTTTGAATCGCGGCCATAAAATCAAGACCAGCTTCTACTGAAAGAGCGAGCATATCCACGATGAATGGCATTCCACGAATCATGTCCTCTTTTCTGGCAGAGATCCTACTGTTCATCCAAATATTTGGATAGAAAAAGCCAATTAAACCCAACAGTGGGGCGATATTCATATTCCAAGTTTCCTCCATTAGGATTCTTAAAATGATGAAGATGACTGGAAAACCTATAATGAGGAAGAGCTTGAAGGCAAAAAAATCTTCAGGAGTAAGCTCTTTAGTCAGTCCTGCATTGGCGAGCTTTCTTCGATATTTAGTTTTTAAATTTTGGCGGCCTTTCATTCCCATCACAATAGGTGTGAAATAGCGTTTAAAGAATGGCCTAGAATACTTTAATACGAAGTCTGTCGTTTGTTGTTTTTTATCTGCTTCCGCTTCTTCGAGTGCCTCAGCTGCCTTAAATTTATTTTCTTCTTCAAGAGTCGCTTTTGCGACGAGGAAGACAGCTAAACCGATAAGAAACAATCCTGCATAATAGAGAGTTCGGCTTCCCACTTCACCAAAAAGATTAGCAGAATTCGAAATCTTTTTATGAAGAGCAATTTTTGAAGCAACAGGTTTGATGACACATTTTTCGCCATCTCTCTCGAGTCTTAAATCAAAAGATCCATTGCGATCTAAACCAAGACTATCTTGCGTCCAAACGTTGAACTCCGATTTAATACTAAGTATTGAATTTGGTTGAAAATTTCTTCCCTTGATAAATGTTGAAGCTGTTAGATAAGCGACACATTCTTTGTTTCCAGTTTTTCTTTCTTTATCAGTAACTACCGAAATTATTTGAAGTTTACCAAAATGACCTTGATTGGTTTCGTAGAAGTAAACGTTATCAACAATATCTTTTGAAAGTGGAATTGCTTTATCACTTAGTGCTGCGGCTTTTGATTTGATGCAGGCTTCATCAAGCGCGCCAAAATCTTCTGCACAATTTTGTGCAAAAACATGTGACACTACTGACCAACACAGTGCCCAGATTAAAAACTTAAGCCTCATTTCCATGAGTTGCAATTCTCCTTCTCTATTAAGATTAACAGAGAAGAGTGCAAGAGACCGAAATTGCGGGTGTAGGGAAAAAAACTCCGCTTTAAGAAACGCTCTTACCGTTCAAGAATGCCTGATAAGTTTCCAACACTTTTTTAGCTTCTTGAGAGTTGAACGCTGAAGTGATTTTTGGAACATAAATGGGCTTATATTCTTTAAAATTTTCCTGCTTACAAGATTCCACTCGAGCAATCTTATCTAAAAACTTTTCTTTCTTGAGCTTTTTAGTTTTTAAAGCTTCACGAAGCGAAGCCACAGCTTTAGCCGCATCCTCTGCGAAACGGTAGAGGACGATATCTGCTCCAGCATCAATCGCCATAAATGCAGCCTCTTCTATACTAAAACGATCAGCTATCGCCTTCATTTCCATATCATCAGTGATCACTATCTTTGTAAATTTGGTCTCTTCTCTAAGAAACTGATAAGCCTTACTTGAAACGGTTGTCGGAAGTTTTGTATCAAGAGCATCAATCATGAGATGGGCCATCATCATAAATTCGACACGACTCTTTGAAGCACGAATGAAAGGTTGAATTTCTCGCGCTCTTAACTCTTCAAGTGATTCTTTAATGAAAGGCAGATCATAGTGACTATCTTTCAAGGTATTTCCATGACCGGGAAAATGTTTTGCACAAGAAAGCACTCCATGAGTTTGAAGGCCTCGAATCGCTGCACTCACATGCTTTTCAACGGTTTCGATGTCATGACCGAAAGAGCGATCCCCAATGACTTTATTTTCTGGATTAGTCCAAATATCGCACACAGGAGAATAACTTAGATTAATTCCACACGCGGCTAATTCTTTCCCCATGACAGAATGAGCTTCAAAAGTCATTTTGGGAGAATCCATTTTTGCGATTTCATACATCGAGGGAAATTGAGTGAATCCTTTTTTAAATCTCTGGACTCTTCCACCTTCATGATCAACAGAAATGAAAAGGGGCCATTCGTCTCTTAGGGATTGAATTGAATTCACAAGTTCTGCTAGTTGCGCAGGATCTTCAAAATTATGAGCGAACAATATGACGCCGCCAATTTTTTCTTCTTTTATGAGTTCTTTCTCTTCAGGCAAAAGGCTAGTTCCTTTAATACCTGTTATAATTAAATTTCCTGGGTTTTCCACAATTCGATCCCTTTTATAGCTCTTGTGTATCTTGCAGTTCTGCCGGAGGTAATATGCTTATTCCCTGGGCCGTCCAAAACATTCTAACGAATGCAAAGTCTTTTGAAAAATGAAGGTTTATCGTTTGACCACTCACTTCAACATTATAGGCTTGTTTGCTCACATCACTTTTCTCAATTCGGACAAAGGCACTACTAAACGGTGACGCACCCAAACCTGAGAAATGTTCTTGATGATAAGGCCAGGAGTCCCAGATGAGAACAAAAGCCACTCTATTGTTCTTATCTTTGGCTGATTTTATTAAGCCACCAGTCAGAAGACACTCAGGGAGTTGAGAGTAAAAACAGAATATCTTCCCTTTTGGAAATTTAACTTCTTTGCTTCCTTTCCATCTCTCATCAGGACTATCAAGCAAGACTTCGAATGATTTTCTTTTGGTATTGGTTTTCATTTGAGTGAAATATTTTTTCCCCTCAAGCCATACCGTATGCTGACTGATTATAGGCCTAATCGCTAATTCTCGGCCTTTTTTCGTTTTAACAGACCCAACACTCGACATTGCAAAAGTCTTCTCTAGTAATCTCTCTCCCTCACTTCCAGGAGAAAGAATTCTGACTCTTGTCGCAATCTTATTATTTTTTAGTTTAACTTCTCGCGCAAATTCAAAGTCACCACTCACATCTCTATAACCATACACCTGACCATCATTTTGCTTGATCGTCTTTTCATAATTGATAGCTTTATTTGCACAACTTGAAATGAGAAATAGAGCAAAAATAAATTTCATTTTAAAAAATCTTCAAATTCTTTATTGGCATCAACTGATCGTAAAAGTTCATTGATTTTAGAACCTAGTTTTTGATCAATTTGTGAGGGTAAATCTTCAAACCTGAGGCCAATTTTGTATTTTTTATGAAAACGATCAGCATGGCCAATATGATCAATAACATAAACTATTTTAGATTTCGGAATGACAATAACATCAGAAGAAATATTTAAAACCAACTCTTTAATTTCTGTTCCAGCTTTAAACCAATCTAGCTCAGCGCTACCAATGTGAATTGAGAGACCCGTTACAGACAAATCCTGAACTCGCATCTTCACAAGACTACCTAATTCTTGATTTTCGCTCCCCGGATCAACTATGCGCAAAAAACTTTTAAACAAGCCAGTTTGACTAATTTTTTGGCGAAAATCGATGACCTTCCCGCCAGCATAGCTTTCAGGAAGTTTAAATTCGGCAGAGATATCGTAGATAGGATAAGTCAAAAGTCTAAAATTTTGTCTTCTCTCAGACTTATAGAACTCTCCGCTAGTGCTAACAGAGACTCCATCACTTGAGGATGTTGTGACTTTGCCTTTAAAGAAAAAGCTCACTCCATTGAGTTCGAATGTACCTAGAATCTCTTTTCCAATTGGAAATGTGACGTGCTCATCATGAAAAAGAAGTCGACCTTCATCTCTGTTATAGTCTTTGACCCGATAGAGTTGCTTCTCTTTATCACCCTTTGACCAAAGCGTGCAGCTTCCATTCTGACTAGAAAGCTGCCACAACTTACTTTTTTTTTCAGCATCGCCCAGCGATGTAAAGTGTGTTCGAGGCAGCTGAGTCATGAGCGTCCCTGGATTATGTAAGAGTCGTTACCTGGCGAAGGAGATTCATACTCTCAAGGGCCATTCCACATCCTCTAACAACACAAGTGAGTGGATCTTCAGCAAGAGCTACCGGTAGACCGGTCTTCTCTTTAATGAGGATATCCAGATTCGCAAGCATTGAACCACCACCCGCAAGAATAATACCGTTATCAACGATATCAGCTGCAAGTTCAGGCGGAGTTTTCTCTAGAGAAATTTTGATGGCTTCAATCACTTCAGAAATAGGATCAGCAAGAGCTTCGCGAATTTCATCTGAAGTCACTTCAATTGTCTTTGGTGCTCCTGCGATAAGATCACGACCTTTCACTTCATATGTCTTCACTTCATCATCAAACGGATAAGCATTTCCAATTGAGATTTTAATCATCTCAGCAGTACGCTCACCTATGAGAAGTGAATATTTTTTCTTAATGTAGCTGACGATGGCTTCATCAAATTTATCACCAGCGACACGAACTGATTTAGAGTAAACAATACCACCGAGTGAAATGACAGCGACTTCAGTTGTACCGCCGCCGATGTCGACAATCATGTTTCCAGATGGATCAGTGATCGGCAGCCCTGCACCGATAGCAGCCGCCATTGGTTCTTCAATCAAATAAACTTCACGCGCTCCCGCTTGTTCAGCAGATTCTTTTACCGCGCGTTTTTCTACTTGAGTAATACCAAATGGGATACAGATGATAATACGTGGCTTAATGAGTTTAGATCCATTAAGAGACTTTTGAATAAAGTACTTAAGCATCGCTTGAGTGACTTCAAAATCTGCAATCACACCGTCTTTCATCGGTCTAATGGCCTTAATTGAACCTGGTGTTCTTCCAAGCATCTCTTTGGCTTCTTTACCAACAGCTAATACTTTCTGTTCTCCACGAAAACCTTGGTGAACAGCAACAACCGAAGGCTCGTTGACAATAATGCCACGATCTTTGGCGTACACAAGAGTATTGGCAGTACCCAAATCGATTGCTAAATCATTTGAAAACCAGTCGAGAACTTTCTTGAACATCGTTAATCCTTAGTTGATCACCATTTGTATTGCCTAATGGCTTCTCCACGTTCTGCAATGTCGGCCATGATTTCTATTCCAAGCTCAATATGCAGGTCTGTATAATTTTTAAAAACGCTATTTGCACTTTTCTTTGTTTTAATACCACCTCTCTGAAGAGGCATATCACTTACAAGCAACAGGGCACCAACACTGACCTTACTTGCAAAAGCGGTTACAAATAAAGTCGCAGTTTCCATTTCAACTGCGATGACTCTTTCTTCATAAAGCTCTTCCTTGAAGTTTTCATCAAACTCCCAGAAACGCAGATCAGTAGAATGAACAACACCCGTGCGGTAGTCTAATCCATGCTCAACCAAAACTTGGCTCGCAAATTTTTGAACTTTAAATGTTGGAAGAGCAGGAACTTGTGGAGGCATGAAATGAACAGACACACCTTCGCTACGAATTGATCCAATGGGGAGAATAAAATCTCCTACTTTTAAATCGTTTCTCGTTCCTCCGCACATTCCTAAAAATAGAACGGCACGAGGCTCAACAATGGCGAGCAATTCCATAACCAAGGCGGCCATGGCAGAGCCAATTCCAAATTCTACGATTGTGACCTTAGCCGAAGGAGAAGAGGCAGCAGCAAAAGCTGAACCTTTTGTTGCGACAGCATCAGGAAGTAATTTTTGAAAGCGATCAAAGTAATAATGAAAATTTGTGAGAATAATTTGAGGTTGAAAATCTGTGAACTCATGGCCCGTGTAGCGCTCCAACATATCAAGAGCAATTTTTCTTTTAGCAACGTTGGCATACACACGATTATTTCTAATCGCTTTTAGACGCGGCGACAGCTTGAAGCTAGGCTTCTTTGTTTTTTCCGTCAGCTGTTTTACCAGCGATGACTTACTTGCTTTTTTTGTACGCTTTTTTGTAGCGACTTTTTTAGTGCCGCTAGCTTTGCGTGACTTTTTCTCTGCCATGAGAATGACTTCCTTCGTACCCAAAAATTTACCATCCACCCATTGTAACTACAAGAAATTGTCAGGGTTTTCATTAGCTGACAAAATCACTCGGAACAAACGACCTCTGGCCGGAAAAGAAGAGCAAAGCTAGTATAGATCCTTACTCGAGGGTTATATGCACGAAAAAGATAAGTTTCCATCTAGTTTTGCTTCAAGTCAGTTCGTCAAATACGTCGACAGAAAGGAAATCAAGACTGTTGTTGAAACTCTTGGGCACACCATCTCTCAGCAATATGCTGGACAAGACCTAGTGCTAGTAGGAGTCCTCAAGGGAAGTATGACTTTTCTTGCTGACCTTGCTCGTCATATTCGCGGAGTTCGCGTTTATATAGATTTTGTGAAGTTGCACGCTGTGGGCCGAAGCAAGGAGTCAGCCGGAACAATCTGTCTTTCAAAAGACCTAACTACCAATTTAGTTGATCGAAACGTTTTGATTGTCGAAGAAATTATCGATACCGGCCGTGCCCTGAGCTTTCTGAAAAAGAGAATCCAGCAAGCCTCTCCACGCTCGGTAGGAGTCGTGACACTTTTTGATAAGCCGTACAAAAGAGCCGTCCCCATGACAGCAGAGCTCATCGGCAAAAAGCTTGAGGACTCTTTCGTGGTCGGATACGGGCTGGATCTTGAAGATTATGGCCGCAACTTCGAAGACCTCTTCTCGCTTAAATATCCTAATTAATTATTGAAGTTCACCTTCAAAAATTTTATGAATCTCCCCACTTCGCATCACGAGGGGTTGCATTTTTTTGATCCATAACCCTTCAGTTAAAGTCCACTCAGTAGACATGCCTAAGAGTTTTCCTAATTTTTTCATTTGATCATCAAATGACGAGCGCTGAGAGATGCTCGCATCTTTTAAAAGTTGACCAGCAATCAAGCCACCATCATAGCCCAGCATCTCAAGTAAAGTGGGAGCTTTGCCATAGGTTTCCTGGAATTTCTTGAACACCACTTGATTTAAATCGCCCGGATCCTCTCCTACAAAATAGAGTTTACCTAAATTTTTCTGTTCATTGAGCAATGAGCGAGAAGCCCAACTCGGGCCTCCGAAAATATTGAGGTTCTTTGCATCGTAGTATCCAAAAGTTGGAACAAGCGAGAGAGCTTCATGGGGGTAAGAGGCGATGAATAACCAATCGAAATCAACAGCAGGTGGTAAATTTTGAATCCTTCTGATTGAAGATCTCTCAGCTGCATAAGTATCTTTATAAATCTCTAGCTCTTCAGATCTCTCTCTTGGAAATTGTAATCCAAGAAAATGCTGAATTGTTTCTCTAAAATCCAAAGTCCCTTTTGGGTAAGCCGCCACTCCCGAAATTTTCATTCCACGAGTCAGTGCCATTCTCCAGAATTCATCAGCATAAGCCTTGCCAGAATCGCCTTGTGGATAAATGACTCCTACGCGTTTTCCAAAACGAGAGAGCATTTGATCCGTCACAAGTGCAGCGACCTGACTTTCAATTGAGCCTTGAACTTCAATCAATAAATGATTTTTTTCGTCTCTCGACAGATTCACTGGAGCAAGGGAGATATAGAGAACGCCCCATTTCTTAGCTTCTAAATATTCTGCTCTCGCACAATCTGGAAACAAACCACCAATAATAAGAGGGACTTTATGCTGTTGAATGAGATCCCTAACAGCTTGCGCTCCAACGGCCGGTGAATCATAGGAGTCTTTGGTGTGAATTTCTAAGTCTCTCCCCAGATTTGAGTCTTTAATTGAAGCATCTAGACCCATCAGAGCCTTCTGCCCAAAACTGCCCTTATCACCAGTGAGCGGTAGAATAATTCCGATCCCATTCATGTTAATTCGAGTGGAGCTATCAAGACGCTGCTCAAAATCTTTAACGAAACTCATGACCTGAGGTTCTGTATTAAATCTATTTGAAAGCCAATTAATCACATCTCTTGCACCACCAGTGTCACCCTTGAAGTATCTCGACTCGGCTTCAAGTTGCCCCAAATATGCCATCGCAAGCCATTTTTCTTCACCGTGCTCATCGATGAGTTTCACTTTTTCACGATCACTGAGCTCTTTGAACGAGAGGCTCATGCGCTCTTTAAAGATTGAGTCTTGAACTTCAGTCAAAGTCTTGGCCGAGCGAAGAAGTAAAAGTGACGTTTCTACAATTTCAAAGTGACGTTGATATTTTACGGCCCAGGCAAGCTTGAGTTGAGCAAACTTTTTAACTTCATGATCAGGCAGAAGTTTTGGCTCAATATTTTCTAGTGCTGAATTAAGTTCTGCAAACAGACTTTGCTTATAGCGAACACTGGCAATGTTTAACCAGACCTGAGATTCTAATGTGCTATCAGAGGGAACATATTTTTTTGCCACTTCAAAATTGGCGAGCGCTTTCTCCCATTCACTTTCAGAGAAAAGCACTACACCTTTGAGATTATATTTCATCGATTTCTCTAAAGGCTCTAAAGAGTCATCGTGCATTTCACCCAGGCGTGCAATGGCAATTTTAGTTTGACCCTTAGCAAGTGCATCTCTGGCAGCATCAATTTTTAATTGAATCGCAGGCCTGATTTCAGGTTTGCTTGGCTTAAGAGGAGTTCTAGAACAACTAGAAATAAGAATGAGAACAAGGAGTAAAAAACGCATGAGCGGTACCTCAGAGCAAATTAAAAATTCACTCTAGTTTACCGCTCTCTACATGTTTATTGAAAGAGGTCTTTCACTCTATCGAAAAAGCCTTTACTCATTGGATTACTCTGGTTTTCTTCAAGTGCTGCTAAGCGCTCAAACAAATCCTTCTGTTCACTAGAGAGCTTATTCGGGGTTTCTACATGGATAGCAATGATTTGATCGCCCAAACCATACCCTCCAAGTTTTGCAATCCCTTTACTCTTTAAACGCATCTTTTTGCCGGACTGCGTTCCAGCAGGAATCTTCATTGACACACGTCCACCTAAAGTTGGAACTTCAATTTCAGATCCCAAGGCTGCTTGAGAAAAGCTGATTGGAACTTCACAGAGAACATCAAATCCATCTCGAGTAAAAAAGTCATGTTCTTTCAAACGAATCTGAACATAGAGATCTCCCGCTGGGCCTCCATGAACTCCGCCATCCCCTTGGCCAGAAAGTTTAAGCCTCTGACCATCATCAATACCGGCCGGAACTTTTACACTTAATGTTTCTTTGCGACGAGTTCTGCCTTGGCCATGACAGGTGACACAAGGGTCTTTAATCATTTGGCCTGAACCCTGACACTTTGGACAGGTCTGAGCAATTGTGAAAAAGCCTTGCTGACGTCTCACTTCTCCATGACCGTGGCACATATCACAGGTCGAAGGAGTAGATCCTTTCTTCGCTCCACTTCCATGACAATCACCACAAACAATCGCTTTATGAATGGCGACTTCTTTTTCCACTCCAAAAGCAGCTTCTTCAAAAGTGATGTCCATTTCAGTTTGAAGATCCTCACCCATTTGAGCACGAGATCTTCTTCCGCCTCCACCGCCAGCTCGACGGCCGCGGCCACCCATCATTTCTCCAAAAATATCACCAAAGATATCTCCGAGATCCCCGAAGTCACCGCCACCAAAACCACCACCAAATCCGCCTTGACCACCTTGGCCCATACCCGCGTGACCAAATTGATCGTAGCGAGCGCGCTTTTGGTCATCGAGTAAAACTTCAGCAGCTTCAGAAGCTTCTTTAAAAATGGCTTCAGATTCTTTGTTTCCCGATGTTCTATCAGGATGGTGCTGCATCGCTAGTTTACGATACGACTTCTTAATTTCTTCTTTCGAAGCACCTTTCTGAACACCGAGGACTTGATAATAATCGCGTTTCTCAGCCATACTTCCTCACGCAAGAAAGCCCCTCACTCCATCAATAGAGAGAGGGGCTTAATTGACTTTAAAAATTAAACTTCTTTGTAGTCAGCATCAACGACGTCATCGCCGTCTTTCTTTTCACTCGCAGCTTCTTGAGTGCCTGCACCCTGAGCGTCAGCGCCTGGAGCGCCTTGGCCTTGATACATAAACTCAGCAAGGCTGTGAGCTACATTTTGTAAACGCTCAGTCGCTGCCTTGATCTCATCCAAGTTATCACTTGTAAGCTTAGTCTTCGCTTCTGTGACAGCCGCTTCGATTTCAGTTTTCTTATCAGCTGGAACTTTATCTCCAGCATCTTTAAGAGCTTTCTCAGAAGCAAAAACCAATGAATCGAGACTATTTCTAGCATCAACGATTTCACGGCGCTTTTGATCGGTGCCACGATTCTTTTCAGCTTCTTCAACCATGCGCTTAATTTCCGCATCCGTTAAACCAGAGTTTGAAGTGATCACGATATTTTGTGACTTACCAGTCGCCTTATCCACAGCGCTCACATTCACGATACCGTTAGCATCAATATCAAAGATAACTTCAATTTGTGGCATCCCACGTGGAGCCGGTGCAATTCCTGTAAGATCAAACTTACCGAGAGTTTTGTTGTCATTGGCAAACTCACGCTCACCTTGAAGAACATGGATGCTCACAGCTGGCTGATTATCAGCGGCAGTTGAGAACACTTGGCTCTTTTTTGAAGGAATGGTCGTGTTCTTCTCGATAATTTTCGTGAATACACCACCTAATGTTTCGATACCAAGTGAGAGTGGAGTCACATCTAAAAGAAGAACGTCTTTCACGTCTCCAGCTAAAACACCACCTTGAATCGCAGCACCAGCAGCTACCACTTCATCAGGATTCACACCTTTTGAAGGCTCTTTCCCGAAGATCTCTTTCACCTTAGTTTGAACGATTGGAGTACGAGTTGCACCACCAACCAAAATCACTTCATGAATTTCAGCGAGAGAGAGACCAGAGTCCTTAATCGCCGTTTTACAAGGCTCAACTAAACGATCAATCAAATCGCCAATCAAGTTTTCAAACTTCGCACGTGAAAGATTCACATTCAAATGCTTCGGTCCTGTCGCATCCATCGTAATGAATGGGAGGTTAATGTCTGTTTGAGTGACACTTGAAAGCTCATGCTTAGCTTTCTCAGCAGCTTCCTTCAAACGCTGAAGGGCCATTTTGTCATTCTTAAGATCAATTCCTGATTCTTTCTTAAACTCTTCTGCAAGCCAGTTGATGATACGGTAATCAAAGTCTTCACCACCAAGGAATGTATCCCCGTGAGTTGACTTCACTTCAAACACACCATCAGTTGTGATTTCAAGAATCGACACGTCAAAAGTACCGCCGCCTAAGTCAAAGACGGCTACGTTTTTATCTTTTTTCGTATCAAGACCGTAAGCAAGGGCCGCAGCTGTTGGCTCGTTGATGATACGTTTCACATCTAGACCAGCGATACGACCTGCATCTTTTGTAGCTTGGCGTTGAGCATCGTTAAAATAAGCAGGAACTGTGATCACAGCTTCAGTGACCGGCTGGCCAAGATAGTCTTCAGCCGCTTTCTTCATTTTCTCAAGAACCTTCGCTGAGATTTCTTGAGCTGAATATTCTTTTCCATCAACCTTCACCCAAGCATCGCCATTTTTGTTAGCGAAAATCTCAAATGGAGCGACTTCTTTAAATTTTGTCACTTCTTTATCCGTCGCTTTGCGACCGATCAAACGCTTAATACCGAAAAGAGTTTTGCTTGGGTTAGTCACAGCTTGGCGCTTAGCCACTTGGCCCACAAGTGTTTCACCATTAGTCGCAAAACCAATGATTGAAGGAGTAGTGTTGTGACCTTCGCTATTAGGTACGATTTTGTAAGCGCCATTTTCCATGACGGCGACACAAGAGTTTGTTGTCCCTAAGTCAATTCCGATAATTTTTCCCATATATATTCTCCTGTTAACGTTTTGTATTACTGTTTATCGCTTGCAACTGTCACTTTGGCGGCTCTTAATAAGCGGCCATTTAAGACGTAACCTTTTTGAAATACTTTTAAAATCTCGTTCGGTCTTTTGCCTTCTGCATACTCCTGAGCCATGGCTTCATGGAAATTAGGATCAAAATCTTTTCCAAGGCATTCGACCTGAGTTAATCCATGCTTCGCGAGAGCATCAAGGAAGAGCTTGCTGACCATATCAAGCCCAACAACAATGTTTTTTACTTTCTGATCCTGATCAAATTTCAGCATATCCACCGTACGCTCGAAATTATCTACAACATCCAAAAGATCACCTAATATTTTGTCCGCTCCATATTTGAGTAGATTCTCTTTTTCACGCTCAAATCTCTTGCGGCCATTCTCCATCTCAGCTGCGAGATAGTAGTACTTAGATTTCCAGTCGATTTCTTCTTTTTTGGGCTCACTGTCCACCACTTCAGGAGCTGCTTCCACAACTTCTTCATTCAGTGTTTCCTTTGATTTCGCATTCGTTTCATCAGTCACAAAAAACTCCTCATTCATGTTCCCTATTAAGATGGTGACTAAATTACCTGTGTCAATGTTGGATGGCTAAAATTTATGAAGAAAAGATTCAAACTTACCTACAAGATTTCGACTACTTAAGTGCACTAAAAAGCTCATTCATCAAGCTATCAAGCACCACCCAGCTCTCAGGCTTCATGCGCCAGGCATCATTTAACTGCTCAATCAACCCTCTCGACTTCCAATCGAGCAGTACTTTTTTTAAGCCTGGTTTTTCACTTATTTCACTCTCCAGGAAGGGGGCCGAAATTCTCAATCTTAAGTACATTCTTTCGAGATCAATTTCATCTTTTGTTAAAATTTCTTCCTCTATTTCTGCTTGAGAAGGCTTCCATTTATAGCGAAAAGCCTCTGAAGGTGAGAGTGAAAAATAACCAGTTCCAGTCGGGCCTAAAGCTGCGACATTTTCTCCATGCCAGTAGCGTAAATTATGCTTGGACTCAAAACCCGGGAGGGCAAAGTTTGAGACTTCATAGTGATGAAAGCCTTGGGATCTCAAAAATTCACTCACAAGAATATATTCAGACCCCACGATTTCATCATCAGGGATATTTTTTTTCAAGGAATAGCCCGCTGCTGGCTGAAGGATATAGAGACTCACATGCTTTGGAGAATAACTTAATAGCTCTCTTAGCTCTGAGAGGACATCTCTTTTTTTAGATAAAACAGGAGACCCTAAGAGAAAATCGACAGAGAAGTTTTTTCCCTTGAGATGCTCTAATAATTTAAATGTTTCTTCCCGGTTATGAGCTCTATCGAGGATCTTTAAAAAATCATCATCAAGTGCTTGAGTGCCTACTGAAAAACGATTCACACCCAAACCTTCCCACGCCAAGAGCGATTGAGAATTCCAAGCTCCCGGATCAACCTCGAAGGTCACTTCGGCGTTAGGCTTTAAAGTTAAATTTTTACCAATGATCGATTGAAAATCCCTGGCGCCCTCAATCCCCCAAAGGGATGGGGTGCCTCCCCCAAAGTAGAGAGTTTCAAGTGGGGCCCATTGAATTTTTTTATCGGCCATTATTGACTCATGGCGCTTCCATGAATTTCGTAAATATTGGGCGAACTCCTCACGCTGTGCATGAGGGTTGTCGAATTTTTTTTTATAAAAATCGCAGTAGTTGCACAAATGTCTACAAAACGGGACATGCACATACAAACTAGAAAGAGATGTCATGAAGCCCTTGGATTTATCCTTTTATGAATGGATAATGTCTTACCGTCCAAGGTTTGGGATGGCAATGCTCGCAGGAGAAGACATGCAAGTCGAAGAAACATTACTCGGTGACCTTAGAACTTTATTTATTCATTCCCCTGGCTCCACGGCTTCAACTGTTCAAATGTGGTTTAGGGCCGGCTCAGCTTTAGAAAATCATGACAATCAAGGGATTGCGCACTTTTTAGAACATATGTTTTTCAAAGGAACTCCCACTCGACCTGGAGCTGCTATTGCTCAAGAAGTCGAAACCTTTGGTGGTGAAATCAATGCTTTCACAAGTTTTGATTACACCTGCTACTACATCAATGCGCCGGCAAGAAAACTCAGCAATGCCCTCACTATCCTTTTAGACATGGTCGCCAATCCCATGTTTAAAGCCGATGATTTTCCAGCAGAGCGAGATGTGGTTTTTGAAGAATACCGTCGCGCTCTTGATAATCCCTCTCAGTATAATTTTTTAAAATTACAAGAGAGCTGCTTTGAAGGTGGCTATAAACACCCCATTCTAGGTCGGGAAGACACAATAAAAAAATTCTCTCAAGAGCAGATAAAGAACTTTAGAGAAAGTTTTTACAATCCACAAAATGCAATGCTAGTGGTCGCTGGAGATCTGGCTGAAAAAAAATCTCTCGAACAACTTGTCGCAAGTTTCAAGCTTCCACATGGAAAAAAATCTGATTTCGAAAAGTTCACTGTACCTACCTCTCCTAAGATCGCTATACACGAGAAACCTATTCGTCAGGCCACACTTACCTTTGTCATACCGGCGCCAGATTATGTCGATGAGACTGCCTCAGCGGAAGATCTAGGAGTGAATTGTCTCGCCCATGGTGAAACATCACGCCTCTATCAAGCATTAGTGGCCCAATCTAGTATCTGTAACGGTATCGCAGGCTCAACCATGTATTTTGCCAATGGTGGCTGCCATATGCTTAAAACAAATTTCCCTGTCGAAAATCTTCCAAAAGTTTTAAAAACATTTGAGGCTACCGTTTCAAATCTTCTCAAGGGTGATTTGAAAGAAGATGAGGTCAATAAAATTAAAAACCAATATGTCGCTAGCAAAGTTTATGAGCGTGAAAGCATTGAAGCTTTTGCCTTCTCGCTAGGACATGGTTTTGCTCAGAATGGTGATATCTTCTGTGAAGAGCATTTCATTAATCGAATTAAGGAAACCCCTGCAAGACAAGTCGCTTTAGGTTTACCACATATATTCTCAAGACCTATGCATATCACGATGCAGGTTCCAGAAAACACAAAGACAAAACCGATCGAAGCTCAGTTGAAGTCGTTTCAAACAAAAATGAATGCTCTCGCTAAGAAGTCGGTCGCTAAAGAAAAAGATATTAAGAAGAAAAGCTCATCGTTTGATAGCGCTGTTTCAATGGTTGAAATTATCCCCGGAGTTCAACTCATTCATCGTCAAAATAAAATGACACCCACTTTTGTGCTCCACCACTACACCAAAGGTGGGATCACGACTGAATCAATAAATGATTGCGGCCGCCATGGAATGCTCTCAAGACTTATCACCTATGGTTATAAGGGAATGCCTTACAGTGACCTTAAGGAAGATCTTGAGGCCAAATCAGCTTCTCTGTCAGGCTTTTCTGGGAAGAATGCATACGGATTAACCATGCATGGACAAAGTAGAGACTTTGATTCTCTTCTTGCTCACTTCGCCGGGACTCTTCTTCATCCAACCATGCCAGAGAAGTTCTTTAAGCATGAGCGCCAAGTTATTTTACGTATGCTTGATAATCAAAAAGAAGATCCAGTTAAGCAGGCCTTTAAGAATTGGTACAAGATGGTGTTCAATGGGCACCCTTACTCGCTAGATGCCTCAGGAACTCCGGAGTCCCTTAAGAAGATGACTCCAAAATCTTTGACTTCTCTTCATAAGAAACACATGAGTGAAGAGCTTATCCTCTTCACTTATTGTGGAGATAGTGATCTTGAAACAGTTATTGCAAAGATGCATAAAGCTTTTGGTGTTTTAAAACCTCGTAAGGGAAAGAAGCCTAGAAAAAATACAATCAAACCTAAATCTGGACAGATTCTTGATCTTGAAATGAAGAGAGAGCAGGTTCAAATTGTCATCGGCAAGCCCGCTTACAAAATGACTGATATCGAGGATCTCTATCTAAAAATGATTACGGCTCATCTCTCTGGTCAGGGTTCAGAATTGTTTGTGGAAGTGAGAGATAAGCAAGGTCTCTGCTATGCCGTTCAACCAGTTCATGTCACGGCACTCGAGTCAGGTGCCTGGGGAATTTATATTGGAGCTGGTGCTGATAAGAAAGATCGTGCCAAGAAAGCTATTCTCGATATTCTCAATCGTCTCTCTGAGACTGGAATCACTAAAGATGAGTTTGAGAGAGTCAAAAGTAATATTGATGGACAACAACAAATGGCCATCCAAACCAACGAAGACTATGCCCAGTTTTACTCTGTACCAGCTCTTCACGGTTATGGTTTAGATTTTCAACACAATACCCAGGAAACGATTCGCGATGCCACTTATGAAAACTTTCAAAAGTTTTTACAGAAATTTATGAAAGGTGGATGGAATATCGTATCCGTAGGGCCTAGCTAACTTTCTTCTCTAATGGAAGTATTCCGCCAGCGAGCATCTCTTGTTCGCTGGCCGTTCCCTGAATGGCTTTCTCGAAGAGTGATTGCCTTGGATCTTCATATTTTGTTTTTGCAGCTAGAATATTGATCAGTGTTGTGACATTTTCAAAACTCGAAGCAAAGATCTGGTAAAAATCTGGCACATCTAGAAAACGAGAATCGTAGTTATTGAGACGTCCATAAGCTGTCTTTCCGATTTGCGCATAATAGGAAAGATCCACAATTTTCTTATTCACTGACTCTGAAAAGTAGCCACATATCATAAGGGCCATATCTCCCACTTCTTGATAAGTGCGCTTTTGGGCTTCAGATGAAAGCTGTCCTGCTTCTAGAAGTTTCATGCCAAGGATTTTTTCTCGGACTCGCCCCTCATTTAAATCAAAATACGAGGCACTCAAGGCAAAGCGATCGAGCACAACACTAGAATAAAAAATTGTTTCCTGAGGAACTGGGCATAGTGATTTATTATTGAGCTCATTCAGGTTTTGAAAAAAATAGGATTTAAGATCTTTGGCCAATACGAGCTTAAGGTCTGACATAGTTCTGTAGCCTCCCTATCCAGTATTATAACATGAGTTAGAATACTGGCCGAAATAGAGGCAATTATTGCCGGCCCCTTATATCAAGGGGCTGGAATAGGGTTTTGTCCGGATAGCATACTACCTCCGAAATAGCTGTAGATGATGCGTTTTGAGTCTACTGGATCAACGGTCACACCACGTGCATTCCTTTGAAGAGGAGGTGACTTATTTTTAAACCAAGTCGCTCCCCCATCTGGACTTGAGAGCTGTCCACCCTCACCCCAGTTGCCTGCCAAATCATAATAGCCGGCCACATGCACTCGATTTGAATCTTTTGGATCTAAAGCGATTCCTGTCGCATGAGTCACTTGCTTCATGCGATTCCAAGTCACACCCTTATCGATACTTTTCCAAACACCCGTCATGAGCCAATTTCCATGATTTTCATAATCAGTTAGCCAGAGTGTATTGGGATTTTTGAAATCAATGGCAAAAGCCGTAGGGTAATACCAAACCTTATATCCTGCATCAGCTGTAGGTGGATAATTGACTGTGCCTCTTAAAAGCCTCCAACTCGTGGCTCCATTGGCGACATCTAGAAAGTAAATTCCCGTTGTCAGTTGGTTCGTAAAACTTGGTGCATCTCCAGTGAGAAGTGCATAGACATTACCGTTAGTTGGATCGATTTCAATTTGCGGAATGATTTTTGTTGTAGTTGGCATTCCAGTATTGAATTGGGCCCACGTCTTACCATCATCTGTTGAACGTAAAACACCAATCTCCTGCGAGCCTGCATAGAGATGCTTTCTAGTTGCATCATAGGCAACTGAAAGGAACTGTCTAAATGATTCACCGGATGTTGCAGTTAAACGAGTCCAACTTAACCCCCTGTTGAGTGATTTAAAAATACCACCTTCCGCTTGAACAGCATTGGCATGCCACTCATTTGGAAAATCATGAAGGCTTCCAACAGCAGAGAACACCACTTGATCATTGTTAGGATCAAAGGCGTAATCGTAGTGACTATTGTGAGCCGCTTTCAAAATTCTAAACGTCTGTCCTCTATCTTCTGAAACGAGACCACCAATATCTGCAGCCGCTGCATACATGAGATTTGGATTGTTGGGATGAAAGCGAGTTTTATAAACAGAAATCACTTCAAGCCCTCTGGTCTTCCAGAACTTTCCAGCAGCTCTCTCTCCACTGTCAGTGTATTCAGTAAATGAAGCTAGCCAATTCTCTCCTCCGTTTAATGAAGCATGAAAGAAGAAATAACCAGTTCCTGCAACAATATTCGAATTCAGAGGGTGAATAGCAAAACTCTCATACCCATTATCCCACCAGCCCACATCAAGCGCGACTGCAGAATATTCGATTTTATCTTTTGGCCAGGCTGCAAACGGGACGACATCCCAATTGATTTGATTCAATTTCAAATTCCAAGTATCACCTTTATCTTTTGAGACATGAACCTTCGTTCCGTATTGGCGAATCCATGCGCGCGCACCTGTCGTATAAATAGTCTGTGAATCATTTTCGGCCATCTTCAAATGATCACCCACAGCTTGCGGCGTTCTTGAAAAAGTTGTTCCGTTCTTGCTGACCCATACATAGCCACAATTGTTAACAGTTTGATCAATCGAGCTTTGACCCCAATCGGCCAAATACGCCATCACCCAGCTACAGGCCCCAGAACCATTCGAATCACCAAATGATAAAGTCACACCAGTTGCATCACTTCCACCTGTAAACAATCTGATTTTGGTAGCAGAGGGGGTAAAATAATTTGAAAAAGTTAACCCATCATCGCTTGAAATAAAGATAGATGTATCATTGGCGTGATAAATCTTCTTCTGAGGTGTTTGCTGGATAAATGTTCCAGTCGATGCACCTGAAAGACTTGCCACTTTTGACCAAGTCACACCTTTGTCAGAGGTTTTCCACAGACCACTCGTTGTCGCTGCATACAACCTATTAGGATTTGAACTGTCACTTACCCAATATTTTATATACTCATCGACACCTAGGTTTAATGCCATGGCTTCAAAAGTGTCTCCCTGATTGAGACTTCTTTGAGGAGATCTTCCACCAACGGCATGAAACACGGTCACACCATCTGAGGAGAAGCCAAGGCTCGTGGATTTAGATAAGTCCGCACTAAAAGTCGTCTGCAGATGATTGATCGCAATCCAACTTTTCCCAAGGTCTACACTTTTAAACAATGTCCCCATATCAGTTCCAACAAACCACAGATTTGTATACGGACTGATAGAGACTCCACTCATTGCTCCCCCACCCCCAACTCCTAGGGGAAGATAACTTCCTCCAACGGGAACAGGAACTGGCGTAGGCGTAGGCGTCGGTGTTGGCACAGGGTCTGGAATAGGTGTTGGATCTGGCGTGGGAGTTGGATCTGGAGTCGGTACAGGATCTGGAGTGGGAGCATTGGCCGTTTTCACCAGACTCACATCATCACCATAAAAATAAGAGACTTTATTATCCTTTAAGAAAAGAATTTCTCCCTTAGTAACCGAGGCAGGAATGGTAATGGACTTGGAATAAGTTTGATAGCTTGTACTATCGACTACTAATCGATGCTCATCAATCCAGTTGCCAGCAGAATTATATAATACCAATGAGACTTTAGATGAAACAGTCATCTTGGCCAATTTAGCTTTGAGTGAAAAATCATAAGTCGCTCCCGCTTCAAGAGGGATCACTTGTGAAATGGAGGCGACTCCAGAGCCAAGTCTTAAAGCGCGTGGGGCACTGGTAAAATTATTTGTCACCACACTGGTTGCGCCAGTTCTCACCCACCCTCCAAGACCGGTATCAAAACTGGGATTGCTCACCAAGTTTTGTCCAAAGGCTCTTTGAGTAATAAGAATGAAAGCAGCAAGAAGTAATAATTTATTCATCCCCCAATTATCATGTAATTTTTAGGACTTACGACGGGCAAAGCTTGCCTGCTCAAGAGGCATCGTGTGAAGCAAGGTAAATTTTATTGATCAAGTGGACTCAGATGAAAAATGAGCGTAGAAAACCTTATGTTATTATTCATTTTTTCATTCATGATTAGCTCTCCATTCTCACATGCCACCCCAGTCATGGTGAGTGCAAGCGACTTAAACAGTCTGCCTAAATCAATAATCCAAACAACTCCTATCAAGTTCGTTGGACCTAGCACTGTCGAGCTCGATCTTAATGATGAGGAAATTACTCTATTGGCTCAACATTTTCACAAGCTCAAAGGAAGATGTGGAGGGTTTGTCACTGGGGCATCTGTCAATGAAACTCATAAAAGCTTCTCCTCTGCAACAATTCCCTCTGAATTAAAGAGACAGCCAGAAGTACTCAATCTAATTCCACAGGTTGAAGAATCGCGCATGAGTGACACCATCAAGTGGTTCTCCTCTTATCCCACTCGCTTCTATTTAACGGATGAAGGAAAACAAGCGATGGAAGATCTTGCCAAAAAATGGAGAGATCTCACGAAGGATTTACCCAATGCTGAAGTGACTCTTTTCCAACATAAAGATTGGGCTCAACCAACAGTTGTTTTAAAAATTAAGGGATTAAGTCCTGAAGAAATTATCTTGGGCGGCCATGGTGATAGTATCAACACTGATACTAACGATATCCATGCTCCAGCTCCTGGGGCCGATGATAATGCCTCAGGAATTAGTGTTTTAACGGAAATTATCCGTGTGTTAGCTAAAAATAAATATCAACCGAAATCAACTTTAACTTTCATGGCCTATTCTGCTGAAGAAGTGGGATTGCGTGGCTCAATGGACGTCTCCGCTTACTACCTGGATCAGGGCATTCCAGTAAAAGGTGTACTTCAGTTTGATGGGACTAATTTTAAGGGCAGCCAGGAATTAGGCATGATCCTAGTTGAGGATTTAACCAGTCCTAGTTTGAACAATTTAATGGAAAAACTTATTAATACCTATCTTAAGCTTCCTTGGGCTTATGACCGTTGCGGCTATGCCTGCTCTGATCATTACTCGTGGACCTTTCGTGGATTTGCCTCAACTTTTCCATTTGAATCTCGATTAAATGAAGAGAATTCTCATATTCACACACCAGGGGACCTTTTTTCTGTCTCTGGTAACAATGCCCATCATGCAGTGCCATTCGCCAGACTAGGCTTGGCGTACGCTCTAGAAATGGATCAATAAATCTAGCTCCAGACATTCATTTGTGAAATGATAGAGGCATGTATAGTTTTTTAAAGACTTATGTCATTTCTCTATTCTCTCCTACCGCTATGGTGGGATTGCTCTTTATCTTCTCCCTCGTGTTCTATAAGTTTAAAAAGATTAGGGCAGCAAAGCTTTCAGTTCTCTCAGGATTCATCCTCTTTGCTCTCATGTCTACAAACCCTCTAACTGAATGGCTCCTTCACAGTTATGAAGGAATTTATCCAGGCTTCTCCAAGGAAGCGCTCGCCATCCCTGCTAAAGACATTAAATATGTAGTGGTTCTTGGTGGCGGAGTGGCCAGCTCGAATACCCAACCACAGACCTCTCAGTTAGGCTGGTTTACATTAACCAGACTCATTGAGGGGATAAGAATTGCTCAGGAGATCCCCCATACAAAGTTGGTCCTCTCGGGTGGAGGATGGGATGAGAAAACGGAAGCTCAATTAATGGCTAAAGTAGCTGTTTCTATTGGCTTCGCTCAAGATCGAATTATTTTGGAAGAGAAATCCGTCTCTACAATAACTGAGGTCATTGAATTAAAGACTCTTCTAGAAGGCTCAAATTTCGTTTTAGTGACTTCGGCCATCCATATGCACCGATCAATGCTTTTATTTAAAGCAAGTGGTCTTAAGCCGATTGCAGCCCCAACAGCGCATCTTTTAACTGGAGACTATACATTTTGGAACAATAAACCACTCTACGCGAGGGGTGATAACCTATTTGCAATGGATCTTCTTTTTTATGAATTCTTTGGTCTGGGATGGGGCAAACTGAAGGGAGATTTATAAAAGGGAGGAGCAAAAACTCCCCCCTGAAAAGAATTACTTAATTGGCTTAAAGCTTGATTGAGACATTGATCCATTGATCGTTGAGAAAGAGTATCCTGACCACATCTCTTCGCCATTTTTCTCACGAAGTGAAATGACTAATTTAATTTTTTCACCTGAAGTTAAGCTAATAACTCCGCTCTTTGGAAAGAACTTACCCTGAAAACTCATTACGATTGAGCCATTCTCAGAAGTAAATGTGGCAGAGTAAACATTTGGCAAGAAACTCTTAATAGCAAGAACACCCTTGATTCCAGCAATTTCGCCATTAAGCTTTCCAAGAACATCAGCCTCAGTCACTTCTCTTGAAGAGCGACCAGCGAAAACTGTGCGAGTTGAGAAAGCCTGAGTTCCATTGAACTCGATCACATCAGATTTAGTTGATTCAATGGTTCCAGAGACAGATCCCGAATTGCGATCAAGCACAAAAGAAATTTTCTGTGAAATTTGACCATTCGAAAGGAAGAGGCCCGTCACTTCATTGCCCTTAATTTCAGCATTGCTGAAGCTGTAGACAGTGACGCGTAGGCGAGAGTTAATCAAAACGATCATAAGATTCTTGTTCGAACTAGAATCAAGAACGGCCATCTTATCAAAATCCAAAGTACCGAGTGCACGGCTGGCCTCAGTCATTTTAACGTTATAAAGACCTTCGTGCGCTGGATCGAGAGCAGTTAATTTAATTGTAATCTCTGTGATTAAACTTGTTGCTGCACGAGAAACCCAGTCCTCATCATTGACTTCAGTTGAACGCTCACGAGCGCCACTTGCAAAATTGATCAAAGAGTTAAGCTCGGATACGTTCTCAATATTCACTAACTGGTTTTGCCAGTACAAAATCAAAGCGTAGCGAGAAGCCTGGCCATCAAGTTCGCGGTAATATTTTACAAGCTCAGAGCCATTGACTGAAGAATACTTCGCTAAGTTTAAAACGACAGTATTAACAAGATCGCTCGCAGCTCTCACAACCCAATCTTCATCTTTTAAATTAATGAAGAGTGACTTCATTTCAAGACCAAGGGCTCTAAGGTTCTCAAGAACAGCTACGTCTTGAGAGTCTTTGTATTGAGCCTTGAGATTGATTGCGTACATCCCACGCTGATCACCATTCTTAGCTTTAAGATCAGTGATCTGGGCTGCGATGTCACAAACTGGAACATCACATGTCTGAGCCTTTGCATTTAAATTTAAAGCAAAGACAAAAAAGAGGCTGACAAATAAACGTAACATATAAAAGGCTCCCTTAATGGACCGTATTAAGTTGATTAATTTCTAAATTTCCTAAGTAAACTCTTGATAAATCATCTAAGCGAATAAGTGCATCGTAATGAGAGATTGCCCACTCACTAAAATCTTTCAAGTAAAGCAATTCAACTTCTACAAGACGATCCAGAGAGGTGACACCTGTGTCATACATTTCTCTTTCGCCATTGAGAAAGACTTCTGTGGCATTAAGAGAAGTGACTTCATTGAGGAAATGGCCCAATGATCTATTATATTTTGTATACCCAATCATTGCAGCAGACTTAATGTTTGCTTCAGTCAGTGATTTTTCAATTGAAGCCTGCTCAACTTTTGATCCCGCCACTTGAATTCGAGCGTAATATCCAAATCCAATGCCGCTAAATGAAAGGATAGACCACTTTACAGATGACTTAGATCTACGAGCTGCTTGAATTCGATACTGAGCTGCAGTGATCTCCGGAGCACGATCAAAGGCACCTTGAACAATCTCTTCAGATGAGAGGCGCAAAGAGTTTGATGCTAAAAAAGGAGTCACGGGCTTTAAGTTAAATTCTGCTTCAGGACCCGCTCCCATCAATAAATTGAATGCCGCTTTTTCCTCTGCAAGATAACCTTCGAAACGAAGTACGATATCTCTTAAATCCAAAAGACGGTATTCTACTTTTTTGACTTCATCTAAGGTGACCATTCCTACAGCGAGTTGGTCCTCGTAAACTTTCAAAAGATCTTCTAAAAGTTTTACTTCAAGACCAGCTAAGAAGAGACCCGTCTCTTCCTTAAGCATTGAATAATAAAGTGTAGCAACCTGGTTTTTAATATTCTCTTTAACTGCTTGATGAGAATAATACTGAGCCGTACGCATATTCTTCTCTGACTGAACTTGATAAATCTTTGAAGGCAAGCTCGTCACTAACTCAACAAGAAGTAATGGGCTCCAAGCATTTAAGAAATAAAAGGCAGCAATCGTCCCTAATCCATAAGGAAAGTACTGAGCTCTTGCCTCTGCAATTCTTTTTTGTGCCTGTACAAGACGCTGATACGAAATCTCAATATCTAATTGATCATTAATTACACGATCCTTAAGAGTCGCAAGATCAATGTCAGATTGATTGACAGTGAAAACCTTATTGGCTTCAACCTTAATATCTTGATGGGCCCAGGCAGAAATCCTGAATGTCGCCAACAAGGCTGCGAGAAGAATATTAATCATCTGTTTCATTCAAATTCCTTAACTATTGAACAACGACAGTTGTCGATAATTCAATTGTCTCACCCAAAAGCGAGAGTATGACTACATTCACATTGTATGTTCCAGCATTCTTAGCAGAAAACATGTATTGAAAACCGTTATCGCTCTTCAAAACTCTATAAGGTGAGTTCATTCCATCCACACTGTAGGTAACACTGTAAACATTTGAGAGAGCATCGTTTGGAGCATCTAAACTCAACACAACAAGCTTTGATCCAAATCTCGTTCTCGAAAGTCTTGAGTTGATAGTGAATTCGTCAGCTCTTGGGAAATCAGATGAACCCACAGCAGTATCAAGGCTTAAAAGTCTCTTGAGCTCTACAATTTTCACTTCGCGCTCAAGTTGTAATTTCGTCAAAGTTCTTTGCTCTGAAATAGTATTAATTTTAGAATCATTAAGAGTTGATAAGCTAATCAATCGATTTGAGAACAAATCTTCTTGGCGAGCTTGAGTCTCTTGGGTTGAAGCTAAGATGCTTTCTTGAAGAGCTAAGCGTTGATCCAACACAGAAATCTGACGATAGAGAGAGTAGATTTGGTTTTGAATTTTTAAACTTAACTGCTCACCTTGAAGCTTAATTACTTTAGCTTTTGATTTTTCGATAGACACTCTTGCAGCATAGTCAAAACCAATTCCACTAAAACTCACGAGTGACCATCGAGCTGCGCTCACCATAAATTGAGCGGCTTGATATTGATAAGTGTTGCTGATCAATTCATTTGAATTTCTAAGAGCGATTACAGAAGCTTCTTCTTTAGTGTCTGGCAATGACTGGAAGTCATCCTGAGGGAGGTCACCGAGGATTAACTCCTCTGAGCTATTTTTCCCAAGAGCGATAAGCATCGCTTGTCTTTCAATTATATTTAATGTCTCAAGAGCGTAAATATCCTGTTGCTGCTGCAAAAGTTGTCTCTGAGAAAGATACAAATCATTTGCATTATCAGCACCCATTGTATTCTGAGCAAGATTTGAATCATAAACTTCTTTCAAAAGTTTCTCTTGCTCACGCATAGAAGCGAGTAGCATCTCGTAATACTTCAAAGTGATGTAGTTCGAAGTTAAACCTTGAAGAATATTGAGCTTGATTCCAAGAGTTGTGTACTTTTCGGCCATCGCAAGCTCTTTGCTGCCCTGGTATTTAAACCAGTCAGAAGGAGTAGGTACAACGGATTGAAGAATGGCAAATGTAGCGTTGACATTGACAAGTTGGATGCTTATTCCAGGTAAAAACTCACCACGAGCAACTGAGATATTTCTTTGAGCCTGATAGTATCTTTCATACTGAATTTGAACGTCATAATTTGAACTAAGCGCTTCTTGTCTCAATTGAGGAAGAGTGACCTCAGTTGCCGCAAACGCTCTTACCCCAATAATCACAAGTCCAAGTATAAAAGAGCTCTTTAACCATTTAGTCCACATATGATGGGTCCTTACATTACAAATTGAAAAAACAAAGATAGATGGGCGTGGTATGTACTAGTTAATGAAGCGTTGTGCAAGGGTTTGAAAATTTTTTGTAAAAACTAAACAATCTCAACAAATCTGAGAAACAGAAAATGTATTTTTTACATATCTACTGGCTGGTATATGTCAGACAATTTTGACCAATTTCCAAAGAACTCGACCTTGTCTTGGATCCAAACAAAATCTGGTTGATGACCATCATTCCACTCACCACCAAGTATTTTGCCATTACTATCGAGATCCAACCAATAGCGTAAGCGACTATCCATATACTCCGCTTCGGGACTTCCTATGACTGGGTCAATTTTGGGTGAAATCGCTCCAGCATATTTAATAGTCGTTTCAATGAGAGCCCTGGACTTGGTCCCTGGCGAAGAATACTCTGCGGCTTCTCCAGTCGCTAAGATTTCGGACTCATATGAGACGGCCACATGATTCAAAATCTCTCTGAAGCGGTTGACGTCAGCTATAAAGCTCTTGCCCTGAAGACCGAGTCGGTTGGCCACAATAATGTGAAAGGCTCCGGGATTCATATCCCAGCATGACGAGCGGTTTCGAGTCTCATCGGCCCTATCGGGGTTTGAATTACAGCGGGAACCAACCAATCGTGTTCTGGCTGAAGCCACCTTGGCATAGAAATAACTCATAAGGGCCTGAACGTCGCTTGAGTAAAACTTCAAAGAAATTCCATCTTTGTTAGTAAGTTCTACCGTCTTAGGCTCTGGATAATTCATGGAGACGGCAGTATAGCCATGACAAATTCCATGCCACTCCTCCTCTTTGGGAGAAACACTCTTAAGAACTTTCTTAGTCAAAAGGTAGCGATAATTGCCATTATAAATATCGAATTTCTCAGAGGGTGAGAGTTCATTTAAACGATTTGAATCCATCGCCTTGAGTTCTTCAAAGCTTGGAGACTTATAGCTAAAAGGTTGAGGGTTCGTTGCACTCCATCTATAAGCGATATTTCCT
>JAIEMA010000009.1 GCA_019752535.1 Bacteriovoracaceae bacterium
GCTATCGAAGCTGATGGTTAAAGGAACTGGTGCCCAAAGGCTTCGAGACAGGGGGGAGGTCTAAAAACCTCCCTTTCTTTTTTACAGGCTTACCCCCCCTCAATGTGAAATCAAGCTAGTATCCAAGGGAACTCAATTGAAGGAGTCCCCCGTGCGCTATCTTGCGCTTCTCATATTGCTCACAAGCAGTTTTGTCCACGCGGGCATTCACCCTTTACTTAACGATAGAGAGGGTAGCTCTTATATTCTTGGTAGCCGCACGGTTAAGAAAATTGAACGAATTGGCTCAACCAGAGAATCTCTTGAACAGGTTTATAAGGATATTATTTCAACCCAAAAGGGTGAAGCCTGCGCATTTAATATTGTTTCTGCTGTAAATGAAAAAATAAATCAATTCCCTGAGTATCAAGGTGACAAAGAATTATTTCTCAATGCCATTCGCCATCAAGGCATCATTGATGACGTCATGCTTAATCTTTATCTCCGTGCTCTTTGGGTGATGAAAGATGTAGATCTCAACACAAATGACGAATTGAACTTACCTTCAACTGAAGTCTCTGCAGATATGAAGGCGATCAAAGAATTTTCTTTGAAGCGCAGTCGCGGAAAGTGTCTTCATGAGAATTTTAAAGAACTACTCTCATCTTATCGTCGTGATGATAAGAATTTTACAACTAAAACTCTAAGAAGAAAGATTGATCAGGGTCTTAAAGAAAATCTTATCACAGAGAGAGCGGCCAGCGAGCTATGGGAAGCGATGGATGATGACATTAGCTCTTGGGAAATTTCTTTAGCAGAATATGTTTCAAAGAGAAACTTCCTAAGATCACAGTTTCCTATTCCGCTTCCAGACGAGAGATCAGATTTTGTTGCATCTAAAGCTGGAAAACTCAAGATGTCTCATCGTCAGAAGCTCTATTTCTACTATTCTCCCGTTCAAATTACGTTAATGGGCAATGTTATCAAAAAACTGAAAGATCGTTTAGAGAGTCCAAGAATTGAAATCCTTGTATACGATGACGAAAATCAAGTTCAAGAAACTTTAACTCTTGATCCGATGGAAAGATTCCGTTTCGCTATACGTGTCCTTCGTAAAGAGATGAAGCTTCTTTCTACAAATAATTACTTTCTAGGCCGCCAGCCTAGTTACACCGATCTTATGGCCGCGGCTTATGAAGCAGGAATTGTCACGGCGGTAGAGCTTGATCAAGTGGCCAAGCTTGAAGAAATTTGGAATCCAAAAAAATCATTCTGGGATAAAGCAGCTGTCTGGGTACGTATGTTCGGTGGAGTACTAAGTGTAGTTGTTCCACCTCCATATGGATTCTTACCTGCACTAGCAATCACTGCGATTGAGGCTTTGACCAGAGATGCAGCACCAGATGACCAAGATAGTTTGTTCTAAAGGGAATATTATGAAGACGCTTTTTACATTCATGCTTCTTCTGCCCACAATGATTTGGGCGCAAGTCGCCCAACCCATCAAGGCGAATATTGTCCTTAGAGATGCAAGCTTTAAGGCTAGAATTAGCTCTGTGGAGCTTCCATACCTGATTTCTGATACAACCTTTGACGGGCAGTTCTTTAAGGTCGTTCAGGGAAAAAATGATGAAGCAATTAGTTTAACCAATGAAGATGAAGAGTTGGTCTTAAGAGCCGCTACGACTTATTACCACTTGAATTTGGCTCGTGATTGGTATGTAAACAAGATGAAGTCTACTTATGTGGCCAATCTTCCAAAGCTCGTCATCCGTGTGGATATAAAAAATCAATTTAATGAACTTGGTCACTACGCCAATGATGCTCTTGATCCCCAATTCAATAATGCTCTCACCATTCCAGCAGGCGAAGGCCTTGCCGGAAGAGGCATTAAGCCATGGAACATGGAGATCTGGTTTAGACCTGTAAAGAAAGTGAATATTAAAGATTTGAAGATTAAAGGCGATGCGATGGGTGAGTGGGGCAGCGTCCTTGCTTCATTTAGACAGCAAATGCACATGAGCACACTTCAAAGATTTTTGGCTCAACTCGTTCAGTCTCAAACCAATCCAAGTCCAGCTTCACAAGATTTTTTTGGCTGGGAAAATCTCATTCGAGTGGCAGGCACTAGCATCATGCTAGAAGCGGTCTATCAGTTTGCTGATCCTCTCTCGAGGGCTTTCTCACGCAAATGGTTTTGGCTTGATACAGCTTTGGTTCCGGAAATTATTTATCATGAATTCTCTCACGTCGCCCTCTCTGATCACCTCGTTCTGTCACACTCAACAGCTGTAATTGAAGGGATGGCGGATTATTTTGCTGGAGAGATCGCAAATAGTCCCAATTTGGCCACGCGGATTAAGACTTACAACACCTTCAACGGTAAGAAAGCTACTCGCAAGCAACAGTACTCGGTGCAGTTTGAAACCACTGACTACGCTAATAGTGACTTCGTCTTTGGCATGTTGTGGGATCTAAAAACAATTGTTGGGGATGATAGTTCCCCTGAATTTGTTTATAGCTTAAGAGAAAAAATTGACACAAATTCAAGCATTAGAAAGCAGTTAATTGAGGGAATCCTAAAGACATGTGAAGAGAAGTGTGAGCTTCCTTTCGTGGATAAATTAAAAATTCTTCAGCGCTATAACGCTAGAGGAATTTAATAATTTAATGGTGTCATCCTGGCACCTCTGTAGATTTTACCAGTAAGCTTTTTATTATTGCCGTGCCTTGCTTTTGAGAGATAGAAACGATTCAAGTTTTTTAAAAGAGTTTTTTTATTAACCAACCCGGAGGAATCCATGTTCAAGAATTTATTAGTAAGTTTCTTGGCTTTCGCTTTCATCACAGTTCAGGCGAACGCTGTAACAAACAACAACCTTAAAGCTGCTTTCGATGATCTTAGCTATTCATTGAATGTTGAGTGGGATCAAAAAGATCGCGCTTTCTACGAAGCACAAATGAAGAAGTTCACTGATAAAGTGGCTGAGCTTCAAGCTGCTGGCATGACAAATGCTGAATTGATGGATTTCGCTTCTGCAAACATTAAAGATGCTGCTTTGAAGTCTGAAGTTAAAAACGTTATGGCTCTTGTTCAGATCAACAAGCTTTCAGCTTCTGAAGCTCGTAAGATGATCAACGATACAATTGCTAAGAACTACAACATGGGTGCTTCATGGTCTGGTGATGGCGTTCTTTACGGCGCTCTTATCGTGTTGATCCTCGTTGCAGTTATCGCTGGAGCAGCTGCTGGCGGCGGTTCTTCAAGCAACGGCGGTGGATCTTCTTGTTACAATGAGTACGTATGTTACGATTACTACGACAGCTGGGGCTACTACTGGTACTCTGACTGTGGTTACGAGAGAGTATGCTACTAGTCTGTTAAGCAGATTATTCGCTAAGATAAAGAGGGAAGCCATTGGCTTCCCTTTTTTTTTTATGACCATCTGATTATAGGATTGACGACTCATCCAGTCAGGGCTAGAAAACGGCAGACGTTTACTAATCCTTTTGGAGGTTCAAATGAAGAGCATTATTACTCTTATTCTCGCTTTTGCGTTTTTAGGAACTGCTACAGCATCAACAGGTGCTACTGTTGGTCTTAAGCAAGCTATCAGCGAATTAAATTATACACTTAACGTGGAGTGGAACCAGAAAGATCCTGCATTTCACCAAGCGGCGATTAATAAGTTCCGTGAACAACTTCAAATCTTAAAAGCTCAAGGCCTTTCAAACAAAGAAATGATCCAAGCAACTCTTGCTGAAGTGAAAGATGCAGGCCTTAAGGCTGAACTCGCTCAAGCTTACGCCATTATTGATGCTCAGAAGCTTGATTCCGATGCGGCTCAAAACGTTATCGTTGATATCGCTAATCGCTCTCGCTCAGAAGGCGCTAGCTGGGTAGGCGGAGCTTCAATCTTCCAATGGATCGGCATCGCAATTGCTGTTGCTTTGGTTCTTGGTGCCTTCTCTGGTTCAAGCGGCCCTGCTTGTACTGAGAATTGCCCACAATCATCTTATCAGTGCGGCTACCAGAACGTTTGTGGATGGAACTACGATGCTTGGGGCTACTATGGCTACAACTGTGGATTCAACTACGTATGCGGTTGGTACTACTGGTAATCTGCTCTCTTAAAGATTATTTAAAAAAGAAGGGCCTCGAAAGGGGCCCTTTTTTATTTCCTGAGATTAGTTGAAGAAATATCCTCAAAATCATGATGGCCCATAAACTTGATCTCTAAATTTGGATTCTGATCCAGGGCCCATTTTGAATCGATTGCATGCTGAGAGTCTTCTTCAAGCCTAGAGACGACCATAAGTCCCGAAATGAGTTTCATAAGGTCAGCCGCTTGGATCCAAGTAGGAAGCGATTTAAAGCTATCGTGCCCCATTAAAAGATGAACGCGAAGATCGGGGCGATGATGCTTTAATCGAAGAACCCAGCGCACTGTTGGGTTGAGCTCTGTTTGCAGAAGAAATCCTGGATGAATATGCAGTTTTTCTCGACCGGATTTTTGGATCTGAGTTTTAAGTTGGTTGAAAAAAGTAAAAACATCCTCGTCTCTTTTCAGAGGTTTTTGAGGATTGCGATCGGGACAAATAATAAGGGGGAGATTTTGTGGAACTTTCTCAAGGCAGGCCCGATGTCCCTGATGCCAAGGATCGAATGTGCCGCCAAAGAAAACCACATCACTAGCAAGTGGAAATTCTAAGGAGAGAGGAGCGAGAAATTTTTCTGGTCGCTCATTAATGTACGTAAGTCTTGCCGCTTCAAGTCCCATCCAAAAGTCTTTCTCTAAATTAAATTTACCTTGGAGATCTTCCCAAGAGTAAGAGATCCAACCCATGGGCTTTGCAGAGGCTTCCGGTAGATAAAAGAGAGGAGTGTCTCGATAGAACCCGACTCGTTGAGAGACATTGCCTTTGGCTTGGGCGAGTTGCAACTTTTCATCAATCCAGACTCTAAGAGTGCCTTTTGAGAGATCAAGCCAAAATTGATTGGGCCTCATGAGAGACCCTCGATCGGAAGAGGTGTTTTTAAAATGAGATGCTGGCCATTCTTTTCCACTTTAAAGGCGTAAATTTCAACACCCGCGCGATAGGCTTCTTTCAAAGCTTGGGCGTAGTCGGGATCAATGTGTCCCGCACTCGTAAAACTTTCTGCATCAGAGCGTGAGACGACATAAAGCATGGCCGCTCGATGGCCTTGCTGCTTAAGAGTGATGAGATCTCTTAGATGTTTCTGGCCCCGTGTGCTGACTGCATCGGGGAAACTTGCTTGTGGAGGATTTTCCAGAAGCGTGACGTTTTTCACCTCAACCCAACAGTCGGGCTGGCCCTTAAGGCCTGTGAGATGAAAATCAAAGCGGCTGTCTAAAATTTTTTGCTCAGCCGTCACTATTGGATAATCTGCAAAGGGAGCGAGTCTTTTTTCTTCAAGGGCTTCTTGCGCGAGTTTATTGGCATTGGCCGTATTGACCATGATGAAGTCTTTGCCGGGTGAGAGGAGCTCAAGAGTCCATTTTAATTTTCTTTCAGGATTAGTCGCTGGAGAGATTAAGGCCTTCCAGCCGGGACTCCAGCAGGTTTTCATACTGCCCGTGTTGGGAACATGCGCGACTACGACTTCGCCACTTGGAAGTTGAATGTCGGCAAAAAATCTTTTGTAGCGCTTGAGAATCACGCCCTCTGTAAGAGAGGGTAGTTCCATGAGTTATCCTTAGTCATTGTTTGACCAGAGAAACTCTAACTGTGAATCGAAACCTTGTAAATGTTGAAGCATCTCTTCACTCTTAAATGCAGAGAAATCACGACGTGGAAGCTCAAGGGAATTGTTTGATAGGTGGCGAGCTTTACGTGTCCAAAAGCAGTCATAAATATCTTCGACTAAGCCCACGAGCTTTCCTGTTTCAACATCACGGGCCACGATCAGGCACAGTGTAGGGCGGTCAGCGTAATCATTGATTCCGATTTGGGTGTCGATGACTTCAAGCTTCATATTCTCAGAAGCGAAGGCCGAAGAAAGAGTGAGAAGAAAGAAGAAAAAGTATTTCATAAAAATGCTCGGGTTTAAGTTTGTTGAGCTCTTTTTATGACTTTTCGATATATCTGGAAAATAGAAGAGAGGGATGGTGAAGATATAAAAAAGAGATGGCTCCCGAAGGAGCCATCTGAGGGGGTTTAGTACTGGAATTCAATAACGATTGTTTCTATGCGGATCTGGCCAGTCATGTTGATACCTACATCACGAAGCGGAATCGGACGAGGAAGCTGTACACGAACGGGAGCTGAGTAGCGGTTCACACTAATCTGCTGGATTGGGCCTCTGCCAGTATCGACTAGGGCCATTCCTCCACGATCAAAGCTTGTCGCATCGATAGTGATCGCAGAAACCAGACGGTCGGAGTACTGAGAAGGAAGGCTTAAAGCTGACATCAAGCTTTGAGAAATTCTCCCGTTAAAATCTCTCATAGGGCTCAGGCGTAGGTCACGTGAAGGAATGGGGCCTGGTCCTGGACCTGGATTGTAGCCACCTGAGTTATCCAAACGAAGAGTCATAGAATCAATCATCGCATCACCGCGCACTTCGAGTTGCAATTGACGGATCTCTCTTCCAATTTCTGAGCGGCCACCAAGAATACGATCGACTGGAAATGGAGTCATGCCGCCATCAAGGCTTTTAAATTCACTGACTGGCTGGCCATTGATGATTAAGCGAGCTTGAGCAGCGAATCTTCCGATCGAGCGTCCCTGAACAACCACTCTTAAGAGATCCATGCCTTGAATTTGCTCTCTTTGTTGTTGAGCGATCTGAAGGATGTGAAGTGTTCCAGATCCTAGAATGCGCTGGTTAACAAAAAGCTCAACACGGTCTCTGCCGATGGGGCCAGGGCCTGGGCCCGGTCCTGGATTATAGGAGTCTTCAATTTCGGCCACGATTTCTTGAACAAAGATATCTCCTTGCGCCAAGATTTCTAAGCGTCCCATGTTTCTGCCGTAAGGAAGAAGAAGTGGAACTTGAGCCGAGTAGCTTGAGAGTTGAGTCGGGTAACCTGAGCTTCGGCCATCTTCTAAAAGTTGGATTGAAGCTCCCATTCGAGTGAGGGCCTGAGCCGTTACACTGAGAGAGAGAAGAGTGGCTCCGTAAGGAAGACGAAGCTCCTGCTCAATACTTAAAGTTGAACGGCTGTAGAGAGTGCGATTAATTGGTAAGCGAACAATGCGACCTTGTCCGATTGGGCCTTGGTTGTAGCCACCTTGGTCACTGTAGTCCCAGCCTGAGCTGTTACCCTGACCGTAGCCGTAATCTCCAGAATTACCTTGACCATAACCATAACCCTGACCACGGTCACCTCTTTGCGCTTGAGCATCGACGGGAAGGGATAGGACTAAGGCCAAAGCCATCTGGGCGAGAAGTAGGCGGAAAATAAAACGATGTGAAGTTCTAGGCATTTTGGTCTCCCAGTTAAGTGTCCTCAACCTTCTTGGTTGCTGTTAATGAGTACTTAGCAACAGGAGTGCCAACTTCTTGCAATTGCAGAAAATAGAAATGACGCAGCGAAAACCCGTTGAAATGAGTCAGATAAACTCGGCATCAGCCTTGCTTACCTAACAGTGGGAGACCGGATGCTCCCTCTAAAAGGGCCAAGATGGCACCATAGGAGAGCTTTTTGGTTACTTTTCGACCCTAGTCCAAGATTTTTCTACTCACATTTTGGCTCCACTTAACCGTTAAGTAGGCAAAACTATTTAACAATACTTTTGCAGCAGAGTAAGATCGCAAAAATATCTCTGCACAATTTTGAGGAGTCGTTATGTCTGAAAAAGCAAAGCTCACTCTGGGCGATAAAACAATCGAGCTTCCAGTTTTTACTGGGACAGAAGGTGAAAAAGCGATCGATATCACCAAGCTGAGAGCTGAGAGTGGATATGTCACAATTGATAGTGGTTATATGAACACTGGTGCTTGTACCTCAGCGATCACTTTTCTCGATGGAGAAAAGGGTATTTTAAAATATCGCGGCTATGAGATTGAAGAGCTGGCAGAAAAAAGCACATTCACTGAAGTCTCCTCTTTAGTGATTACTGGCAAAGTGCCAACGGCAGATGAACTCAAAAGTTTCGAAGCCAAAATCGCGGAGCATTCAAAAATTCCAGCGGCCATAGAGACAATGATTAAAGCGTTTCCTAAAGATGCGCACCCTATGGGAGTGCTCTCCTCAAATCTTTCTGCGCTCTCGGCTTTTTATCCAGACCTTTTAGTCCAGGATTTAACTGAAGCGCAAAGAAGTGATGTCATCTTGCAGTTGATGGGACAATTAAAAGTGTTAGCGACGAGTGCTTATCGTCACTCTCAAGGTCAATCAGCGATTAAGTCTGATCCAAAGCTTGATTACTGCTCAGACTTTATTCATATGATGACCGGCAAAGAAGTGGATAAAGAAGTGGCTAAGGCGCTTGATATTCTTTTGATTCTTCATGTGGATCATGAGCAGAACTGCTCAACTTCAACTGTGAGAATGGTGGGATCGTCAAAAGCGAATCCATTTGCCACTGTATCAGCGGGAGTTGATGCTCTTTGGGGCCCTCTTCATGGGGGAGCGAACCAAGCTGTATTAGAGATGCTTGAAGAGATTCATAAAGAAGGAATTGGGTATAAGGAATTCCTCACTCGTGTAAAAGATAAAAACAGCTCCTCTCGTTTGATGGGTTTCGGTCATCGTGTTTATAAAAACTTTGATCCACGTGCTAAAATCATCAAGAAAGCTTGTGACTCTGTTCTTGCAAAACTTGGAGTGAAAGATCCACTGCTTGATATCGCCAGAGGCTTAGAAGAAGTCGCTCTTCAAGATCCCTACTTTGTAGAGAGAAAGCTTTATCCTAACGTCGATTTTTACTCAGGAATTATCTATCGCGCTCTTGGTATTCCTACCAATATGTTCACCGTCATGTTTGCTCTCGGTCGTCTTCCAGGCTGGATGGCCCAGTGGAAAGAAATGATTGAGCAGCCAGGCTTTAAGATTTGTCGTCCACGCCAAATCTATACTGGTGAGCTGAATAAAAAATTAAATCGCTAGATTGAAACTCTCTGATCTCTATCCTCATCTCCTTTACCAATTTGCTTCAGAAGCCGATTTGGTAAAGGCGATTGGGGAGATCTCAACAGCCTTCACAACTGAGCGCCACAAGATCGATCAATACTTAAAAGATCCAAGACTCGTTTCCGCTTATACTGCATTTTATCTCACGACCAATATTCCCAAACTTGAAGCTGTGATGAATTTTCTCTCGATTGAAAAGAGGGAAGAATTGAAAAATGTGCAACTCATTGATGTGGGAGCGGGCCCAGGGACGTTTAGTCTGGCTTGGAAAGAATTAATCGGTGGGGAAAGTGTGATGCTTGAGAGTTCAGCGCTTATGCGCGAGCAGGCGAAGAAGCTTATGAGTGGGCTCTATGGTATTGAGGCTCAGTTCAAAGTCACTGATGCTGCAAAACCAAAGCTGCTTCTTTTTGGACACTCCTTGAATGAAATGGGCGTGGAGGCGGGTTTAAAATATATCAAAGAAAATAATCCGCAATATGTATGGCTGATTGAGCCGGGGACAAAAGAAGTTTTTCAAATGGCGCTCGAGTTTCGAGAAGAAATGCTAAAGCTCAATTGGGAGATTCAGTACCCTTGTCTTGGAAATTCAAAATGCCCCATGAATGGAAGTGAAGATTGGTGTCATCAATTTATCAGTGTTCGACATAATGAGGAAGTTGAAAGACTCACACAACTGGCCCATCGTGACCGAAGAAATTTACCGCTCACAGTTTTTATGTTTGAGAGAAAAAAAGTAAATCACAAAAATAGCGAAGCGCGAATTGTGAGAGTCATGCCCAAAACTAAATTTTCTCATGAATGGGTAGTCTGTTTAAACGATGAGAATTTGAAATTAGAAAAATTTCAGCTTCCTTTTAAGCTCAATTCTAAGAGCGAAAAAAAATCTATTGAAGCCCTCCTGGCCGGCTGCCTGATTGAGTTTGAAACTGACAAAAGTCTCGAGGGTTACCGTCGAATACGTCTTATTTCCCCAGAATAGTGGCACACTAGTCTAGTCGAGTAATGGCTAAGTGGTTGGATAAATATAAAACTCCGCAATACCTGTATAATCAAATCAAGCATTTGGCTTTCAAGAACTGACAATTCCACACCGAGAAGGATGTGGGGAGGACTATGTCCACAAAAGTACTTTTATTCATTCTACTCATTTCTGCTTGGGCTTGTGTGCCTAAGCCTGAAGCTATTCAAGGCTGTGGAAGTGGGACTGAATTTAATAATGATGTGCTTGGATGTGTGTCTGCTAATCCGGCCATCACGCTCTCATCTACACTCACCACTTTGGCCGTCGTCGAAGATGTGGCCGCAAGTTTTACTCTTCCCGATGCAACGACTGATGCGACTGGATCTCTTTACTGGTTTATCTCTTCAGCTCCATCGAAGGGAAAAATTACGGCATGTGCAGACAGAGCTGTGGATGACACAGGCACGGGAGTAGGAACGGCGTTGCGCTCATGTGTTTATACACCAAACGCAAACTATGTCGGATCAGATTCATTTGCTTACAAAATTTGTAATACAGAATCCGGTGCCTCTCGATGTGGAACGGCCATCACTGTTTCCGTTACAATTTCTGATGATGGCTTGGATCTTCCTCTTATTTCTACTGCAAGTGCTATTAGTGTTTACGAAAATACCGCCATCTCATTCTCTGCGCTTGCTCAAAGGCAAAGTACAGGTGAAGCTAACCCGATCTATCTCTGTGTAGATGTCGTTGACCCCGATGGTGTCATGAGTGCAGAAGCCGCAACAAAAGTGGTCACTCCGTCTGGAGCCATTGCTTTTGGATCGACTTGTACACAGATTGCGAGTGAGAATGATAACTTAAATGTCACCCTGGCCACTTTTACTGCAACTGCAAACCTTTTGGCTTGCCCTCTTGATGATTGCACGGGTGAGGCATTTGTTATTTTTAGAATGTGTGAAAGCTCCAATTGCGATGTCACTGGTATTGACGGTGTCGATAATGACATCGACGGTCAGATCGATGAAGCGGATGAGTGGCTTGCAGCTGATTTACTTAATGTCACAGTCAAAAGAGTACCTGTTACAATTTTGGCGAGAAACTTCAACCCTACCATCGGTGGCTCGTCGCCTTTAGTGCTTGCCTCTATCGCCGAAGGCGCAGCTGCGATGACGATTGGGACGGCCGGGGGCAATGACCGTATTTTAACGAATGCCACAGATCTTGATGGTGACTCGGTTACATATGAGTACATTCCTACCAGTTACTTCCCTGGTACGGCCGGAGCTTTCAGCTGCACAAATGGAGCGAATTTGTTGTGTAACTTCACTCCAGATGCGGATTTTAACGGATCCATTACTTTTAAATATTTAGCACGTGATTCAAAAAGTGCGGCTTCAAATATTGTGACTGTTACAATGTCCATCTCATCTTCAAATGATGCGCCTATATTTATTACTGGAACACATATTGATGGCTACTCCACAGTTCCAATCGCTTTGCAGGAGAGTACTGTTTTGTCTGCTCGCACTCTTAAAGTTGGAGAAGGCGGAGGAGGGTATGAAAATTCTCAAACTCTTACTTTGCTTGCCACTTCTGATAACCTTGCCGCTCTTCCTCCAGGTAATATTCAAGTGAAAAGAGGGACTACAACTCTTGGTACACTGAGTAGCGTGACTCCATTAACTCTTGATTCAAGTACAATCGATGCAGATGCTCAAACATTTTATTTAAGCTTCACTCCTGTCTCTGGTTATGTAGGTACGACACCTATTAATATCGGTCTGACATTAAATGATGGTTTTACGACAACACCATTTAGTTTTAGCTTCACTGGAGTGAATAACGTCGATAATGCACCATCTTTTAGTCAAGATCCTGCAACATCTCTTGCATTCCAACTTGGAGCTGCCGCGAAGAATTTAACATTCAGAGCGACACCGGGATCTAATGACTGGGCTGCGGTCACTGGTGGTGGGCAATCATTAACCCTCACATTAACGTCGACATCTGGCACAGTCGTGAACTTAACTTCAGCGGTTCTCTCAACTGCTGGCGGAGGAATTACGATCACTCCTGGGGCCTGTAGCAGTACATCCTGCGTTTATACAATTACCTATGATGGATCGAATGACCCTGCAGATGATGACTTTACATTAGCCGTGACCCCAGGAATTAGAGGTTCATCGACTGTGACGATGAAAATTTCTGATGGAACAGTTGCCAATGATGTGACGAAAACGACAACGGTCAATGTGTATAATTTTGTAGCGACATTTAATGGTTGGAATGATGTTAAAATGGTTGGTGAAATTCGCGATGCTGTGAGCGGAAACATTGTCCCTCCTTCACTCACATTGGGCTGGGATGCCTTAACGTTATTAGAAGGTGGAACTCCTACGACGGCCTATAAAGTTTTGATTTATCGTAATACGATTAATGACTTTTCAACTCTACCCTCTAATTCCCTAATGGACGCAGGCACAGCTTCATCTTCTACGAGTCAAGTCTTCACCACAGCTACTGCTTTTGATGATGGGGCTGGTTTTGTTGCGGGGACTCGTTATTATTTTAAACTCTTTATTGTTCCAACGGCTTTGGGCGAGTTAGTTTCTCCCTCTGCGGTTGCCGATCAAATCATAGAAGTTGTGATACCTCCAGATAACATGGTTATGGTTCACCGCTGGATGGCGAACAGAAAATTCTGCGAAGAAACGGGACAAACTCATGATAGAGCTAGTGGAACTTATCGCTGCTTGAATTTAGGAGTTGGGGCCATTTTAGATACAGGTGTCTTTTATTACGACCAGGTCGATCATTTGTTCATCAATAGGTTTGAAGCGGGATGCCCATTTAATTTCACAGAAAATACCAGATCAATGAGTGCCGTAGGTCAACTTTCAAAAATTCACTATGAAAGATCTACTGGTGAATGCAGATATTCAGATAATGCGAGTTGGATTTTAATTGATAATACTGTTCCTCTTGCTTCACTAAATTCTCACTTAGCGGAGCTACCTCCTTTAGTGAAGATAAGCCGCTCTGTCGCTCATTCGTTGTGTGGAATTCAGTCTGTGAATTGCAGCGGCAGTGCTTGCGCTGGAGCTTTCGCTGGCGATACTCCTGAATTACCCGTCAGACGTGAAATGGTTGCAGCCTCCACTTGGCCTGCAGTTATCCCTGGTGGTTTAACTCAAGCAGGTGTCGAAGACTCTGCTGATCACGCAGGCTCTTTTGCTTGTAATACCAACATGACCTCTCAATTATCATTTAGTGATCCTATTCCAGCTTTAAGTTCAGATATTTTTCCATTTACAAGTTCTTCTGGATTCAAAGGGCTAATTAATTCTTCGAGTGCAACTGCATACTGTGAAAGTCGCTATGGGCTTAGAAATCATATCGGGAATGTGAGCGAATGGCTGGCTGACCGATACAATTGTGCTCAGACGCTTCCAACTTCTTACTCCTGTGCATTTACAGGCCCTATTGGTACTGGTCGAGATGATTCAGACCCAACTCTCAATTCTTATGGCATTACATACGGTTTTGATAATGCTGCCAAACATGGCATAGAACTCACTTACGGCTTTGGTTACCTTGTTTTAGATTACTATATGAATGTAAACGCTGATCGCTTTCATCTGGCGATGGGTTTACCGTTTGAGTTTGATGCAGGTGTAACAGGAACAAAGTACGGGTTACCAGAATATGTTTCACCTGCTAGTCCACCGACTCAAATTGATGGTGGGACCTGGGGTTATGACGGCATGGGTTTCTTGAGTAATGTCGACTCTGCAGATTATGCGATTGTTCAAGGTGGTGATTGGAGCATTTCAGGAGCCGCCGGCCGTTTTGCGATAGGCCTTCAGGAAGGCTCTGATACAAATGCCAAAACAGGCTACCGCTGCGTAATAAGAAAAACTCCAGTTCCATAACCTTGACTTCTAGCTAATCGTTGCCATCTTATCTCTTAGAAAGGATTCTTTTCTAGGAGGGCATATGAACAAATTTGATCAAGTTGTCACGGGTGCATTAGATATCGCTCAATCTGAGGCCCTCAAACGTAAAAATACAGAACTTCACGCCGATCATCTCTTATGGGGATTGATTCAAAGTAAATCAACTTACGCTTCTAAAGCTCTTAAAGAGTATTCCAAAGAAGTGGAAACCAGTCTTGCTAAACTTCCGCACACAACCGGTCAGGTTAATCTCGAAAGCATGAGACCCACAGCAAAGCTGCAAGAGTGGCTCACCATGGCCGGAGGCCAAGCCGCGCAAAGTGGACGAGGCGAAGTGACTGAGAAGGATCTCTTGCGCTTTATGCCTCAGATTTTTCCTCAATACAAAATTGATTACTCAAAACTTCAAGACTCTGAAGAGGAAAGTGAAGTGCCTAGCTTTTTGATTAACCTTAATGAGCTGGCCCAAAACGGCAAACTTGATCCTGTCATCGGCCGCTCTAAAGAGATTCGTGCGGTGATGGAAATTTTAGGAAGAAGATCCAAGAATAATCCCGTCCTCGTCGGTCCTGCTGGTGTGGGTAAAACGGCTATCGTTGAAGGTCTGGCCGAACAGATCGTGAAGGGAGCTGTGCCTGATGTGCTAAAAGGCAAAACAGTCTATAGCCTTGAGATGGGCTCTCTCATGGCCGGCACAAAATACAGAGGGGATTTTGAAGAGAGAATTCAAAATTTATTGAAATTTATCAAATCTCAAAATGGAGAGGCCGTCCTCTTTATTGATGAGATTCATCAACTCATTGGTGCAGGACGCACCGATGGGGCGATGGATGCGGCTAATCTTTTAAAGCCAGCACTGGCTCGCGGCGAGCTTCATTGCATTGGAGCGACAACTGGTGATGAATTTCAAAAATATATTTTAAAAGATCCTGCACTCGAGCGACGCTTTAGACCTGTTCCCGTGGAAGAGCCTTCTAAAGAAGACGCAGTTGAAATTCTCATGGGGGTAAGAGCGAAGCTTGAAGCGCATCACGGAATAAAAATTTCAGATGAAGCCATTTATGGCGCAGTCTTTTTATCTGATCAATACATCACTGATAAAAATCTTCCCGATAAGGCGATTGATCTCATTGATGAATCGGCCAGCGCCTTAAAGCTTTCAGCTGAAGCCATGCCAGCCAAGCTCGTTGAACTTGAGGCTGAACTTCGCTCAAAGCGCGTACTCGCTCAAATTGAGAAAGATAACAAGACTCTCTCAAATGACATTGAAGCTCTTCAAAAGAGATTCAATGAAGAGAAGAAAGTTTGGGAGAAAGAAGTTTCTGCTCTTAAAACAGTTTCTGAGGTTAAGGCCCGTATTGATCGCTTGAAGTTTGAACTTGAAGTGGCCGAGAGAAATCAGAGTTATGAAGAAGCTTCAAAGATTAAATACTCGCTTCTTCCTGAAGCAGAAAAGCAGCTGTCTCAATTTCAAACGGATTGGGTTTTGGGACAGAAACATGTGGCCAGTGTGATCTCTCGCCAAACGGGTATTCCGGTGGAGAAGATTTTAAAATCTAAACAAGAACATATTTTAAAACTTGAAGAATTTTTAAAGAAGAGAGTCTTTGGCCAGCCCGATGCCATCAAAGAGATTAGCGAGTGTCTCATTGCTTCTCACGCGGGTTTAACAGCTGAGAATCGCCCTTTGGGCTCATTCATGCTTTTAGGCCCAACGGGAGTGGGTAAAACCGAAACGGCGAAGGCTTTGGCGCAATTCTTCTTTGAGAATGAAGAGCAAATGGTGCGCTTAGATATGTCTGAATTCTCTGAGAAGCATTCGGTGGCTAAACTCATTGGAGCTCCGGCAGGATATATTGGCTACGATGATGGGGGAGTGTTAACTGAAGCCGTGAGAAGAAAACCCTATAGCGTGATCCTCTTTGATGAGATTGAAAAAGCGCATCCCGATTTTTCTGATATTTTACTTCAGATTCTTGATGACGGACGTTTGACAGATAATAAAGGCAGAACAGTGAGTTTTAAAAACTGTATTTTGCTTATGACTTCAAATTCGAAGAATCCTGAAGCTGAGTTTAAGCCAGAGGTGCTTGGGCGCTTTGATGCGATTTTAAAATACTTGGCCCTTGATAATTCGATTATGCGCCAATTGATTGATAAGCAAATACGTCTTCTCAATGATCGCTTAAAAGGGAAGAAACTTGAGATTAAGCTTGATACCAGTGCTTATAAGACTCTCACTGAGCAAGGCTATGATGCGACCTATGGTGCACGTCCTCTCAATTCAGTCTTTAATCGATTGGTGACAAGGCCTCTCTCTCGTCTCATCCTAGAAGACAAATTGCCTCAGGGGGAAGTGACAATGAAATGGACTGGCCAAGAGATGACTGCTTGTTAATAGGCTGTAACAGTGATGGTGACTGTCTCTTGATAGTCACCATCATCTAAATTTGTGAAGTTTCCGAGCTTAACTCTTAAATTATATCTTCTTCCATTTTGCGGACTCCCAGAGCTCTCTTGCCCTAACCAATACGGATATGTAGGCGGTGTGACCCAATTTCCATTTCCCACTTTGATTTGGTAAGGAACATTTGTCGTGGCGGGAGTTTTTTGTAAAAAACCGCCATTTTGCGACGAGATATTCATGCCATAAGGGACATTGGCCTTGACCACTAAATCAGCTTGCAATTCTTGCTGTGGCTGCATTTCACCAAAATCCATAATGTAGACAGTTGAACTTGAGTTATGAGGCCCATTGACTGGCACAACGCTCACTTCAGCATAGCGAGGAATAATAAAACTTAAAGTCATCCAGCGCGCTGTTTGAAAATCACTGACTCCACTGTTTCTTAAGTTATAAGCTCTCACAGGAAGCGTGTCAGTGTAGGTGCCAGGAGGAACATTAAAAATATTATCTTTTGATTTTACTTCCACATACCAGGTTGCATTGACAGTTGAGTCTCTCATTACCGTGCCGGTAAGAAATTCATTTATACCCGCATCTCCATAATCTTTAAGCACAGTACCTAACGAAACAGTTCGATAAAGATTATACGGAATAGAGTATCCATTACTGTAGGCCATTCTTTGATAGGAGTTGGCTTGGCCTTTACCAAAATAGAGTTCATAGGTTTCACAATTATTTGAATTTCCCTCTCTACGGAGGGAGAGAGTTTGTGGAATCACTTGAGCGACATCTTGGATTGCAGCGGTAAAGTTACCTAGTGTGATTTCATAATCACAATCAGGATCTGCATAAGCCAATAATGGCAAAAAGGTGAGTAGGATTAAGATTTTCATTCTTCCTCCGGATCCATTTCAAGGCGACCAAGATCTTTAATTCCACGAGCCGTCTTATCTACTTCCAGATCAATCGATTCAAGTCCTTCAATGGTTAATTGATGAACTCCAGGCTCTAAGCCTTCAATAAAGAATCGACCTTCTCTAGAGGTAAAGAACGGTTTACCAGAGACATTACCCACCTTGAGAGCAAGTGGGACCCCTTTCGTATCGACTAATAAGCCTGTTAGAACGACAGAGCCCTTGTCTTGAATGTTGATCACGTGAGCACTTCTGTAGGTGGGATAGACCACAAATCTTTCTTGAATAAGCGATGTTCCTTCATCTAGACCCGTAGGATCGAGTTGAATCTCACGATACTGATAAGGCAGAAGATTGGTAAATGTGATTTCTCCCAGAGGCCCCGACTGTCCTTCTGTGTAGGGAGAAGTCGAGCGAAGAGCCACGGTTTGTTTTTTTAAGTTTTGACTCGGTTTAAATAACACGAAACTATTGGGGACTGGTCTTGAAAAGCCAGCACCCCATTGATCGTTTTGATAACCAAAGACAAAGGCTGAAGCCAATCTTGCCACACCTCGACTTTGAGTTTTGCCAGCATTATCAAATTGAGCCCCTGTGATTCTTCCCCCAATATCGGCCATGGGAGTGGGAACATAGCCATCCACTTCAGCTAAATCTTTTGAGGGCCCTTCCTCAGCAACGGCCGTCAGTCTTGGAGAGTAGAGGCGATTGCGATTATCTCTTACAGCTGTAAGGCGATTGATTTTATTTTCGACATCATGAAATCCAGAAACAAAGTGGCTTGCATTATCAAACGTCCAGGTAAAAAAGGCGTAAGCTACGTCATTCCAATTTTTATTTTCATCACGTGTGCGAGACATAAACATACTGATATTTAAATTCGTCCAGGCGCGAATATTAAAAGTGGCGTCCCAACTTTTTCGATCAGCGAGTGCCGGATTTCTTACGTCACCATAGGTTGATCCAAACGAAGCAGTCAGAAGCCCTCGAATAGGAATTGTTATATTGCCTTGCCACTGTGAGCGAAGAATTGAAGTCACTCCATTCATTTGGTTTTGAAACCCATCTCCGTATCGCTCATGCCTTAAGGTGATGGTATAGGCATTAAAGAGCTGTGAGCCAAGACTTTGGAGCTGCCAAGTGGCCGAACCTGCTCCAGCGGCGTGAGTTTCATCTCTCGAAGCCGCAGCTCCTAAAAAGAAATTACCCGCATTGGTTGCGAGACCAGACTCTAAACCAGAGAGAGAAAAATTATTTTGTTTTTGCCCATAGCCGCCCAAAGAGACTGATTGATTCAGTCCGTACTGAACAAAAGCACTTGTTAAATCCGATTGGATATAATTTCTCTTAAAAGTGGAGTCGCTAAAGGGTCTTCCATGAGAGAGTGAAAAATTCCATTCTTTGGCCTTAAGCAAACCCACCGAGGTAGGAAGTTTAAACTCATACATTTTCTTGGTGCCAAGCTCATCGGTCGTCTCAACGATGACTGTATTTAAGCCATTGATGAGTGGGATATCTTTTAAGTCATAGTTTCCGGCCGGCAAAAATTCGTCTTTAATTTGAACACCGTTGACATAGGTTTTCACTCTTGAGCGCGTTTGAAGCGTGAATTGTCCTTGACCTTGAGGAAACGCAATACGATAGGGATCGAGGGAGAAATTGCGTGCGACATGAATACCGCCCACAGGTCTTGCTGTCATAAATCCAAAACCCTGTGGATAGACATCCCCGGCCTGAAGTCTCACTCTCTTTTCTTGAAAGTCTTTGACGAGTCGAGTATCTCCACGAAACCAGCCGACTTGGCCTTGATTATCAAAATAGTAAGATTGATTTTCTAGAACCACACCCTTCATGTTGATAAATGAATCGAAGTAGGTTGAGAATGTCTCACCACCTAATTGATTCGATCCCCAAGACTTTTCAACTCGATAATTAATCGCCCCACCAAAGGGAGCAGGCATGAGAGCTTGAGAGGCATAAATATTTTTCGGGTCTTCAGTTGCCTCAAGTTGAGTTGTCGCCGTGTTTGATTGCGAGACAGTTAAAATTAAATTTGCTTCTTGAGGATTATAGTTAATCTCAAGTGGGAGAGATCTCTTCTCAATCCAGTCACCCGGCAGTTTCTCAATTTTGCTCCAGATTGCCTGTGAGACAGAATTTTTAAGAGCCTCAACTAAAGAGATTTTCTCGAACGCACTAATTTCTTCATTTTTGATTTTAACCTTTACTTCACTGACGTTGTTACCGTTCACAATAAGAGGAAGAGGCGCTTCATATTCCTGTTGGGCAAAGACAATTGGCTTAAGAGCTTCTTGAGCGAAAGCGTTAATGGAGCAGAGAATGAAGAGAAGAAAAATCTTAGTCAACTTTCAATACACCTTGAAATTTAGAATTCACCTTAGTCTGACTAGGAATTTTAAAAATTCGAGTTGCACCAGCTAAGAGATTTTCACCAGCAAGACCTTTGAGATCATTTTCTGAAAGTTTTATTTTTTCATCCTTGTGACTTAAAACCAGCACTGGATCTTTGAGGAGTTGATGACGAGAACCTTTGTTGATCACAGTGATTTGTAAATCTTTGTCTGTGGGCTCGATTTTAATAACTTCAAGTTTAGAGCTCGTCTCACCTGGATCAACATAAAGAGCAGCGACATATTTCAAAAGCATTTTGATGCCAGAGCCCTTCTTCACTTTACCATCAACTTGTAAGGGCAGTTGTTCTGCAATTAAGCGATAAGACTTTTCAAGCTTGGGTTTCTCTCCTCGCCACTGCACACGAATGGCTCTCTTCTCTTTAGGGGGAACGATCAGTTGAGGGGGATAGGCCGTGAGATCCTTTGTCACAGGAGTCTCTTCGCTGCCATCCTCTTTTTGAATTCGATCGCGAAGACTCACCTCTACGGCCATGGGCTCTGAGGTCGGATTATCTAAAAGAAACTGCGCTTGCTTTTCATTATTTTTCAACTCAATGACATGCGACATTGGAGTCAGTGAGAAGCCTGAACAGAAAATGAAAATGAGAGTGAAAATTAAAAGTTTTTGCGTCATCCCTGACACTCCTTTGCTTAAGGCATATCATAGCAAAGAAATGGCTTAAGGGTGAGTGACAGTGATGATTTCTTGACCGTTTTTTGTGGAACGTTCAATTTGAGGAAGAATGCCACCTTTGGCCTGATTGGAGTGAAAGGTAATTTCACCTTTAGAGGTGATATTGATCTCAAAAATAGCAGGGACTCGGGCGCGTAAAAAGAGCGTTGAGGAGTCTGCGGCGAATACATTTGAAGTGATAAGAAATACGAGAAGCCATTTCATACCAATCTTGTCGGACAATGAGCAGAAAAGCTTGAATTGAGAGGGTAAGGTCTAGAAATAACAAGGGCCCTCTAAAGGGCCCTTGGATGGGGTCTAGTTAGCGGCGATTGTGAATGTCACCGTGTCTGAGTAATCACCTTCAATCAATAAATCGTGAGCTATTCCTGTGTACGAGATATCGACGTTACGGTTGTTATTGTTTGATCCAGCGCCTGAGTAAGTAAAGGTTTGGCCAGTCGCTAAATTCACAGAGCTTGAGTTATAGCGAAGTGAGTAGTTCACAACACTTGTGCTTACAGATTCATGCACAAGTTTCCCAAGATTGGCCGAAGAAATTGAGACCTTATAGCCCGTTTTAGAGTTAGATTTCTCATTCACAACTGCAACCTGTGTATTGGTCTGAGTGGTATTAAGAGGCAATGTCGCAGCAATTGGAGCCGCTGTTACAGTGATATCTAATAGGCGAGGAACTGTGCCTTTAAGAAGGAGTGTTCCAGAAGTAGCTGCAAAAGCTGAGGTGAACGTTAAAGTGGCTAAAACTGCGGTAAAAAACTTTTTCATATATTCCCCTTTGAGTAGAAACTCAAAACCGTTATTGAGAGTTATCTTTCAATTATTGTGCCATCTTTAGGTTCTCTTCAGAACCCTAAGGTAATGTTTTCCCATGGGGGTAGTGTCTAACTTTTTGACACCACTGGTGACAAAAAGCTTATCAGTTCAGTGTCAGGTGATGAACGCGCTGAATCCTGTCTTTTTCCTCTTGAGAAAACTGATTATTATCAATCGAGAGATGTTTAAGATTGGTGAGATTCGCTAAGAGATCTGGAAAAATTTTAAATTCATTTTGATCCAGATTGAATCGCTTCAATTGTGAGAGAAATTTCACACTTTGCGGAAGCGAGGAGAGTTTGTTTTTCGCAAGCGAGAGGTCTTCTAAATTTTTAAATTCACCAAATTCTTCGGGAAGATTCTTTAAACCAGCCTCTTTTAAAGTGAGGAAACGAATTGGTGAGCGTATGCCCCCAAGGGGGAGGCGCAAGGGTTCAAGGGGAGTTTCATTTGTTTTTAAATTCTCTAAGTTTGGAAGCTCAAATAAAGTAGTAAGTGAATCTTTCAAGTGGGGAGCTTTAAGTTGAAGGACTTTAAGTTGGCTCCATCCAGATAAATCATGAGGCCAGCTCTCAAGATTTGGGGCATCAAGATAAAGCTCTTTGAGTTGTGGAAAACAAAACAATTCATCTGCTAACTTTTTTTCTTGTAGGGTGATTTTTAGAATTTGTACTTGCTCTCTTTCGAGGAGAGCTTTTTTTAAATTCTTATACACCATGGGCAATACCCATCATATCCAAGATACTAGTCATCGAAGTATATTTGAGTGCTACTGCAGCTTGCGAAGAGACAACGGGTTTGGCGTGATAAGCAATGCCCAGACCTGCATGAGTAATCATTGGAAGATCATTCGCCCCATCTCCAATCGCCGCGACTTCATTGAGAGAGATGTTTAATTCCAAAGCCATCTTGATCATGATTTCTTTTTTACCGAACCCATCAATAATATGCCCTTTGACTTCTCCACTTAAGTGATCTCCATCAAAGGCAAGAGTGTTGGCATGAGCTTGGTTGAAATGAAGTTTCTGTCTAATCTCTTCAGCAAAAAAAGTGAAACCACCTGTCACAATCGCTGTATGGATACCTGCTTTTAGAAGACAAGCCGCGACCTTCTCCACACCGGGATTGAGAGGCAAATGATGATGAACTTGTAAGAGTTCATGACGATGAAGACCTTTAAGCAGCGCCACTCGCTCTCTTAGGGATTGAGTAAAATCAATCTCACCATTCATCGCTCTGGCAGTAATACTTTTTACTTTTTCAGAGACACCTTTTAAACGCGCCAACTCATCAATCACTTCACCATTAATAAGAGTTGAGTCCATGTCAAAAACCGCAAGTTTGATTTTTTTGACTTGAGCTGGAATGAGATTTAAGTCCAACTTATACTTTATGGCCAAATCATGAAGCTTATCGATCTGGGATTGAGAGAGGCTGCGATGAATCTCCCATCGTTCACAATGAGGTGAGGTTTGAGGTAAATGCAGAGAGAGCGGGGTAATGTGTTCTAATTCAACGGGAACACTTAAAGGAATTTTATCATTTCCATTCAGGCAGAGCGTGTACTGAGCGCTCATACGCTCTCCTTGGCCCGCTTTTTTCTCTCCTCTCTTGAATGCTTAAGAGATTGTACCATATGAAGAGAGTAGCTAAATGCTGATCCAAGCGAGAGGATGCCCGCGATCCAAATACAAATTGTTCCCACTTGAGACCAAGGAATGGTGAGCCAATCATAACCAATCATGAGCATGGGAATGGCCACCATTTGAAAGCCTGTTTTCCATTTTCCCCCTTGAGAGACAGGAATACTTAGGCCTTCATGAGAGGCGAGAAGTCTAAGTGAAGTCATATACATTTCTCTGACGACTAAAATGATGACGACCACGGGATGCACGCGATTCATCGCCGCGAGCATAATGAGACTTGAGACGACTAAAAATTTGTCTGCGATTGGATCAAGGAACGAGCCAAAGACAGTCACGATATTTCTTCTGCGCGCGATCCAGCCATCAAAAAAATCTGTAATCGAAGCGGCGACAAATATCCAAGTCGCCAGGTGTGACAAAAGCCAAACGGGAATAGTTCCTGTTCCTTGTTGAGGATGTTGAACGAAGTAGAGTGAAAGCACCACAAATGGAATCATCAACATTCTTAAAATGGTGAGGCGATTGGGGAGATTATCAATTTCAAGATCATTTGAGTGTGTCGACATGGTGAAAAGCATAGCAGGGCAGTCTTTGCAGGGCAAAAGAAAGCTTTTCCTCTTGTGAGGATTTAAAGAGTGGTTAGAATGAAATATCCCCATTAACGGAAAAGGAATTTCCATGACTGAGCGCCGCTTCAATTTAATTAAAACTGACTTTGAGCAACATGAAAAACGAGTATTCCCTCGCTTTCCAGTTTGTTACCTCACTTTTAAACCTGAACAGGGCGCACGAGCGCATGAAATTAAAGATATTTCTTTTACAGGGATGCAACTTGGAATCAATGAAGGCTGTGGTGTTTACACTGAAGGGCAGCAGCTCAATGGAACAGTACACTGGCTTGGTCATGAATTAAATATGCAAGGTAAAGTTATGTGGTCAACTAAAGGCCGCATTGGAATTGAATTTGTAAAAAGAGTAGAGCAGGGAGAAAACTTGAAAAAGTTTTTATCTGAAGAAAGATTAGTCTCAGCTCTCAAGCCGCTTCATCGTGTTGATTATGGAGCAGAGCTTCCTTCACGTCTCAAGTACTGGCTCAGAAGTGATGGACCAGTTGAAATTCTCGTTTGGAAACATAATGACGGTGAGATGGCGCAATTCCAGGTGCTCTTACTTGAGAATTTTGTCGAATGGCAGGATGGGCATGGCTTAAAAACTGGACGCATCCTCTCGAAACGTAACGTGGACACTCCGCTTCTCGATGAAGATGAACTTGTTTTCAGAGTCGATGAGGGAACTGATGAAGAGAAGCTTCAACGCGCACGCTCCCTTGTATCAAAAATCCCCGAACATCTTTTAAGCTTAGATGCTCTCGAGTTTTTGATGCTTAAACTGAGCTGACTGACGCTTATTGAAGAGTTAGTATGAAGTAAATCTATCTGGAGATGTCATGAACAGAAACCTTGCACTTGAATTTGTCAGAGTCACAGAAATGGCCGCTATCGCTTCCGCACGTTTAATGGGTCGAGGAGACGAGAAAGCCGCTGACCAAGCTGCTGTGGATGCCATGAGAACGATGCTTGACTCTGTCGACTGTGCCGCCACTGTCGTGATTGGTGAGGGCGAGCGTGATGAAGCACCGATGCTCTACATTGGAGAGAAAGTCGGAACGGGCAATGGCCCTAATTTAGAGATCGCTCTTGATCCACTTGAAGGCACAACAATTTGTGCAACCGGTGGCTACAATTCAATTTCCGTGATGGCCATATCTGAAGCCGGTGGATTGCTTCATGCTCCCGACACCTACATGCAAAAAATTGCAGTCGGGCCTGAGTGCAAAGGCATTATTGATATTCGTGTTTCTGCTAAAGAAAACTTGAAGCGCATCGCTGATGCCAAGAAATGTCGTATTCAAGATTTAACGGCTGTGGTGCTTGATCGCCCTCGCCACAAAGATTTGATTGAAGAAATTCGTGCCGCCGGTGCACGTATTCAGCTTATTGGTGACGGTGATGTGTCTGCCGCCATTGCAACAGCGACACCTGATTCAGGGGTGGATGTACTCTTTGGAATTGGTGGAGCTCCAGAAGGTGTGATCTCGGCTGCCGCTCTTCAATGTTTGGGCGGTGATTTTCAAGGTATTCTTCAACCTCGAAATGCAGAAGAGATTGCCCGCGCCAAGAAAATGGGCGTGGAAGATATTAATCGTGTTTTCAAAATTGATGACCTTGCTCGCGGCAATGTCATGTTTGTGGCCACAGGTGTAACTGATGGAAACTTTCTTGATGGTGTGGTCTTTAAGCCTTGGGGCGCGATGACTCACTCTCTTGTCATGCGTTCACAATCTGGAACCATTCGCCACATTCGCGCTGAACACCACTTTGATAAAAAACCACGCTACTAAGGAAGGATATTATGGCCAAAGCAGACCGTACTGAAACATTCGATGTCCCTTGTGATAAGTATTTCCAAGCGATCGTTGACTACAAAAACTATCCCAAGTTCGTGGATGGCATGAAAGCAGTTGAAGTGATTAATGAGTCGGCCGATTCTGCGACTGTAAAATTCACTTTGAATCTCATTAAAGAAGTCACCTACACCTTGAAGCTTTCGAATAAGAAAAATGAATCAGTGAGCTGGACTCTTGTTTCAGGAGATCTCATGAAGGTCAACAATGGCGCCTGGAAGTTAAAAGACTTAGGCGCTGGTCGCACTGAAGTGACTTACCAGTTAGAAGTTGAACTCAAGGGCTTCTTCCCCGGCCTTGGAATGGTTGAGAAAACGATGGTGAGCACGAATCTTCCATTAAATATGAAAGCTTTTGCAAAACGGGCCGCAACTCTTTAAGGAATTAACATGTCTGAAAAAAATGATGGAAAAGCAAAGCTTGGAGACATTTTAAAGACTGTTGTCTCGACTGGTGTTTCTGCTGCGAGCATGGGTGAGGAAGCGGTCAAAGGCATTATGGAAAATGCGAAATCGGCCAAATCTGAATTCATGGGACAGCTCAAAACGGAAGTGAAGAGCTGGCTTGATAAAGTGGATCTCTCTAAAGAGATTGACCGTGTGTTGAAAGACTATGACCTTGAAGTGAACGCGAAGATCTCGTTTAAGAAAAAAAACAAAGACAATGAGTAGACCAGAGACTCTCGCCCGCAACCGTGCGGGCGTACTCGCAGAACTTAAAGGCAGCAAAGCCCAGCTGCTGGTTGTTTCTAAAACTCAAAACCTTGAGGACATCAAATCCCTCTATAAAGCTGGCCAGCGAGACTTTGGTGAAAACCGTGTTCAAGAATTAGAGGAGAAAGCGCACGCGCTCCGTGATCTTCAAGACATCCGCTGGCACATGATCGGCCATCTGCAATCCAACAAACTCAGTAAGCTCGCCAAAATTCCTCATCTCACGGCGATTCACTCGATTGATAGTCTCTCTCTTCTTGAAAAAGTCATGACAACTTTTAAAGATCAAAAAGTGGGACTTTTTCTTCAGGTGAATACTAGCCATGAGGATGAGAAGAGTGGGTTCGAGAACCTGAGCGAGATCAGCAACGCATGTATAAGTCTGACTGATGGGAAAACGTCTTCGTTTCTTCAAGGTCTCATGACTATGGCCACGATCAGAACCGAGACCCCCGAGGCAGAGGCCCGCCGCTGCTTTAGTGAATTAAGAGATTATCGAGAGAAACTCCAACAAAACTTAGGGCTTAAGCGGCTTGAACTCTCGATGGGCATGAGTGGAGACTACCTAATCGCTCGAGATTTGGAGAGTGACTGGGTGAGAGTAGGCAGTAAAATTTTCACGGCCTAACTGGCTAGATAGCCCTCATACAATTTTTTGTTTGGACAAGACTTGAGCGGTGAGTCTATTTTCCCTCTAATACTAATACCCAGAGAGGATATATGGATACTCTTCGTAAAGTGCCTGAGCTGAGCCTTCTAAGTTTTGTGAACGGAACTCAAACTGAGAAAACCCGTTTCGTTGATAATCTTTTTACTGGTTTAAAAGATTACGGCTTCATCGTTCTCGTTGATCACACGGTTGATCAAAACGTCACAAACAAAGCTTATGAATTAGTAAACGCCTTCTTCCAACTTCCAAAAGAAGTGAAGCAAAAATATGTATGCGGAGCCGGCGGTGGACAGCGCGGTTACACTGCCTTTGGTGTTGAGCACGCTAAAAACAATCCTTATCCTGATCTTAAAGAGTTCTGGCATGTCGGTCGCGAGAAAATCGTTGATCCAAAATTCCAAGAATACTTCCCACCAAACATCTGGCCAACTGAAGTGGCCGGCTTTGAGCAGACGATGCTTAGCCTTTTCAATTCTCTTGATACAACCGCTCATCTTATGATGGATGCGATTGGCATGGCCCTTGATGTGCCTCAAGATTATTTCCGCAAAATGCTTCAAGACGGAAACTCAATTCTTCGCCCAATTCACTACCCACCAGTGGATCCTAATGCGCCAAAGAACTCAGTCAGAGCAGCAGCTCATGAAGACATCAACCTTATCACTGTGATGGTAGGAGCCACGACTTCTGGTCTTGAGCTTCTTGACCGTGATGGAAAGTGGTTGCCGATTAAAACAAATGAAAAGCAGTTGGTTGTGGATACTGGAGATATGCTTCAAGTGCTCACAAACGGTGTTCTTCCGGCAACGACTCACAGAGTGGTGAATCCAGAGAACTTCTCTGACACTCGCTACTCAATGCCTTTCTTCGTTCACCCGAACCCAGACACGATGCTTAACTGCATTCCTTCTTGTCGCGGGACTGGAGAGAAGTATGAGCCGATCAATAGCCATAAGTGGCTGATGCAAAGACTTGCTGAAATTGGTTTAAAGAAATAAGAAATTAAAAAGCCCCGAAAGGGGCTTTTTTTTTAGAAAAATTTTCGAAGACCCAAAGCAATCCTGAGGTTCGACTGATTGGTTGTCTGTTTGGTTTTATCTTCCAGCTCTTCTTGCGTCTGGAGAGTTTCAAAAGCACTCTCCATAATGAAATCCCATTCTTTGTTAAAGGGGAGTGTCATCCCGATTTTCGCCGCCGGTAAAAGCATGGCAAAGCCTGATTGCACAATCCCATCAGCAGAAGTGCTCGATTGACCATAACCAAATCCGGCCCCTAAAAAGACTCTGGCTCCATAAAAGACATCCAGCGGATCGAAGTAGTAAAGAAAATCAGCAATCGCCATCAAGCGCTGAGTGATGAGAGATCCACCGGCGAGATTAACCACTTCATTTTCGTAGCGAATACCTGCGTCCCAGGCAAAATTCGGATGAAAAAGTTTTTCATACAAAAAGTCTAAGGCCACGCCACCGCGATTCACGCTTTGAGCGGAAGCTTGCGAAGTGGATTCGTTTAAGCCTTTGGTAATCGCACCTTTTACGAGCATGGATGTTTTCACTTCAGGGCGCAGCTCTTTGATATATCTCTTTCTGGCTTCTTCAGGATTGAGCGACCAGAGATACTCTTGGGCCGGATGATAAGTGATCACCGTGCCGGGCTCAAAGGGAACAGTCGCAATATCATTGACCACTTCCCACTGAGTGTAGAGCGAAGTCACAGTGCGGGCCTTAGCGATAATGGCGACATCATTGGCGGTAAAGGTGCCGGTGAGATTTTCGACCACACCCTGGCGCTTACCATTACGTGTGACGAAAGTTTTTTTCGTTCCAGAGACGGCTTGCACCATAAGAAGTTCATAAGCAAATGCCTGAGCACTAAGACCTAAGAGAGCGAAAGCACATAAGAGATAAAATCGCATAACTCCATGATAAAGCGCTTAAGGATTTAATGCCATAGAGCATTGCCAAGCAGAGTAGGCAATAAAGCAATCAGTGACCAAACTGCTCGGAAGCTAACCCCCTTAAGAGACAATGGTTGAGTGAGGTACTCGGAAGTGTGCGAAAATCTTAAGAAATATCCCAGTCTTTCGACAAGGTATATTGAGAAGGAGTCTTTTTGCGTTTTTATTGGATATTACTCTTAACCATCCTTGTTGGCTGTAACGTCGCCAATCAGCCAGCTACGCTGTCTCAAGGCGGCGGTGTGAATAGTGGAAGTAGTACGCCAAAAATCACCTTCACAAATGCGGCTATCAATCGCTCGGAAGCTTCTCCCATGGCTTCATTGCCATTTACATTTTCTCAAACCACGACGGGCGCCACTGATGTGAGTTTTACTTTCTCTGGAACGGCAGTGGGTGGAACGGCTTGTACAGGTTCTGAAGATTATATTACTCCCTCAACAATTAATCTCACGGCCGGCGTGACCTCAAGTGTTCTCGATATCGTTCTCTGTAATGATTCTGTTTATGAAGGCAATGAAACAATTATTGCGACCATCTCATCTGTCATCCCTACACACGGTTTAGGAAGTATTGCGACAGCTGTAGTGACCATTACGGATTCACTGCCGGTGCCTCAGGTGAGTTTTACGAGTGCTTCATCAGGCTCAGTCCCTGAGGGAGCGGCCGGCTTTACGACGATTCCAGTAAGTGTTCAGCTCTCACACGCTTCAACACTTCCTGTGACGATTCAGTTTATGAGTTCAGGCACGGCTGCAATCGGAACGGATTACGGCTTGAGTGCCACGTCACTCACTTTTGCACCCGGAACAACTCTCGCTACACTCTTTGTTTCTATTTATGGTGATAATATCATTGAGCCCAATGAGAATATTTCTCTAGGATTATTTGCTCCCTTTCACGCAAGTCTTGGGGTTCAAACAACTCACGATATTCAAATCGCAACAGATGAAGTTCCTGGCACACTTCAGGCCACTGTCGTCGCGTCTGGAGCCGTGGCCGAAGCCGCCTCTACACAAAATATTGTTGTCACCTTAACGGGTGCTCTCGATCATGCGGCCATTCTCAATTACACCATTGATTTTAGTTCAGCGATTGCTGCTACTCAAAGAGCGAGTTTTCCGAGTGACTTCACATTACCTGGAAATACTAGTTCTAGCGGCTACATTATGGTTCCGGCCGGCGCGACAAGTGTGAATATCCCGATTGGGATTGTCGATGATGGCGTTTATGAACCAAGTGAAGGCATTGTTCTTCGTATTTTAGGTGGGCCTGAGATTTCTCCTGTTTCGGGTTTTGATTCAACAGAGATGATCATTAGCTCAAACGATGTGGCCAATAAACCACTTGTGAGCTTTCAAATCGCTTCGCAATCTATTCTAGAAGCCAATCCATCGGCCAGTGTCGTGGTGAGACTTTTAGATCCAACCAGCACGGCCGAAAGAGCGAGTGGTGAAGATGTTGTCGTGACGTTGGGAACAATTGCACAAACAACAGAAGGGGCGGCCGATTGGTCTATGGCCCTGGCTTCTATCACAATCCCAGCAGGCCAAACCAGAGTGACCGTGCCGGTCTCGATTGTGCAAGATGGTGTGGATGAAGATGATGAGTATTTTGACATTACACTCACTCCTCCAGCTGGTTATACGGCCGGGGCCAATACCACTCATCGAATTACAATCCTTGATTCAGATCCGGCCTCAAGAGCTTCGTTTCAACTTTCATCTTCTACGATGGCCGAAGCAGCGGGAAGTGCAGCGATTAGTGTAAACGTTATTTTGGATAAGCCAAGTGAGAGAACCCTTACGGTGAATTACACCGTCACCGGAAGTTCATCATCTTCGACTGCTGCTTGTGGTGGCTCACTTGATGTTTCGGCTCCTGGCACTCTTACGATCACTCCAGGGCTCACGACGGTGGCCCTGTCCGCTGCCACACTTTGTGCAGATACAGTTTATGAAGGGAGTGAGACGGCGATCTTTACGATGACCTCAGTCACGAATGGTCTTATTGGTTCTCCAAGTGTTCATACGATGACGATAACGGATGATGAGGTTGCTCCATCCATTGATATTTCGACTTCGAATGCTTCTCCCACTGAAAATGGAGGAGGCATAACATTAACAGCTACTATTACTAATGGTGTGACGGCACAAACGGCCCTAATCATTCCAGTGACCTTTACCGGAACGGCCGTCAGTGGAACTCACTATACGGCTGGTGCCACTTCAATAGTGATCGCAGCAGGTGGAACATCTGGAACTATGTCAGTTGGAATTACTAACAACTCTTTATATGGTGGAGATAAAACTCTTAACGCCACATTAGGTGCTGGTATTTGGTCACTCGGAACATCAAGTGTGGCGATGACCATTCTTGAAGATGAGACATTGCCTGAAGTCGGTTTTACATCTTCGAGTGTCACTGTTGCTGAAACAGTAGGAGCGCAAAGTGCGACTCTAAGAGTGAATCCGGGATTTGCCTCATGCGAATCTCCTATAAGTTTTGCCATTTCAAGAACGGGAACAGCAACCTATGGTGCAGATCATGATTTCTTGCATCCAACTGCAGGTATCGCAGCTGCGGCTACCTCGACGAATCTTGCTTATAATATTTTAGATGACATGATCTATGAGCCAGGCGGTGCAGAAACAATTATTCTCACCATCACATCTGCCACTTGTAATGGAGTGGCCCTTACGCTTAATCCCTCTGTGCAGACCATTTCGATTACTGATGATGATCCGATTCCGACATTAGGTTACAGTGTGACAAGCCAGAACGTCTCTGAAAATACAACGTCTGTGACTTTGACGATCTCGATGGATCGCCCGAGCTCTCAAGCGGTAAATTTTAATAGTGATCTTGTGCCTTATACACCAGCGCCTGGAAGCACGACAAATAAAAATGATCCGGAATATTACAAAGCTCTCATTCCAGGGGACGCAAGCTTAGCGACATCTGCTCTTATTATTCCTGCAGGATCGACCAGTGTTTCTCAAACACTAACTGTCGTGAACGATGGAGTGTATGAGTATCCAGAATCTGCAAGTCTACAAATTACGGGTGTCACGGGCGCAAGCTTGAGCGGTACTCATAATGCGATGACTGTGACGATTCTAGATAATGATGCTGCACCTTATGCTCATTTAACTTTTGTGAACGATCCAACGGCCATGACGAATTCAGTTTCGGCCGTTGAAAACGTTGGTGCATCTACTACAATCTATGCACTACTCTCGAATACACCAGGAAATGGAGGAACGGCATATACTTCAGCTGTTCCAGTTGAAATTCCTGTGACACTGGGGGGAACTGCTGCTGCAGTGACAGGTTCGACCTATACTCAAGATTATACCTTAACGGTATTAGGAACTTCTGGGGGAACTCTTATTGTTCCCGCTGGTCAGAGTTTCACTTCTTATACGATCTCACCCGTGGATGATACGATTTATGAAAATGCTGAGACAGCGATCTTCACAACTGGAACCATTGTCAATGGACAGACGAGTGGATCATTTCCAAGTGTAACTTATAATATTACGCTTGATGTCGATTCTCCTCCTACAACGACAATTTCTTCGACTTACACTGCTCCAATTGAAGAAGCTAACGTCACCGCCAGTTATGTCATAACGGTTCAACCTGTGGGCCGCCAAGTCGTGATCAGTTATTCCGTTGCAGGAACTGCAACGGCGACTGTGGATCACAATTTAAGTGCTGGAACGATTACGGTAAATCCATCTTCTAGTCCGCAAACATTCCCGCTTCTATTCCAAATCTTAGATGACTCTGTCGCTGAGCCACTTGAAACGATTATTACGACAATATCTGGTGCTGATATCAATGCGACAGTTCCAAGCGCCACAATTAACATTGATGTGAGTGATCCTCTTGTGATCCGAGCTGGCAATGGTTTCTCTTGCGGTTTATTAGACGGAAATGTGAAGTGTTGGGGACAAGGAAATCTTCTTGGCCGTGGATCAACGGTCAATTATGGTGGTGTTGGACAACCAGTCTCTGGACTTGCCAATATCGATCTTGGAACCGGTTGGGTCACTCAAAAAATTGATGTAGGCGCTCAACATGCTTGTGCACTTTCAACGGCCGGTCAAGTCAAGTGCTGGGGCTATAATGCTTACGGACAACTTGGTTTAGATAAACCAGGTATTGGTGTGGATCAATACATCGGCGATGCTGCTGGTGAGATGGGGAATTCGCTTAATGCTGTCGCTCTTGGTGAAGCCGCGATAGATATTTCAACAGGGTATTACCATAGCTGTGCCGTCACATCATCAGGTCGTGTGAAATGTTGGGGCTATAATGCTTGGGGGCAGGTTGGACAACCTAAAGCGGGTCTTGCTGCTTGTAGCTCGACAACGAGTACATATTGCTATGGCGATCAGACTGGTGAAGTCGCCGGGATGTCTTTCATTAGTTCTCCTAATGGGACATTCACATCAATTACGGCCGGTGGCTTTCACACATGTGCTACAACAGACACGAATAAGATTTATTGTTGGGGCTATAACCCTCAAGGAGAGTTGGGTCGAAATGATAGTGTCTTCTCATACGGCTCAGCTGTCGGAGATATGACTAACGTTTCAACCTTCTTGCCAGTAGGATTTCATTCAAATTTCGCCTCGGCTCAAATTATTAACATTTTTGCTACAGACTATAACACATGTGCTGTACTCAATGCTGGAGTCGTCGAAGAAATCGTTTGTTGGGGCTATCGGTTATACGGTTTAGCGGGCCAAGGTAACAATTCAAGAGATTATGGTGGAGCGACCTATCCACTTACAGGTGTAACAGCTTCAGTTGACCTCACTGGCTTTGGAAGTGCAAACTTTACTCGACTGAAGGCTTACGGAAAATCTGAATCGATTTGTGTTCGTGGTGAAAATAGTGAAGCCTTCTGTTGGGGTAATGGAGCAAGCTTACGACTTGGAACAAACTCCACTTCGGTCGTAGGTGATGTCTCCGTAGTGAACACACTGGGTGATGATCCAGACGGTGCACTGATCACTGGAACATGGACAGATGTGACTTCAGGCTATACTCACAGTTGTGGTGTGATCTCATACAATCAGTATAAGTGCTGGGGAGCGAATACCAGCTCTGCCCTAGGCGTTCAATCTAACAACGCGACTGAAGGTGATGTCACGACGATTAGTGCTCAAACGTTCTAATCGATACGATACACATGACCAAGACTATCTTGGTGAAACTTACTCTCTCCCATCCATTTCATTTTTAATCTTTGAGGAACTCTGATTTCAGAGGGCTTCACATAAGTTCTAAAAATAATATCCCAAAAGGGAGAAGTCACTCCGTGATTCATTTTATCATCCATAAAATGGTGATAGCTATGGTGGGCACGCATAAAGGTCGCGTAAGAATGTTTTGGAGTGATGATGTGAAGTCTTCGATGAAGAAGTTCATAGAAGAAGTACATTCCTAAAAAACCGCTCGTAAAGAAAGCCGCACTTGTCATGCCATAGAGTGAAGTCACTATATAAAAAGTTAAAGGGCCTAAAGCGAGACAAGTTAAAAACTTATCAAGAGCCGAGGCAAAATAATCTCTTTTGTGGTGATGCTTGGAGTGCTCTTTAAAAAAGCGTGAGCGCATCAAAAGTTTTTTGGGGACGTGGCCCAAAAAACGGTGAAGCATATATTCCATGAATGTCCAAAAAACTGCGCCTAAGATGAGTTCTTTCATTTTTAAATAATATCTTCGATCCTTAAAGTTCGCTACTCGCATTCTTATATAAAGGGATTTAGAAATGTGAGCAAATATTCACTTTTTGATTTTTTCCCTCTGAAAACTAAGTCTTCGTTTGCGAGTTTCTAAATTTAAAGAGGCGAGGCATAATAGTTATAATTAGGAGTCTACTCATGTATTCAACTGTCAGAGAATTTACGATCGAGCCAAGTTGCCCTTGGTATGAGGCGCAACAGTCCTATGGGCCAGCCAATGTGAATTGGTGTGAACCCACACGGTGCAGTTGGATTAATGAACCGGCCAATACATGGAGCAATGTACCTTATATGCTTGTGGGATATTTAATATATAAAAAACTCTCGAAGGGTGCTGATAAGATCATGCGAGACTTAGGTCTCACGATTTTTGTGATGGGATTTTTCTCTTTCATTTATCATGCCACAAACAACTTTATGACTCAGTTTTTTGATTTTGTAGGCATGTATCTAATGACCTCAATTGTTCTTGCGATTCAAACTCAAAGGATAAGAGGCAAGGATACTAAAAAATATCACAGTTTCTTTTGGGCTTATATGTTTTTGAATACGTGTATTTTTTGGTTATTCCACATCAATAATATTGCGATTCAGGAGACGGTGATCCTTCAAGGTGTGGCCATATTTGTAGCGGAGTTTTGGGGTAGAATTAAATCCAAAGAGAAGGCGAGTCTGAAGTATTTCTTCCTCACACTTCTCTTCCTTGCTATTGCGCAAACCTGCTCTGTTCTGGATTTAAAGCGTATCTACTGTGAGCCAGATAATATTTGGCTTCATGGGCACGCTGTTTGGCATATGATTGGTGCGATTGCTATGTGGATGCTTGCATTACATGTCAAATCGAATTTCTTAGGAAGAGATCCTAAGCCAGAATGAATCTGGCTTAGGAAATTATTTAATGTAAGGAGGCTGGAAGCGTCCAGATCCATCGACCGAAGTCGCTTGGATGCTTGACTCAACAACGTTGATAAATCGAGCTGTAAGTCCTGAGGCCGCACTAGATGGATAAAGCACCACAACACTTTCTTGAGAGTTCTCTGAGGCCGTAGCTCCCGCATCACCCACAGTCATAGTAAATGGCCACATCATCGAGAGAGTCGCTACCGACGTAGAGACACCTGAGTCAAGTCTTGGGTAAGCAGAACCGGCACCGCCCGCTACTGGACGAATCATTGGTACATCAGAGCCAGTCGAGACAGGTTTAATCATTGAAATGAGAATTTCACCTGCATCCGTCATCGAAGAGACCACAGCGCGCTTATCACCTGTGAGGGCGCGAATCTTATACTCGGTTTGCTGCTGAGCTTGCTCATGAACACCATCAAATGGAATGAAGGGCGAGCCTGGAGCGAGGGTGTAAGTCGAGGCTGCAATTCTTGCGTGGAAGAGCTCTTTAGTTGCTGAGGTTGTATCTTGAGCTAAGAGGAACACATGATTGTTCGTGGCAGAGGCACCCGTAGCAATTCTTGGTTTTTGCACGAATTCACCAGCACCAAAGACATTGAGGACTTGATTTGTAAGACCCACGGTTGAGGGTGGGTTAAAGCTTAAGCGATAGACGTTCAGCCCACTGACTGAAGTCGTCATCGCGACATCAAAGCTTCCGGTGCCTGAATAAGAGTTGGCCAAATCTTGACCTTGAACAGTGGAGCTGATCGCTACATAAGTTGGAGTCTGAGCGTAAGGCGCAGCCGTCTTAGCGACTGTACCACTTGAGAATCCACCGTTAGTCGTTCCAAGGATAGCCACTGAGAGCTTACCAGAGTTCAAGTTATCTAAGAATGGAATCAAGAGAGTATCAGATTGAAGCATGATCTCTCCGGCCTTACCTAAGAAGAGAGAGTAGCTTAGATCAACCCAGTTTTGTGGGAAGTTGGTGATAGGCCACTGATCCAAATTCACAGAAACGTTTGGTGTAAATGAGCGAGCATCACCAGTACTACCAATACAAGTGTAGTAGCGAGTTTCAATATTTGCCATGACTTGATCTGTGGTTAATGTCGCATCAGCTTCAAACTCGCAAAGACTTGTCATCGCTCCGACGGCCACTGGAGTTAACTTCACTCCATTAATAAGGATGTATTCACCCGCATCAAAGACCGTATCTACGACTTGTAAGGTCACTTGTCCTGGAGTTGTCCCCTCAGTGACAAATATATCTTGGCTTGCGCTATTGGATTCATAGAATCCACTGTATGTGAAATTCAATTCATCATCCGTGAGATCAATGTGTCTCACTCTCATTTGTGGAGATATCGTCGGCGCACTCATGGTGACATAACTCACATAGAGGCCACGATAAGTTTTACCACTCACAACAACTCGCTGACCGACCACAGAGAGGGCAGAAGCATCATAGGCTGGGCCCGTTCTCTCAGTCGCAAAGCTCACAGCTTTGACATATGAAATTGTACCGTTAGTAGCGACATCATATTTTTCCACAACAATGCTCGATGAGTTCACACCCGCTTTATTGACGTAGGCCATATAAAGTTCGCGTTCTGTGGCATCATACCAAGTGGCCACTTCACCGTTAGCTGTTGGATTAATGATGTTCTTAGAAATTTTATTACCTTTGGCCACTACACCAGTCCAAGGTCCTGCAACACGAGTCGTCGCTGGAAGTGGTGGAGCTGTAGGAGCGGCAAGCCCAGTACACAAGGCTAAACCGTTTCCTGTTCCGTTATCACCAAGACACAGACGTAATTGAACGGCACTTCCTGCGATGGCATCTCCAGGTGTCCATTTAAGAATTTTTGAAGTCGCCCCTGTAATAGTGTTCCAAGTTGTTCCCCCATCAGTGCTGATTTCCCACTGATAGAGAATGGTTTCACCATCCGCGGTGGATGCATCTGTGATCGTTCCTGGATCAAGTGTGAGCGGCATACCTGTCATGACACTTAGGCTTGAAGCCAGTGTAGGGTTAGCCCCAGCAGAGCCGGCCCAGACGGGGAATGGATTCTTATTGGTTACAGATAAAGTCATGAAACTAGTCACTGCAGAACCAAGGTCTACAATACTATCACTGTTGTAATCTGGGAGCTGATCTTGAACCGTAATTCTATAAGTCACTGTTCCAGAAGCAGCGCCAGTTATGGCAGTTTCTGGAATTTGATAGTTCACACTAACTCGTTTTCCAAGTGTATCACTTCCACGAGTCACTAAAAATTGTCCGGCAACTGAAGCCGTAGAGGTACATGGAGCGCCATCAAGGCAGTGATCAATTTGAACTCTAAAATTATCTCTTTGTGTATCATTGACTAGCACGCTGAACACAATGTCAGTCATCTCTGCAATCGGTCCACCTGTTGGAGTGGATGGAGAAGCGAGAGTCGCAATATAACTATTGGTTGTAGTGCTGCCACCTTGAGCGGCAATGGTTGGGGCCGTATCGGTAATCAATGGAGAAGCCGTATTAATCGGATTCATCGTCCAAGAAATAATATTTGATGTTTGAGCGGCGCCACCATTGACGGCCTGATCGGTGGCACGAGCTGTAATGGTGTAAGTTTTAAATCTTGGATCTACGCGACCAAGCAAATCATAACTTGGAATGGTGACGTTACAGGTAAGTCTTGCAGCTCCAGTAGGCGCCACACTTGGAAGATGCGAGCAGTCTGGAGTGAGGACAGATGTGCCAGGGAAATTATTGACGCCGTTCATGACTACGCCATCAATATAGAAATCGATATTCATATTGTCAGCAGAAGTGGTGTCATCGTCTGTCACAGTCATAGTATAACTTGTGGTCGTGTCTTGAAGTTGAATGACTAGAGTTGATGTTGGAGAAGCGATGTTCGCGACGGGAGCCGTATTCTTTGGACGGATGCTCACACCCCAAGCCACGGTGGCCACAGTCGTATTGGTATCTACATCTGTAATTGAAGCCGTTACGGTTTTAAACTCACCGACGTTAGCGTTGGCGAGCGTCATGTTAAAGGCTGAATTCACAGTTTCAAGACAAACATAACTGTGGTTTGCCGAGAATGTTTGGGGAGCGCCTACTGGAGTTCCGTTGTTTTTGAATTGAACAACCACTCCTCCAGGAATTGAATTGTTTCTCGTTCCATCAAAATCATTCACCGCCACACAGAAACCTGAACCGGGGAATATATTGGCGCTATTCGATCTAAAGCCACCAGAAGCGAGTGACACTCCATCAATGGCCGAAACTGTTACTGAAGTGTTGGGCAATGGTACTGCCGTATTTGAGAGCTGTGGAAGATTTGGTGCGTACACATAGATCTGCCATTCTTTAAAATCATAAATCGAAGAGCCGTTACGAAGTTCTGCTCTGATAATGTGAGGTCCTGCTGAAATAGGAGGATTGTCACTTGCTAAAGCATTACCAGTGCTGAAGAACGTTTCATAAGTAGCAGAGCTTGTGATTGGAGTTTTTGAGCCAGTAGATGAACCGGTCTTCATCAACACACCATCATAATACCAATTCATGGTCCATGCAGTCGGAGTTGAAGCAGTGTCGGTGACATTCACGGCTAAATAAGTTGTAGCGGTATCAGTTGTTAGACGGCTAGCAGTTGTCGCTTGAATCGCTGAGCCAGAATTATAACTTAATGTAGGAGTTGGATTGCTTGAAACCGTCACTGTCCACTGCGCACTGGTCACTAAACTTGCACCAGTTGAATTATAAATCTCTGCAGCTAATGTCCATAGGCCTGGCGACATTCCAAGAGATGCCGGAGAGAGACCATAGCTGGCCGTGTTTAATAAAAGTGGGTTGCCAGTAAACGTCACACCAGATGGTGGATAGAGAAGCCAGCGTATGACATAGCCTTGGCTTAAGGGATCAAGAACAGTGACAGAGAATGTTGAAGTTGTAACTTGCGATTGGGCCACAGTGAGGTTTGAAACCACTGGACTTTTTGAGCCGATAGAAACACCGCTAGTGGATCCACCAGAAGTAATCGGAACACACGCACGTGAGACAGAATTGAATACACTTCCTGTGCCACATGATTGTTGTTTTGCTGTAGGCAAGCATCCAGCAAGCGCCAACATTGCAATCAAACTTAGGGTTAAAATTCTCATGACTAACAATCCTTTACTTAGTCTTCTCCACCTTACTTCTCGGACAATATTGCTAAGTCCTTAGAAACTCATGTCCGAGTGTTTTCTTCACCTATTGTCTCATTACTCGGTTATAGGTGGGTTTTATTACCTAAGTAATTGAATTTAAATGTTTTTCAATCAGGGTAAGGGGGCTCTCCTTAGGAACCACTGCCAGCAAAATTTGCCAAAAATTGTCTTTATCATCGTGTTTTCCGCTTGTTATGCTCTATGTAGCCTGGAGGGCCAAATCTATGAAAACGTTATGGAAGATGGTTAATGAGATCGCTCAACCTAAAGAAGTGATGGGTTCGGGTAAGATTCTTGCTCTCATGAATCAAAAAGGCGGCGTCGGTAAAACCACGATGGCCTTCAACATGGCCCACGCGCTTTCACGTCAGGGAAAAAAAGTTCTCTGTCTCGATATGGATCCGCAATTTAATTTCTCTTCGATGTTTGGAATTAATCCAAATGATAAATCTCATATTCATCATTTACTGATTAATTCGATTAAAGAGCTCAAGCCTCTTCACTCGGCTGTCCTCCTTGATGAAGTCATACAAAGAACAGAGTCGGGAATTGATGTGCTTCCTGCAGGCCAAGAGCTCTCAGGGTTTGAACTCACAGTCGCCGGAATCAATTCTCCACGCCAGTTGATTTTGAAGAAGTTTATCGAAAAAAATAATTTACGAGCGATGTATGATTTCATCGTTATTGATGGACCACCTACACTGGGTCTTTTGGTTGTGAATATTTTGTGTGCTGTCGACGGTGTACTCTATCCCTTTGTGCCGGATTCATTCTCTCAGCAAGGACTCAAAAATATTCAGCAAGTGCTGGAAGATATCCGCGAGATGGAAATTTGCCCAGTACCAGTGAATCTTGGTTACATCCCTAATCTTTTTGACTCGAGAAGAAAGCAAGTAAGAGAAGATTTCGAAAAGATGGAAGTGGAGCTTGGGAGTGGGAAGATTTTTACTCCTTTCACCAATCGCGTTCAATTCACCAAAGCCCAGGCCAATCGAAAATCGGTTTTTGATTTTGAAGCCAAAGACTTTAAAGAAATTCAAGATCAGTTCACGGTCATGGCCCAAAGTGTAGAGCAGGAGCTTCTCTCATGAAAAATAAAAATCCACTTTATGTTGTGAAGGGCAAAAACGTTGAGCAAGCGGCTAATTTCTTCGACATGCTTTTGAAGAAGTTTGATCTTGAGCCGGTCTTTAATTTTTTACAGCAAATCTTTGCGATGCTTTTACAGCAAGTTCAAAATTATCCGATGTTTCTGGTGATCAAAGGGTATATCGATCAGTTGTTTGTCCAATTGATGCCGATTCTTCAACAGGTTTCAGGGATGTTCGCTAAGGCTTAGTGAACTTTTGGGACAGTGCCATCGACACGATAGGATTTTTTAGCCTCTTCTTCAGTCGGCTCATCGTATTGCTTGAGTTCTTCTGATTTCGCGGCTTGAAAGCTCACATCATCAGTAAAATACTTATTTTCTAAATTCTCAATTCCAGGAATTTCAATCTCTCTTGGCCCTGAACGCTCAGCGCGGGGAGGAAGATTGCCCTGGGACCAGACTTTGGGTTTTTTAGCGACACTCATGAGATAATCCATTTCTTCATTGAGCTGCAGGGCCCGCTCTTCAGAGGACGCCGCCATCACTGAAGTGCTAAAAACAAGAATGAGTATAAGTCTAAAAGTCGCCATTTCGGATTCCTCTATGTTAAGTATGCCCACCATAGAGGCCTTAGACAATGGATCAAGTAAAAATCACACCCCAAGATTTAGAGCTAGAGTCGTATAATTACGAGCTCCCAAGCGAGCTGATTGCCGATCGACCAGCACCCGGGCGCTCAAGCTCAAGGCTACTTGTGGTGAATGCCCAATCCGGAGTCATTGAACATCAATCGTTTAAAGACATTATTCACTTGCTCCCAAAGGGCTCAACTTTAGTTTTTAATCAATCCAAAGTCTTTCCTTGCAGGCTCATTGGTGCGAAGCCCACAGGTGGTGAAGTGGAGGCGTTTGTTCTCTCTCTTATCCCCAAAAATGGCTTCTACCAAGTGCTGCTTAAAGCAGCTGGCAAAAGAAGGGTCGGTGAGATTTTTCATTTTGAAGAGCTGACTTTAGAGCTCATGGAACTTGGAGAGGAGGGAACATTTTGGGTGAAGCCTAATCTTGATTCTCAAAACTTTCTTAATCTTTTGGAGAAAAAAGGCGGCATTCCGATTCCCCCTTACATCAGAAATGGAGTGAGTGATGATCAAGATAAAAAAGATTATCAAACTGTTTATGCCAAAGACTCTGGCTCTGTTGCCGCACCCACGGCAGGTCTTCATTTTACTCCTGAGTTGCTTGAGGAATTAAAACAGCGAGGCATCCAAACGGCTTTTGTCACTTTGCATGTAGGGCTTGGCACCTTCAAGCCTGTGAAGACTGAAAAAATCACCGATCATAAAATGCATGCCGAAAATTTTTATGTGGATCCAGAGGAAGCCAAAAAAATTAAAGCCGCTGAAGGAAAAATTTTTGCGGTCGGCACCACAAGTTTAAGAGTCCTTGAGAGTTGTTGGGGTGATAATGGTTTTCAGTTTCCCACTCAAGGGGAGATGCAATCGACACGTATTTTTCTTCATCCCGGAAAGCCGGTTCATAGCATTCAAGGACTCATTACCAATTTCCATCTTCCGCAAAGCTCTCTTCTCATGCTGGTGAGCGCTCTTTTAGGCCGAGAGAAGACACTCGAAATCTATAAAACGGCCGTTCAAGAGCGCTATAGATTTTTTAGCTATGGGGATGCCATGTTGTTTCGTCGCATGCTATAAACGGCGGCATGTTTACTCTCGAAGGACAATCAGGTGAGGCCCGTGCGGGCACCATAAAAACAGCTCATGGAGAAATCCAGACGCCGATTTTTATGCCGGTCGGCACTCGCGCATCGGTGAAGTCTTTGTGGCAAGAAGACCTCGAAGAGATGCGCGCCCAAATTATTTTAGGCAATACTTATCATCTTTTTTTGCGCCCGGGTCATGAGCTCATTGAGCGCATGGGTGGATTGCATAAATTCATGTCTTGGAAGGGGCCCATTCTCACGGACTCTGGTGGCTATCAAGTCTTCTCACTCTCTGAATTAAATAAGCTCACTGAAGAGGGTGTGGTCTTTCAATCTCACATCGATGGCTCAAAACATATGCTCACTCCTGAGCGCTCAATGGAAATTCAGCGCGCTTTAGGCAGTGATATCGTGATGGCCTTTGATGAATGCCCCGCGCTTCCTTCAACACGAGAAATTCTGCATAAAAGTTTAAAGCTCACTGAAAGGTGGGCGAAGCGCTGCAAGAGTGTGGAGCTTAAGCCGCATCAGCATCTCTTTGGGATTATCCAAGGCGGACTTGAGTTAGACCTTCGTCATGAAAGTATGCAAGGCCTTGTGGAGCTGGGTTTTGATGGCTACGCACTTGGCGGTCTATCAGTGGGTGAGAAAAATGAAGAGATGGTGGCTCTTTGCGCAGAATTTGTACCGAAGATGCCCAAGGATAAGCCGCGCTATTTGATGGGAGTAGGTAAACCACTTGATGTCTTAAACGGCATTAAGGCGGGTTTAGATATGTTTGATTGCGTGCTCCCGAGTCGAAATGCACGTAATGGCCAGTTTCTCACACACGATGGCCCTCTCAACATTAAGAAGGCGCGCTTCCTCGAGGATGGAGCTCCTCCCGATCCCTCTTGCGATTGCCGCGTTTGTCAGCGGTATTCACGAAGCTATATCCGTCATTTGTTTAATGTGGGTGAGTATCTCGCCGGACAACTGATCACGTTTCACAATCTCTATTTTTATTTACAGATGGTTAAACAGGCCCGAGAGTCGATTCTCAAAGGATCTTTTGACGATTATTACCAGACGTTTTATAACCGCTATACGTCTAACAAATGGGAGTAACCATGATGAATCTTTTTATCTCTAACGCATATGCTCAGGCAGCTGGTGCCCAGGCCCAAAATCCATTGATGTCGATGGTGCCTTTCGTACTCGTTTTCGTAGTCATGTATTTTTTCATGATTCGCCCTCAAAAGAAAAAAATGCAGGAAGAGCAAAACTTCCTCTCTAAGCTTGCGCACGGCGAAGAAGTTTTCACTAAGTCTGGAATCTTGGGAAAAATCTCAGGCATCACAGAGAAAGTGGTGACTTTAGAGCTTGAAGGCGGAACAAAGATGAAGGTCTTAAAGACTCACATCGGTGGATCGTCTAAAGCGGTTCTTGCTGAAGGAACTAAGTAATATGTTCGGCTTGGGGTTTGGTGAATTACTCGTCATTCTATTGATTGCGCTGATTTTCATCGGCCCCAAGAAACTTCCTGAACTCGCTAAGGGTTTAGGTCAAGGTTTGCGCGAGTTTCAAAAAGCCACCAAAGGTTTTACTGAGCAACTTGATCAAGCAAAAAAAGAAATCACTGACGCGTCTCAAACTGTGGACCACACACCACCTGTGCTTGCCGAAACTGAGACGCACAACGACGAGAATCATCCCGATCCTATAAAGCCTGCTTAGTTAGCGGACTTTTCCCTAGATACTCCTCCATCTATGCACTATCATTTTTGCAGACTCAATTTCACATTCTCTTGGAGTGCCCATGGCCCGTAATTGGTGGATTCGTTTTTCTTTAATGTCAGCCCTCGTTTTGATTGCGCTTCTTGCACTTGTTCCAAGTGTGAGTAAGGTCGATCCTAAATCATGGGTTATTTCTAAAAAAGTAAACTTAGGTTTGGATTTGCAAGGGGGCCTTTATATGGTTCTCGGCATTGATTTCAACAAAGTTTACCGCGATGAAATCGTGACCTCGACTCGAAAGGTTCAGCCTTTCATGCAACAAGAGGGAATGCCGGTATCGCTGGGTGAACTTAATATTCAAGACCCACGTGATCCTCAGCAAACAATCATCGTTGAAGGTGATGTGACTGCGGCAAAAGCCAAGCTTCTTGAATATTTCGGCTACTCTCTTCGTTTAGTCGGAGAAGAGGGAAAGAATCTCACTTTCGCTCTCTCGCGTGAGTATCTCAGAGAGATGGAAGCGACAGCTGTGACTCGCTCAATTGAAGTCATTAGAAATCGTATCGATGAATTCGGTGTAACTGAGCCAGAGATCAACTCTCAAGGTGAAGACCGCATCGTTGTCCAGCTTCCAGGCGTGCGTGATATTGATCGTGCGAAAGATTTGATTGGAAGAACAGCTAAATTAGAATTCCGTTTTGTGAATGATCAAATTCCTGATTCTCAGCTCAATGCTTGGGTCGAAAAAGCCAAAGCAGCAGGTATTGTTTATGAGAAGGGTCAGCGCTTTAGTGAGTTTGCAGAAAAACTCAATACTTTCTTAAAAGCTGATTTGCCTAAGGGCTTTATCTTGTTCTTTGAAAAAGAAACAAGCAAAGTCACAAATGAAATTACCAAGATGACTCCTTATCTTCTTGAAGAAGTCTCGCCTCTCGGCGGTGACTCACTTCAAGAGGCAACAGTTCGTATCGATCAGCAAAAGAACCGTCCTTATGTAGCTATTGATTTTAAATCTGAAGGCGCAAAAATCTTTGGCGAAATCACAGGAGCTAATATCGGTCGCAGAATGGCGATCGTGCTTGATGGAAACGTTTACTCGGCTCCAGTCATTCAAGATAGAATTGCTGGTGGATCAGCTCAAATCACTCTCGGTTTTGGTGACTACAATCAACTTCTTGCTGAAGCACGTGACCTTGCACTCGTTCTTAGAGCTGGTGCCCTTCCGGTTGAACTTGAATTCCAAGAGCAACGTGTTGTTGGTCCATCTCTTGGAGCAGATGCCATTCAAAAAGCTGAGCTCGCTGCGGCCATTGGCTGTGTGTTCGTCTTCATTTTTATTATCTTCTATTACAAGACGGCTGGAGTTTTCGCTTCGATCACGATCATGGTCAACGTGATCTTGGGTCTTGCTTGCCTTGTGGCCCTTGAAGCCACTTTGACTCTTCCAGGTATCGGCGGTATTGCCCTTACTGTGGGTATGGCAGTAGATGGAAACATCATTATTTATGAGCGTATTAAAGAAGAGCTTGCGAAAGGAGTGGTGCCAAAAGAAGCGGTCGCCCTTGGATTTGATAAAGCGTTCTGGACGATTCTTGATGCCAACATCACAACCGCCCTTGCGGGTCTTTGCTTGTTGAATTTTGGAACTGGTCCAGTGAGAGGATTTGCCGTGACTCTTTTGATCGGTGTCGTCTCAACTGTCTACACTTCTTATTTCGTAACAAAATTGTTTTTTGACTGGTCCGTTTCTCGCAAGAGCGACGCGATCAGCATTTAAGGATCTAACATGAACAGAAATATTTTTGGCAAAGATGTAAATTACGTTGGAATGTTCAAGATGTGTATCATTGCTTCAATTGTAATGATGTCAACTTTTGCTTTTATGTTCTTTAAAAAAGGTCTTAATTACGGAGTTGATTTTAGAGGGGGAGCAGAGATTCAAATTCGCTTCCAAGAGAAAGTCGATGTCTCAGCTCTTCGTAATGACTTAGTGGCTTCCGGCGTTCCCGTTTCAAGTGTTCAAGAAATTGGTGAAGGCGGAAAAGAAGTCCTCCTTAAAGTTCAAAGTGAGAAAGATGACCTGAACGTGGCTTCAACAAAAGTCAGTGAAGTCATTAATCAAAAGTTTGGTGCTGGTCAGTTTGAGATCTTAAAAAACGATATCGTCGGTCCTAAAGCGGGTGAGCAGCTTCGTAACTCTGGATTTAAAGCGATGGCGTGGGCCATGCTTGCGATCATGATCTATCTCGCTCTTCGCTTTGATTACAAGTACGCCCCTGGAGCTATCGTCGCTCTCTGCCACGATGTGACTTTTATTGTCGGGATGTTCATTTTGACTCAAAAAGAATTTTCTCTTCAAATTGTTGCCGCACTTTTGGCCGTCATTGGTTACTCAGTCAACGATACGGTTGTTATTTATGACCGTGTTCGTGAACTTGAAAATTTGCACCCTCAAGACAAGCTAGAAGATGTGGTGAATCGCGCCGTGAATGAGACGATGAGCCGAACTGTGTTGACTGCTGGAACGACTTTCATCGTGTGTTTAGTGATGTGGGTTATGGGCGGGGGAGTTATCCATGACTTCTTCTTCGCACTTACTCTAGGTGTCGCCGCAGGAACATATTCAACAGTCTTTATCGCTTCTCCAATTACTATTGCTCTTGATAGAATGGGAAGAGAGAAAGAAGCTGCTCGCGCCTCAACGCCAAAGGCCGTTTAATGAAATGGGGAGTAATTTTCATCGCTCTTGCGGTATTACTCCCCAAAGCCTTCTCCCAAGGCGTGCAAGTTTATGACGCTCGCAAGAATTATCCAAAACAAAATCCTTCAGAAAAATTAAGCGCCGATGAAGAAGCCGTAGATAAACTTGAGCAGGAACTAGCGGCTCAAAATAAAGCCATGTCTGCGGCCGGTGATTTTTTAGAGTCGCCTGAAGAGAAAAAAGAGCGAGAGTACAAGGAGCAAGAAGCTCAGGACGCGAAAGAAGCTCAAGAGGCTGAAGAGAAGGAAAAGGGTCCTGCCCTCAGTAAGGACTTACTAGACATTCAAGCCGAGCTTCAAGCGGGTAAGAGTTCAATGGATCTTCTGCAAGATCCAAAGCTGAGAAAAAAACTTATTGCAGCTTATCAGAACAATCCCATGAGCTTAATGCCTATTGAGATGCTTCACGATGCCGTTGGATCTCAAGTGAAGAAAACTCAAATTGGTTTTATCTTTGAAAAATTTCCAAAGTTATTGGATTTTCTTGTGAATTTCATGCATCACCCAAGAGCCCTTGGACAGGCCGTAAAAGTGCTAGATCGCACGGATGATCTTAAGTTCTGTGGTTATGTTTCAATCGTGTTGTTTATCTTTGCTTTTCTTTTGAGAAAGAAACTCATCACAGAAGACACAAAATTTCTAAATAGATTACTTATCAAGGTTTCAATGAGCTTTGGCTTTATGGGCCTCTCTCTAGGCTATCTCTATATGACATTCAACGAAGAACTCTCTCCGGCCGTTGAAGTATTCAAAAAGACATTTTTCTAATTTTAAGGCGACGACTTAGGAATGCAACCCAGTCTCTTATCATGAGCGATAGGGCCTGATGAGCTTGAGGTAGAACTTCCTGATGAAGATGTCGTACTGCCACGTGGGTCACAGCGTCCATTCTTCACAAAGTCTCCGTCACGAATGGTGTATTCAAACTGATAAGACTTACGAACGTAGGGAGTGTTGAAATCAAATGGATAATAGAACTTGATGGTGTTATTTCTCAATGAACTAATGCTAATAGGTTGTGTCGGCTGCTTGGTGACTGGATCGATGTAGAACCAGACTTTCTTCAAATCACCCTCGCGAAGAGTGAGAATATCGCCTGGAAGCGTTTGGAGAACGCCATTGATATCTTTGAAAGTCAGTGTCTCACGACAACCGTAATAGAATCCTTCCGTATCCACTTGAACAACATCACCAATCGCCTTAAGTCGAGCGTCAGTACTGTTGTAGTGAGCCGCTGTTGGACAGAAAGCGTAATTGGCCACTGGATCATTGAAATACGTCATAATAAAGCCCGTATTCACTAGAGTGGCATTAATATTCAAATCAGGGAGTGATGGACCTGGCGTGTATTGAACTGGCAGAAAGTAATTTTCAACGGCACTTATATTAAAGCCGTAGTCTTTAATTTTTTGGAAGATAGTCTCATTAATATCAATTTTTCCGGAACTGTCTCTGTCATAGAAGCGTACATCTTCATTGCTCCAAACAGCAAAGGCACCCGGTGTTTCTTCGAGTCTGGCAAAGTTTGATTTATCCGTTGGCCCATTCAAAGAGATATCGTGACAGTAAACATTTGTGACACCTTGAGGGATGGGATCAGGACGGAAGCGTTCAATAAAGTAAAAATGAAGACGCGTGGCCGATTCATAAAGGATATTACTATTTTCATCTTGAGCTGTTTCAAGATTCATACACGTGTATTGAGTAACGGGCTGAACCCATAATGGGCCAAGTGGGGTCGGGCTTCCGTCGCTAATTTTTCTCAGCTGCATTGAGCTCGAGCGAGCTTTCGAACTTTGTTCAACAAGAGTTAAGACATAAGTCTTGTCATAAGCGAGGGCAGAGATGTTAGCAGAAAACGAATTACCTGGTTTGAGAGTTATTGAGATGGGTGACTCAACGGTAATCGTCGATCCAGAAATTGATTTAACTTCTAAAACACAAGATGGATTATCACTTTCGCTAATAGTCTTTGTACACCATCCATAAGTGTCATCGTAGCCATCAGTGATGATCACGTCACCGACAGTAAAATTAAAATAGAGAGTGTCAGTTGCGTTAGTGTTTTTTGAGGCACAAAAATTGGCGCAGCTTGAGCCAGAAATAATAATAGGCTTGGTGTTGTTACAGGCGCAAAAATCATTCTTAAAGAACACGGCACCATCTGGGCGTTTGATCTCTGTTGGTGGTGGATCTGGCGTAGGATCGGGAGCAACTCCTCCAAGATCAATGAAGGCGGCTTGGCGTGGAGTGGCCTGGCATGCAGATAAGATGATGACCAGTGTCAGCATCATCAGTGTGCTTATGTTTTGAGAAATCGTTTTCAAATGCCTCGCTCCTGGCTTTTTTATCGGAACTTTTTGCCTTCTTCCTTAAGGACATTTTAACGCAATGTCATATATAGAGGGCATTTAGGCCTAGGCGGTTAATGATTTCAGACACTTAAGGTTTTTTGTTTAACGTTTAAGTCATAAAGAGCGGCCAATTAAAGCCACTAATTTAAGGCATTTAGTAATTTCTAAAAATTCCGATAAAATACTCACAAGGCTTGAATATTCCATTTACCGGAGACTGACATGACTAAAGCCGATCTTATTGCAGTGATCGAAAAACAAGCAAACCTCCCTCATCACCAAGCGGAGAAGATTGTGAACATCTGTTTCGACAGCATGATCCAAGCTCTCTACGATGATGAGAGAATTGAAATCCGAGGCTTCGGATCTTTTGCTAACCGTAACTATAAAGCCTACGAGGGACGCAATCCTAAGACAGGTAAAGTGGTGAAGGTGTCGCCTAAGAAAGTTCCATTCTTTAAAGTGGGCAAAGAGCTTAAAGAGATGGTGGATGAAGGCAAAGATAAGTACGTCATTCGCGAAGCGTAAGTCGCACATCTAACTGCTAACTCGTTGACAAAACAAAGGGAACTTCCGAGTATGGAGTTCCCTTTTTCATTTTCTGGTGACGTGCCCGAGTGGCCCAAGGGAACGGTTTGCAAAACCGTAAAGCCGGCGGTTCAAATCCGCCCGTCACCTCCAAATAAAATAAAACACCACCCTCTGGGTGGTGTTTTATTTTATCTCGATTGAAGAGTGGAGTCTGCCAAATCCGCCCGTCACCTTTAAATCAAAAACACACTTCAGTTTTAAGAAATTGTCCTCTCAAATGAATGTTACTTAGAGTAAGAAAAATCACATGGTCGATTTCTTCTATGATCGGTAACGTTCTCTCATGAAAACAATTCTCCTTTTTACACTTGTACTATGCTCTTTTACTTCTTGGGCTTCTAACTGTGTTGAGCAGCTGGATGATAAAGGTGAGTTGAGTTGGATTCATTGCCCGAAAAAAGAAATCACTCTTTTTAAGAACACTCTTGATCAAAGAGAAGTTGTCTGGAGTATTCCTCAAGGTGAGCCGCCTCGAAAGGGCTGGCCTGTGGTCATCATCTCTCAGGGCTCATGGTTTCCAGTAGAGTTCTCGCGCCCTTCTGGACTTCCTTTCGGTGCGACCAATGAAATAAAGCTCATTCGCTCTTTACTTGATAATGGATTCGCAGTGATTGCTCCGCGTGCGACTTTGCATGTGGGATGGATCACAAATATTCCTCATGGGGAGTACACTCAGCGTGCTGATTATAAGGTTTTGGCCGAGGTTCAACGCCTCATTGCGACTGGGTTCTGGGGCCCCTTAGATAAGAAAAATGTTTTTGCGACGGGAATCTCAAGCGGTGGCTATAACACCAGCCGCTTAGTTTTAGCTTTTCCAAAAAAGTTCCGTGCCATTGCCATTCAATCTGCTTCTTATGCAAATTGTATGGGGCCTCTCTGTTTAATGCCTAAGGAAATACCTTCACATCACCCGCCGACACTTTTTCTTCATGGTGCAAAAGATTTTATCGTGCCTATAAGTACTGCAACACGTTTTTTTGAAAAGCTCAAAGAGAATGGAATTCAAACTGAGATGATTGTAAATCCGAGTGCTGGACACGCCTGGATTGATGAGGCACCAGAGGCGATTGTGGAATGGTTTTTAAGACAAAACGCTAGGTATTAAATACTCATTTTTAGAGTTAACGTTTGTGAAGTTTTTTAAGACAGATTGCATAAAATTAATCTGTCGTTTTTTTTCACTTTTTCCACTGTAATTTTTAGTCAAAGTTTCCTTTTTGATCAGTTTGGGCGTATGAAAGCTGGATTGATGATCAATAGGAGTATTTGTGAAAAAAATGACATCGTCCGCTCTCTCCCTGCTCGCTCTTGGACTTCTCTCATCTGCCTGTATGGAAGTGAGAATTGGTCAGCCGGCCAAATCAAAAAACAATTTTGTTTCTAATGCAACTGGACCGGTTAACACCGAGATTGGCGATGAGAAAGTCAAACTTCATGTGGTCTCTCCAAGTGAACTTCAGGCCTTAAAGCTTGAAGGGAAGGTCATGAATATCACTGCAGAGAAAGCCAAGGAGCTTTTTGACACTCTTCCACATACAAATGAGAAATCAAAAACGGTCAATAAACTCCAAACGAACTCTGAGCTCGCTAAGCAACAATCTTTGATCCTTGGATTTCCAGTCGGACTCATTGGAGAGCAAAGTATCTTCGGTGCCGTGATCACTAAAGTCTCTGATCAAACCAATGAAACGTTGGGAGGTCTTAAACTCACTGATTTAAGTCCACTTCATGTCACCACAAAAATCTCCAACGAGAATGGGGTTGTGGCCCTCTCACTTGTCGGTTGTTCAAGTGGCTGTGATGAAGAATCGGCCCAAAGCTCTGTGATTGATATTCCTATCGTTAGCGTCTCGGCCAACATGGATATCATTTATTTAGACTTAACCACTTTGGGCTCTGGTCTCGATCTCATTAAGATGCTTGATCCAGGTGGGCGTTACACAAAGCTCACTTCAATTAGTTCAACGACTACAATGATGGACTACTCAGTCTCAACACTTGTCTTTGATGTACTCACTGTCATGGTTCCAGTAGGGACGACTGATGTTGAAGCGGCTCCAAAGACTGAGTTCACTGTTCGTTGGTACTTGAAGCTCAATTCAGCCTTCAACCCAGCCTTCACAGCTCGCGCGCCAACCGAAGGCGTGGGTTTCTTTAAGACTGAGCGTAGTGCTAGCCCTAAGATCACTCGTTTCTCTACGACTGACTTTGGCAAAACAGTGAAGTATTACATTAAAAATGTTCCAGAAAAGTATAAGCCTATCTTTGCTAAAGCTTTTGATAACTGGAATGTGGAATTCACGAAGATTTTAGGTCGCGACTTTTTAAGCTATGAATTCTTAGAGTCTACTGACCCTAGATACTCTGTCATTATACCTGGTGATATTCGCTTCAATGTTCTTGAGTGGGATCTTGAAAACGTCGCAGGTTACGGTGGTCTTGGCCCTTCAATTGCGAATCAGTTCACTGGTGAAACATTATCGGCCAACGTTTTGATTCAGGGACCTACGATCATGAAGATCTATACCGCTTGGTATGGAGTTTCTCAGACGGCCAATAAATTGATTGCTGATGGTCGCGTTGGAGAAGCAAATGCCCTAATGGCGAAGTTTAATCATGAGACGGCAGCAGATTTGGCTCAAAAAAATAAAATGAAGTTTGCGATCAAGCTTGGCTCTTTAGAGATGAATGTTCGCTCTCAAAATGCAGAACTTGAAGATCCAATGGCCAAGAAAGATTTTGAAATTGTTCCAGCTGGTGTTTCTTTTGATGAATTCATGGCCGGCTACTTCACTGATATGCTCTCTCACGAGCTAGGTCACAATTTAGGCCTTCGCCACAATTTCAAAGGAAATCTCGGTGCCTTTGAGACTGGTGAGAAAGGTTCAGTTTCTCGCTCAATTATGGAATACCTAGGTCGTCCTTACCGCTACCTCGATACCATTGGTCTTTATGACAGAATGGCAATCTCATACGGCTACCGTGGAGTCGCGCCTAAGCATCTTGATTGGTTCTGTACTGATGAAGACCAAGGATCTGATAAGGCTTCTCTTGCAACGGCATCACCTGAGTGTACAAAATCAGATGCGACAAGCGATCCGTTCTCATTTTGGGAGAAGCGCTTTGCGAGAGCAGTTGATTTGATGGTCGATTTAAAGTCACCAAGTATGCCGGCCTGGAATGCAGCTGAGATCTCTTCTCAAGTCGATGCGGCGACGACTGGCATTGTCGCTTATGCAGCGAGTGCGAAGAATACAGCAGCAACTTGGACGAATTTCTTTGGTAAAGGTGATCGACCTGAGAGAGACGATTTTGCTGGAATTAGAGCGTTTGTGATTGAAGCGATCAAGAAGAAAATTTGTAATCCAGAGATCGCCACAGTCATCGCAGCTAAAGAGTCTGCAGAAGCCATGAAGCTTGCTCAAGAGAATATTGAGGCCTTAAGAGCTCAAGTGGCAGAAACAGCTGCTGAACTAAGTGACATCACTGCTACGGAGTTAAGCTGTAAATAGTTAAACCTTTTAAAGCAGGTCAGTCGATCAGGCTGACCTGTTTTATCTTTCCTGCCACAAAATTAAGCCTCTTTTTAAGCCACTCAATAAATTTCTCTCATGAGCCATGCTCACTTAAGTCATCAAATTCTTTGAAAGAATGGATTAATAAATAGCCATCACCATGAAGTGTTAAATTTCTCTATCAAATTCAAATCCTGCGAGGGCCCCATGGGATTTAATTATCAGAAATTAAAACAGAAGAGTGAGGATGGTGGAGTCTTTTGGACATCCTATTCTGACTTATTCATGGTGCTATCTGTTGTCTTCTTACTCCTCTATGTTGTGGCAAATTTAAAAAGCGGAACATCTAGCATTCAGCAAATGATTGAGCACAGGAAGCTTAAGGCCGAAAGCGAAGACTTTAAAAAACAAATTCAAGCCTATAACGCTCTTAAAGATGAGTATCTTGAGAAAGAGGCTTCAGTAGAAGAATCACAGATGTATGAAGAACTGATGGGGAAGCTGACTCTGCTTCAGGATGACGCCCAAAAAGAGAAGCGCCAACTTGAGGCTCAAGCTCAAGAGAACGATGCCAAAGCGAAAGCACTCAATCAGTATCAGCAAATGGTGAGAAATATTATCAACACGAATCTTCTTTCAAAAAAGAAGGTTAAGCTTCGCGACGACATGATTGTGAAGAAAAACGATGCCATCAAAGAGATGGATTCAACCATCACACAGCAGAGTGCTGAAATACAGCATCGTTCTCAAGAACTTAATCAGAAAGAAGCCCAGATTAGTGAGCAACAAAGAGAAATTCAAAACAAGCAAAAGATTCTCGATCAAAAAAAGCTTGAAGTCTCACAGTTAGAATCTCAAGTTCAAGAGAAGTCTAAAGTGATTCAAGATCACAACTCCAAGATTCAAGACCTCAATCAAAATCTTGCGAGTAAAATCAAAGAACTCGAAAAAACGTATTCGTCTGCTGAAAGCTCTAAAACAGAGCTGAGTAAGAAAATTGTGATGCTTAAGCTAGAAAATGCAAAAAAGGTGAGTGATCTCCAAAAACAAACCAAACAGATGAATGAAAGTGTGAGTGCGATTAATCAAAAACTCCAAGAAGCCTCTGGTCAGCTGCAAGATGCCAATTCAAAACTTGCGCAAGAAGAAGCGATGAAGGCTAAGCTCCAAAAAGAGTTAGCAGAAACGACTCAGGGTTATGAAAATGAAATGGCCCAGATGAAGCAGAAGTTTAACGACAAACTTAATGCTGAGAAATCGCAACTTGAAGCTCAACTCGAAAAAGAGAAGGCGTCGGCCCAAGAGAAGTTGAAGCGCTTAGGTGAGTTTAAAGACAAAATGGCCAAAGAGAAATTGGCCCTTGATGGAAAGCTCTCAGAACTTAAGAGTGAAATTGATCAAGCTAAAAACCAGCTAGGGCAAGCTGAAAAAGAAGCTCAAGGCTATAAAGAGAAGCTTGCTCAAGCTCAGGCTGATCATGGCCGCTACTTAGCCGCAGTGGATAAACTTCAAAAAGAGAAAGAAGGACTTTCTGGAGATTTAAAGCGTGCTCAGGAATTAGCAAACGCTAAGAAGACCTTGGCGAATAAAATCGCTGCGAATTTAGCAAAAAATGGAATTAAGGCCGGAGTAGACGGCAAATCAGGTGATGTCACAATTCAATTTGGTGATGAATATTTTGACACAAGCAAAGCTGATCTTAAAAATAATATGAAGGAAATTTTGAAGAAGTTTGTCCCAACTTATTCAAAAAGTTTACTTGAAGATCCTAAGGTCGCTAAAGAGATTTCCTCAGTAGAAATTATTGGATTCTCATCTCCGACTTATCAAGGTCGTTATATTGACCCTCAGAGTTTAGCGGACAAAGACAAAACAGCGATCAGTTATAATTTAGATTTATCTTATAATCGTGCGAAATCAATCTTCAGCTACATCTTTGATAAAAACAACATGACCTATGAGTATCAACAACAGTTGTTGCCAATGGTTAAGGTTACAGGAAGAAGTTTTTTAGCCGAAGAGGTTAAAGGCCGCGACATCGCTTCTGGTCTCTCTCATAAAGAATATTGTCAAAAGTATGGATGTGAAAAATCTCAAAAAGTTATCATCAAATTTAATTTGAAGGACTGAGGTGTTTATGAGTAGTCAAGAAATTGTCCAGAAATTGGTCGATGGGGTTGTTGTTTTTGCAACAGATCTTCTGATGCCAACAATGCTGTTATGTTTCGTCGCTGCGATTACCCTGAGAGTTTTAACCTATTACACAGTCAAAAGAGAGTATTGGTTCTCTCGTGAGTTCTCAAAGCGTGTGAAGAAGTTTCTCGATGTGAGAGATGAAAAAGCAGAGCAGTCTTTTTATATTATTACTAAACGTCTTTTAGAGATCACTTATTATGAGCTCTTTGAGGTCCGTGCCATCATGAAGAGAAGAAATCCAGATGCCATTATGACTCTGGCCGATAGGGTGTTTCTTGTTCAGCAAGGGGCTGCCCGCATGGTGACTGACACCTTAAAGCAGCTTAAATATCTTAAGTATGACGGTGAGAGACCAAATTTTGTCGATATCTCTGATCACGTCCAAAGCAATAATCCATGCTTTAATCGCATCTTTGGTGTCATTCCAGTCAATGTCTCTAATGATTTTCTTAACACTGTACCGGGTCTCTTCATTGTGGGTGGTATCTTTGGGACTTTCCTTGGAATCATGAAAGCCCTTCCAGAGCTTGGAAGTATGAACTTAAGTGACGTTGAAGGCTCTAAGTTGATCATGGATAATTTCCTTCTAAAAATCTCTTTCTCGATGTCGACCTCAATCATCGGAATTATCTTTAGCGTGGGTATGGGCTTGGCCAATACTTTCTTTAGCAGTGAAAAAATCTATATTCGCTCAGTCGAGAAGTTTGAGAGAGAACTTAATCTTCTTTGGAATGTGAGTTCTTCTAATAAACTTCCAAATGAGATTTCAAACTTTGAAGCTGAACGTGATCCAGTCGAAGTTTTGGCTGAAGATCTGATTTCTAAAGATCTCAACGTCCAGGTCGGTTTTGTTAAGCTTGCCTGGCCGATCAGTAAGTGGTGGGGAAGATTTGCCAAAGAGCCTGAGAAGAAAATTGAGAAAGTCGAAGACGAGAAAAAAGCCGCTTAAAAGCATTCGGAGAAGGTGGAGTTTTGAATAATTTAGTCGTCACAGTCTTTTTTGAAGGATCATCCCGTGAGTACCTCTTCACGGGAGTTGGCCCCTACAAAATTGGTGGAGATCATCAATCGGATATAACGATTAACGGTGTTCATACTGTTTGCTTCGAATTTACGCTTAGTGGAGGAGAGATTCTTGTGACTCGTCTGGGTGATGAAGAAGTGAGTCTCTCCCAGCAAATCATCCCAAAATACGGTCAAATTCTTTATCGTGAAGAAGATGTGCTCTCCATCCATGGGCATCAAATAGAGATTAAAAAAGTTGCCGATGAGTCCACACCTCCTCCCTTTTTTGAGCCAGAGTTTAGAGCTGAGTTTCTGGCCTTAGAGAAGAAGGTCGAAGCAAGAAAGACAGAACTCAAAAATATCATGAATGATTTGGGACTAAAGGAGAGACAGCTTTCTGGGGCCAAATCCAATCTCGAAACTTTAAGTAAGGATCGTCACCACTTAAATCTTCAAATTGATCAACTCAAGACAGAAAAGAAGAGCTTGGATGGAGATCTTAAAAAAATCAAAAGCCAGGCGCATTTAGAAGATGAAAACCTTAGAAGTTCAAAGATTGAGCTTGAGAACTTAACCCTTGAGAGACAATCTGTTCAGCAGCATATTCAAAAATTACAGATTGATTTAAAACAGGCTAAACTTGAAGCCGAAAATGTTCAAGCGAATGCTAAAGACGAGAGAGCGCGAGTAGAGAAGATTCAGACCGAGATTCATCATCTCGAGGGAAAGGTTGAAAGCCTTGAAAAGCTTACTTTAAGTCGCAGCGAGCACATTGCTTTAGACGAGAAGAGAATTCTTGAGTTGAGTCGGGAGGCTGAGGAGAAGTCGCAAGAAAATAAAAAAATTGAAAATGCTCTAAATGAGCTCAAGAAAAGTAAAATCAAGTTAGAACTTGATATTATTGAGTTGAATGAAAAGCATGAACAGAGTCTTAAATAAGTAGAAAAGCTTGATCTTCATCTCCAGTCTCAACGCAAGAGGATTCATCAAGAAGAGCTTGAACTTCAGCAAATTAGCGCCCGTGTGGAAGAGTGTTTAAGTAAAGAGATTGAGATCAAGAGCTTTCAAGAAGTTTTAAAGCTTGAAACCGTTAAGATTGAGGCTGATCACGCCAGAAAGCAAAAAATCTTCACTTCCCTTGAATTGGATTATCAAAAAGCCCATAAAGAGCTCGCTCGTCTGACTTACGAGGCCGATGATCTTACAAAAAAGATCAACCTCTTACACGAACAGGAGCAGAAGCAGATATTTAAGATTGAAATGCTAAAAGGTGAGCATCAGGCTTCATCTCAGGCCCTTCAGCTTGAGTCTCAGCGCTTGAAAAATGAGCACGATGAGCATGTCAGAAGACTCAAAGATGATTTTCACTCTCATCAAGCAAAGCTTGATGAAATTAAATCAAATATAAGAATGGCCCAGGATGATCTAAATCTTATTCATTCAAAGAGAGAAAAATCTCAGGTTTTAGTGGAATCTCTAGAAGTTTCGAAGCGTCATTTTGAGTCAGAGATTAAGGAGCTTGAACACAAAAGAGATAACGTCGGCCATGAGATTGAGCAGCTAAATAGTCAATTGATGCATCTTCAAAGACAGCATCAGGTTAAAACCCATGAGTTAAAGGATTTAGATTTAAGGCTTCATCAAACTCAATCCTATATCTCTCAGATTCAATTAGAAAATGAGAAAGATCTCGAAGTAAAGAGACACTCATTTGATCAAAGTCTCTTGATTGAAAGAGAAGCATTGATCAATGAAATTGATCTGATGAAAATTAAAGCTCTAAAAGATTTAGAAAGTGAAAAGCTTAAACGTGAGGAAGAGATTCGTGATCAAGCTGATAAGCTTCTCGTGTCGGCTCACAGAAGGCTTAATGAAGCCTCTTATGAAGCCCAGGAAAGGGAAGCCAAGGCGCACTCCCACTTGATTGAAGCCCAAAAGGTGTATCAAGACAGAGAGAAGGCCGCTCAGGATCTTTATGTCCAAGCTGAGCAAAAAATCCAAACTGAATTTCATGAAAGAAAACAGAGAATGAAGTCATATCTTGCGAATAAGCAAGATCGCTCTCTTAAGGCGCTTGTACAACTCAATGCCCTTCATCTTAAGAAGCTCTCAAAATTGGAATTTCAGTCGAGAATTAAAATTGAGCAGATTAAAAGAAGTGAACTTAAAAAGATTGCTCAGGTTCGTGACCTTGAACTTGGAAAACAAAATGAGCTGAAAGATCGTTTAAAGTTAGAGATCAAAGAAGAGAGGAAAAAGATCATTCATCAGTTAAACACGATGAAAATTGAGCAAGAAAGAGAACTAGAAAACACAAAGAAGCTCGCACTTCAAAATATTCAAAATACAAAAACGAAGACAGTAGAAGATACACAGTTAGAGATTAAGAGAGAGAAAGAGACATTTGAGAAGTCAAAAGCTCAGCGACTTCAAAATGCCACACACAGTGTCTTAAAGCTTTTATCGAGTCATGAGCTGCCTGCAGGATTTGAACAACAACTCAAGCAGAGTCTCTCTCAATCACTCGACGGAAAATTTTCGATCTCCACTGAAAAAGGCGAGAAGATCCTTGAGTTTAATCCGTTAAATCAAAAAAAGATTATTCCTGTTCTTCAGAAATACGGTATCCGTTTTGGTATACCTGCGGCGATTCTTCTGACTTTTGGTCTGGATATCGGGTCGATACGTACGAGTTCAAAGGATCTGATCGTTCAGGCCTTAAAGCAAAAAGAGTCTGCCTCAGAGAAGTACGTGACTCAACAGAAACAAGAGTGGCGCGAGAAGAATACATATAATCCACCAACGACTTTAGGCTATAAATCTTCCTTTGTTGATAACGTTCTTTATACGACTGACTTTTTAAAGGTTGTCTCTGACGAGTCTTTTCAAAATGATTGGATTTTAAAGTTACATGGATTTATCACCACAGATCTTGAACTCTCTGAAGATATCGCCATTAGCTATATTTCCTCTGAAGGCGCACTCATCAAAGAGCTTGAGATGGCCCGTGGTGATATTCATCCGAACTATCTTGAGGCTGGCTTGGCGAAGCTTCATGAAATTGAAAAGAAGCATCTTTCTTGGCTCGAGACCAAAGTCTCTGATAAAGCAAAACTAGATAAATTTTTTGGCTTTAGAAAAGACTTTTATGAAGGTTTTTATGAAACACAATTTAAGCCTAATCGCTCCATGGCCAGTGAGCCAAAACCTCAGGAAGTTCTTAAAATATTAGGCCCATAATCTCTATTTAGCCTATAAAATGTTCATGCTTTAGCTCTCCTCTTCAGAGTGCTGCCATAATCAATGAAACGAAGAGGTTCAACATGATTATAGCGGCTCTCGCTTTGGGTCTATTTAGTAACTTTACTCATGCTCAAATGATCGAAGATCAATTCAGGCAGCTCACCCAGTCTGAAGCCATTGCTAATGATCAAGAGCGCTATGATGACAGCCGAGATAGCTCAAGCTCTAAGGCCATCAGAGTTGCCCCTCAATATTGCGAGCAGGGACAAATACTCAGACGTCAGCCCAAGCCCAACTATCCAGAGATAGTGGCGATTGAGAAGCTTTGTCATCAATCGATAAATGTTGATAATGATGGAAATGTCGTCGGCTTTGAATTTACTAATGAGACTCAAAACCGAGTCAATCCAAGAACGGCTGAAAATGGATCTGAAAGAGTATATCGTTTTTTATTTCCTCTGCGCCACTCACAAAACATCCACATCTCGTTAACAGAAAATGCCGGTATCGCAGGATTGATGTCTCACGACCTCTTAGAGACGACGATTGTCCTTCTTCCAAGAAAAGTGATTCCCTCTATGGAGTCTATGACTATTGGAAACCGTGAGATTCGTCGAATTCAGCTTAATACATCTGAGACCATTGATATGGATGCTGGCTCGGGTGAGATTGTTGAGGGCGTTTTAGTTGAGGCCCCGATGGATATGAATCCGAGCCGTCACGCCAGACGTTTTGCGGGTTTAAATTATACAGGCCGAGGCCTCATGATTCGCGTGGATCGTCGTGCCGGGACTCCTGAACATATTTATACTCAAGCCTTTAATCAAAATGAACGCATCAAAGAGGCGACCGTCACTTACCGTGGCAAAACCTGTTATGTCCCAAAGGATTTGATTTTTGCCAATGCCACCAATCCCGATCTTGGGGCTTATCTTTTGTATGCCAATGACCAAGACTTTCTTCAAAAGGTCATCAATCCTAAGTGTGGATGGAAGCTCAGTTTAGCTGATCTTGAATAATACCGATGTCTGATTTCAAAAAATTTAGCACTCAATGTGAAATTCTCAAAACTTACGCCCATGATATAGTTCTCTCCTGGAAGAGTGATGAACAATGGGCGCTTAGTTCCCGCGATCTTCTCAATGAGTTTTTTGGAAACTTTAAATTTGATCCTATTGAAATCGCAAAGTCTTCAATGTTTCGAAATCCTCCGGCCTTAACTTTTCCCAGTCTTGGATTCAGCCATCATCCCTTAACCCTTTGGTCTAGCGAATTCATGAGCCTTGATCTCTATTTCTGGCTTCCCGGTGAGACCGCTTTGCATGATCATGGCTTTCACGGAGCCTTTATGCCGATCATAGGGGAGTATGCTCAGACCACTTATAATTTTGCGGCAGAGATTGAAATCGCGAAAGGAATTGAGGCCGGAAAATTTTCAAAAAATGAGACTCAGATTTTACCCACTCATAAAGCAGAAGCCATTTTTCATGCCCCAAAATTTATTCATCAAGTGACGCATGAAAGCCGCTGCGTGACTTTATGTCTTCGCTCTCGCTTTGGTGGAGTAAGGCTCTCTGATTACTATCAACCAGGACTTAAGGTCAGTGCCCAGTGCGAGGCCTCGATCGCTGCCCATGAAGATCTGCAAAGGCTTTCTATTTTAAATGAGTTTGATACGTCTTCAGTTCCTTCTCTCATTAAGTCAGCTCCTGATGGAGTGCTCTACCGGTGGTGGCTTTCAGGTGTGCAAGGAGGACATCAGAAGAAGCTTAAGGGTCTATTTGAGGAAGAACTGAGAATGAGGGAACATGGGAATTTGATTTTAGAGGCTCAAATTGTTTTAAGTTGAGTGAGCAGGCTTGGGCCTACTCACTCAAATGGTCTTAGCGAATTTTGTAGATCACTTTGAAGTTGCTCTCTAAAGACTTAAAGTCCCCTTCATTGATCACTCCCAAAGCAGAGGCTTGATAGAAGGCGGTAAGTTCTACACCAAATTTACCATGATCAAGCTTTTGGTTCACATCTTTAAGCTCAACGCGAAAATGTGAGCCGCTTGCCGTATCAGTCTGCTTTAAAACGGCCGCAGGTAGAACTTCGTTATAAAAAGTATCCTCTCCACCTAAAAGTCCACGCTTGGCCAAACGAAGTTTTGTCGCAATCTTAAGACTAGGATTCATTGGTCCCATATCGAAATCAATAGCGTTGCTTTTGACTAGCATATTCTTAATATTGAGGGCCGCAAGGACTGGAGCAGCTGGTGTGAGTGAAAGTTCGATGTCATAAACAGAGCGGCGGACATTGCCTTCAACAGACTTTGTGACATCGCGCTTAACCATCTCAATAATAAAGTTCTTCGATCCCTTAGCCGTTACACTTAATTCTTCGCCGTGAAGTCTAATTGAGATGTCTTCATTCGCGGATGCTTGTGAGCCGAGAACTTTCACGCTCACAACGGCTTCTGTAGGGTAGTCATAGACTTCGTGGCTTACAGTTCGTGATTGGGTGCAGCTGTAGTACTCAGTTCTGTATGTCGGGATTGAATGACACTCTTCTCTCTCAGGAACTGGCTCACAAATATTCGTCCCTTGACGGCAGCGTGTGCCTCCGCCTGATCGACGACAAACTGTGCCCTCACCAGTATAGACTTCGCGGCTGCAAGTTGTTTCGTAGTATTCAGTTTCGTATTCAGTATGAGTCTTCTCACCACTGAGAGTGACTTGATGATCACTGCGTGTGCCGTCGAAGAGAAAATGTGAAGTCTCGCCTGATGAAGCGAATGCAGAGCTGAGAGTGAGACAAAGAAATGTTGTAATCAGAAATGCTTTCAAGAAATCCCCCTTGTTGAAAAACTTAATGTGCTTATAGACACAGGATTTTAAAATGAGAGGAGGGGGCCAGAAGATAAGAGAATTTAGCCAAAAAACTGGTGCACACTTGGCCCCAAGTGGTTACCTTTTGACGTCATGAACTCATTGCTGCGGCGCGAATTAATGGATTCTTTACGTTTACAGCACCGCTGACCTAAGCTTGCGACTGAAAATCCATAGGAGGACTTATGAAATTATTTTTAGCATCGCTGCTTATTTCTCTCTCAGTTTCTGTTAGCGCAACAGAATTCAGCGCCAAACTTGAGCGCACCTTTTGTTCTATTTCTAACAATACTCTCACTCGCACTGAGTATGTGAATAAAGATATGTCAGTGAGTTTGACTGAGACAAAAAAAGTTGAATTCAATGGCGTCGAGGCCCTCATTCCAAAAGTTCTTGAAACGGCCACTCAAACAGCTCCAAGCGCTGATGAAGATTACGTCTTCACCATGACTCATGAAGGACAGAAGTATTATCTCAATCTTAAAGATTCAGACGAAACTCTTTTCATCATTCGTTTACTCTCAAAGAGCTGCCGCTAGTTACAATGGCGAACAAGCCCTTTTCTCCCTCTAGCGAACGCAACAAAGAAGCCATCCTTGAGGTACTCTCAGGGGTGATTTCTTTGTCTGATCGCCGTATTTTAGAGATTGGTTCTGGCACCGGTCAGCATGCGGTCTTTTTTGCCAAACATTTTCCTCATGCTGAATGGTATCCCACTGACGTCACTGCCAATCTTAAAGGCATCAATCAATGGGTAGAGGAAGCGGGTCTCTTTAATCTCCAAAAAGCGCAGAGGATGGAAGTTGGCAAGGATGAACTTCCCAAGCTGAAGTTTGATGTCATTTTCACCGCCAATACTTTTCACATCATGCACTGGAAAGAGTGCAAATCTTTGATCAAGATGTTCGCTGGACGCTTAAGAGAAGATTCTCGAGTTGTTATCTATGGACCGTTTAAAATTGATGGGAAGTTTACTTCTGAGAGTAATGAAGCTTTTGATCAAGAACTTAAGATGAGTGATCCCATGAGTGGAATTCGCTCGTTTGAAGATGTGAATAACAATATGATCAAAGTGGGCTTTGAGCTCGTGAACAACGTCTCGATGCCGGCCAATAATCAGATGCTTATTTATCGAAGGCTCAAGTTTCAGGGCTAGGCTACATCGGCTGTTTTAAAAGTTCACAATAAGGCTGACTGCCGCTTTTACACTTCTTAGTGAATTCTCTTTTAAGAATCGGCTTTGTCTTTTCCATAATCTTTGCGAAAAGTTCAAACTTCTCTTTGCATTGAGTGGGGTCTTTGTCGCATTTTTTTGTAAGCTCTTCTAGCTTCTTTCTTTCCTCGGAAGTTGAGGCTTCCGCTGTACACTTCTCATAAAGAGCTTCCACTTCTTTTTCAAGATCAGCTTCCTTCATAGAATAGGAAGAAAGAGAGAGAGAAAGAGCCACGAGAGCGAGGATGAGAAGTTTGTATTGGTTTTGCACTTTAGTTACCTTGAGATTTTAGATACTCGTCTTTAAGTTGTTCATTTAGTTTTTTGAGATTTTCGTTTGTACTAGGCTTCTTTTTCACTAACTCTAGGTCAGCCTGATCTTTCGATGATTTTTCTCCTACCTTTGCTTCATTAAGGGCATAAAAAACAGGATGTAGAGGCGAGGTTGTAGGCATTCCCTCTGGAGTGAAGAAGGGGAGTAGGTCATCAAGATTAGCGAGTTGAGCCCATTCAGTATTGGTGAGTTTATTCTTTTCAGAGGCTCCTGACTTTTTTTCTTTATCACCTGCGATGATCACTCTTTCACCTTGAATAATGGAATGATCTTGATTGAGAAAGTCTTTAATTTCGACTTCACCTGATATCAGTGCAAATTCAGAAACTCCCACGTCTTTTATCAGTCGATGGTTAATTAAAAGTTCTGTTCCTCTGATTCCCATTGTGGCCATAGGAGTTCTGATCGTAAGATCGCCTGGTTTTGCTTCATTTTTAACTTGGCTTCTGATTTGACCTCTATGAAGGAGAAAATCAAAAGTGCGATCAGTTTTTTTTGTAATTGTAAATTCTGTAAAGGTCAGTTTTGAATTCGGCCCAAGATTGAGAGTGGTATCATCGGCCAGTATCAAGCGAGCGAATGAATTTTCTTCCGTTTGAATGATGTCACTTTGATAAAATTTCGTTCCTACTTTGACTGGCTTTAATTTGTCTTGAAGGAGTTTACCTACAACTCCTTTGACCATTTTCAGCTCTCCCATGTAATTGGGAATAGCGACACCACTTTCAGCGTCAAGTTTGTAGTCGGCTGCGAATGCAGAAAATGCAAAGAAGAGAATGATTAGATATTTCATACATAAATCGTAGCGAAGAGAGATGCCGGTGTCGACAAAAGATAGACAAGGCAAAAACCGAGCGAACGTGTCAGGGGATTATTTTTGGGCTTCTAAAACTTCAATCTTCTTAAGTATCTCTTCAGATTGAACAGTCAGCTGAGCATAAAGTTCGATCTTTCCATTTCTTTGAGCGTCTACGGCCTGAGTAAGGAGTTTAGCGTACTCCTCTTCAAGTTTTTTCTTAGGATCTTTTTTGAGAAAGTTAAACATGAGTTTCCTTTTAAAGTTCAACTATAGCTTAACTTCCTCTCAAAAGAAGAAGCATCTAAGAAAAGTTGAGCTTTACTCAATCGAGTATGTGCCTAACTGTTCATTATAAACCAAGACGCCAGAGATCTCTTGGCCTTCAGAAATATAAAAGACTCCAGGGACTTCAATGACTGCTTCCTCAGCTTCCACTTCATCCATCGGACAGACCATACTTGGCTGAAACCAGTTTGTGAGTTTAATTTGAAAAGATGTAAGTACAGAGTTTCCATCAACGTCTGTAATGACTTGAACATTTTTTGCTTTTCCAATGAATTGAGCTTCGCGCTGACAAGCAAGAGCACTCAGAGAAGAGAGAAGAACAAGTGTGGCAATAAAGGCTTTCATAGGGGGACTCCTTGATTAATTGAGACCCTTTTAGCACTTCAGCAAGAAAAATCATGATCAAATACTGTTAAGATTGTAAAAATGACAATCTCATCTGTGAAGTCTGTGATTAATTCGTTGTGATTAGCCCATCGGCAAGCTTGATTTGAGTGTGAGCTAACTTTCCAAATTCTTGATCGTGCGTCACATAAACAATAGTCGTGCCAAAATCCTTATTAAACTTCTTAAAGAGGTTGAAGATGACATTTCCGTTTATACTGTCCAAGTTGCCGGTCGGCTCGTCGGCAAATATGTATTTCGGCTTCATGATCAAGGCCCTGGCAATCGCGACCCGTTGATTCTCTCCCCCTGAGAGGCTGCTAGAGGGCTTATGTGCAATTGAATCTAGCCCCACAATAGAGAGCAGTTCTCGAGCAAAGGGCAGAGCTTCTTCCATACGACCGGCCTTCCTTGCAGGGAGAAGAACGTTCTCTAAAACGGTTAGCTCGTTGATGAGATAGTGAAATTGAAAGACAAAACCGATTTGTTGGTTCCTCAGGGCATGGACCTCTTTGACGTCCATCTGATGGACGTCACGGTTATCAATATGGACCTTACCCTCAAAACTTCTATCTAGAGTTGAGAGGAGATAGAGAAGGGTTGATTTTCCAGAACCTGAGCGACCCATTAAGGAGATGAAATCTCCATCTTTTATGGTCATATCGATGCCCTTGATGACAACGAAATCATTGGGAGGAAATTTTTTGATCAAGCCTTGGGCCTTAATCATTACTGACCTCCTGAGCGAATAATATCCATAGGCTCAAGCTTCTTGGCTTCTAAGGATGGCCAGATTGAAGAGAAGACAGAGGAGAGCATTGCAATCGCAAAAGCCTTCACGTAGATGATCACGTCATAGGAAATTGTCATGTGTCCTGAATCGGATCCCATTCTTCCTGGAGCGATTTCAATTGTGCCCACGAAGCGACAGATAAGATGTCCCACGAAGAGCCCTACCAAGCCACCAATGAGTCCTAAGATAATACCTTGATTAAAAAATACGCTCACAATGTCTTTGGGCAAATAGCCCATCGATCTTAGGATGGCGATGTCTCGTCTCTTTTGTGTGACTAGAATGGACAAGATGTTGTAGATCCCAAATCCCGCGACCACAATGATTGAAATCGTCATTGAGTTGCGGACAATATCTTGAGTTTTAAAGACGGAAAGAATACTGGCAGAGATTTCTTGCCACGAAAGAATTTTTTCTCGAGATGATAATTTCCATGATGAGGTGATCTCACTGACGTTATAAGGGTCCTCGACCTTGACGGCTATATCTGTAATCTCGCTGCCGCTCCCGCGTAAATTCTGAGCGTCTGATAGTGAAGTGAACGCCGTGGATTCATCGATATTTCTCACACCGGTTGAAAAGATCGCCACAATCTTAAATGGTTTTGGAGCTCCAGAGCCCGAAGTCAGGAAAAGGGTTTCAGAGGGTCTTGCTCCAAGACTTTCCATAAGAGCTTTGCCAATAATGATGCGACTTCCTGTTTGCCCCATATCGCTAAATTTCCCAATGACCATATATTTTTGAATATTAGTCACTCTCTCTTGAAGGCGCGGATCAGAGCCAATAAGACGACCCGATCGTGAGAGAGTTCCTCGTCTGAAAATGACATTAAGATTGACCTGAGGAGAGTAGGCGAGAACTTGGGGATCATTATTTAATTTTTGATACCATCCTATGGGATATTCAATTTTGGCTGAATCCTTCATGCCCGATGGGGGGATGTCCCAAAAGACATGGGAGGCCGTTGGAAAACTTCCCATCGTCTCAGAAGTGAGCAGGTCTTCTCGTGCTGAAATGCGAATATGTGCATCATTATTAACTAATTGATCAAGCAGAACTGTTTGAAAGCCTAACATCATGCCTGAGATCCCGACATAGGCAGCGGTACCTATCATGATGCCTACGATAATAAGAAGGCTCTGCTTTTTTCTAGCAAGCAGATACCTGAGACTTAAAAACATCATGGCAGAACAATCTCGTCAGTGAGTTTTAGATCAGAGTTCACGATCTCTGCCTTCTCTAGATCCATCAGTCCGACTTGAACGGGAAGCTTAATTTTCTTGTTTTCTCTTTTAACTAAAATATGTCCATTAATAATCGCTCGCACAGGTACCGTGAGGGCTTCTTTCTTTCTCTCGATTTCAAAGGCGACATCAGCCGTCATTCCGGTCAAAATCCCTTGAGGCCATTCATCAACAGTTACTTTAGCAATAAATTCATCACCCACGGGGTAGATACTTTTGATTTTTCCAAATAGCTTTCTGTTGCGGAAGAATTCAAAACTGATTTCAGCAGTTAGACCATTACGAATTTGCATGGCCCCCTGCTGCTCGAGGGAGACAGAGAGATAAAGCTTGTTCAGATTAACAACCGTCAAAATGGTGGACTGAGGAAATAGATTTTCTCTGATTGAGACAGGGATTTCGGTGACTCTTCCATTAATGGGAGAACTAATGAGTGAGCCTTGATCAGTTTTAAAAAGCTTTTGGCCTTTAACAACGTCTTCACCCTCAGTCACATAGAATTCGGCCACACTATTGACGATGGCCGACTTCGCATGAAAGACCTCTTCGGAGGCGACACTCCCTAGACCATAGACGGCTTCAACGATTTCACCCTTTTGAGGGTAAATTTTCTGTTCGTTACAAGCAGTCAAAAAGAGAACAAACAATAGAAAGCGCATAAATTTCCAATATTTAAGTACAACAGGACGAGAGCTGTAATTATTACATCTTAGCGAGACTAAGTTGAGAAGTATTTGAGATGTATGGGTTTAAAAACTGATTCAGAACATACTTTTTAGATTCACCTAAACTTAACAAGACGTCTTGTGAGAATTTGGGCAAAACAGCACAAACACTGCTGAGGAGATTTATGAAAAACTTATTTTTACTACCCCTTGCCATCATTTCATTGCAGGCCATGGCTTTTGAAGCTCCGGTCCTTAAAGGCAATATGAATCTTGATTCTGTTGTGACTGATTATGCGAGATCAAAGGGCATCAATGGAATGCTCCCTATTAAGTTTGAAGCGAGCGCCGACTCAGCGAAGATTATGTTCAACGGTTTTAATAAGTCGGTTGTCTGTGTTTCTTATGGACCTGAGGAGATTCCTTCTCACCCAGAAACAGCGCCATGCCTTAAGTATGAAACTCATTGGCTTCCAAGTGCAAAGGTTTCTGTCACAGGCTTTAAGTCTGAATTGACTGTGGGTGATGTGAAGATTGATGGAGGATTAAGTAAAGAGTTCTCACTTGCTTGGAACTGTATTTCAAATATCAAAGACGAGACAATCGTCAGTGAAGTTCGTCCGACTTCTCTTCCGTCAAAGCTGGTTATCAAAGCAGGATGTTATGCGTTCTCCTATAACCGTGTTGAAGATCGCATGGTGAAGCCAAAGGCTTTGAAGGGGGAGTCAATGGAAGCGGTCGTAGACATAACTGTTAAGCTTCCTGTCGCTCAAGATTTCGTCTTAGTGGGTGATGAGGTGTTAGACTTTGATCTCTCGTTGATGAAAACAGAGAACGGAACGATGGGGGACTTTGGCGGCTACCGCACGAGAATCTTCAAATATTATGACAGAGTTTTGTTACAATAATTTTTAGCTGTCATGACTAAGAGACATAACTCTTAGTCATGACTCACTTCTTACTCGCTCTCAACATTAAATACATCGGCTGAATGAAGCTGATATAATCATCACTCCAGCTTCTAGACACGGAGGATTGACTGCCATCCAGCCATCCTTTGGCGAGCAAAGATTTCTCTAGGTTTTCATTCTTAGTCATGACACACCAAACAGAGTTTGTTGCCCCAAGCTCATCTTCTAGACTTCGTTGTAAACAAGCAAATTTCAAACCCAATTCATCTGCATTCGGTTTTAAGACAGAAAGTAAATTGATGAAAAAATTTGAGATATGAATCACGACAGCGCCGTCAGAGTTCTTAAGTTTAGAAAAATAAATTTCTAAAGCTTCTTTGGTGACAAGATGGGCCGGAATAGAATCACCACTAAAGGCATCTAAAATAATGAGATCAAATTTTTCGGGTGATTGAGAAAGAAGAATACGGCCATCACCAATTTTGATGTCGATCTGAGCCTTACTTTGAGAGACATAAGTAAAATAATTTTTAGCGACATTCTCAATGACCTGATCAATTTCAAAGAACGTCCATTTCTCTTGAGCTTTACCATAATAGGCCATGGACCCTACGCCAAGACCAATGACTGCCACGTTTTGAGTTTGAGGAAGAATGCCCATGACATCTGCAAATGGCCCTTTGGGGTGATAGTAGCTAATGGGGAATCTTGCTTTTGCTGGATCTTTAAATTGTGCCCCATGGAGGATGTCGCCATTTAAAAGGTAGCGATGCTCATTGCGATCGATAATTTGTGAGATATTGTAATAGCTTCTAAAAAAGGCAACTTGCTCTGGTTTATAAATTAAATCCACTACAAACAATGACAATGGAACACTCATAATGCTGAGGATTCTTTTCTTTGAGGCACGCGAGAGCTTGTTGTACTCAGCAAGGTAGAGAAATAGGGCCAGAAAAAAAATAGAAATGTAAATTTCGAGCATCTGGATCTGAAGGATCTGTCCGATTTGTGGAAGGAGAAGCGAGACAAATAAGGTTGCTACTAATCCACCGATATTCAGGAACAAATTAAAATGTGATGTGCCTGTCATTGGCCGGATAAGATAGAGTTGTCGATTTATTAAACAGCAAGTGACAAAGAGAAACCCATAAAGCCCAAAGAGCTCAAAGCTAAAAGAGATATATTTCGTCGAGTTATTATCAAGAAGTTTTCCCACAATAAAACATGCTGCGAGAATGAAAATCGAAGTGTTGAGAAACTTTGTTGAATACCATGGCTTAAAAATGACCATGAATGAGAATAGAAAAATGATGAGAGGAATGGTCCAAACGAGAGGGATTGAGCCAATGAGTTGAGAGACAATATTTGTCACTGCCAACATCAAGAGACAAGTCACAAAAGAGCCAAAAATCCAAAGACCTAAACCTTTTTCTCTTTGAGAGTTGGGTGAATTCTCTGAGTGCGTGTTTTTTGTCATCAACGCCACGGGGAGCATCAGTGCTACGAGTATGTAATAGAGCGTTTTTAAAATCGTCCAGTGTTCAGATATTTTAAAAAAATAATTAAAGAGGAGAGGAGAGCTGATGAGGCCCAAGACAGAACCCAATCCTGAGTAAAAATATAGTCCGTAGGATTTATCGATTGATGTTCTCGATAGCCACAGCTGAACGAGAGGAAGCGTCATGGAGAGTAAGTAAAAAGGAAGACCAATTTTAATGAGTAGAGTCTTTAGGATTGAAAAAAATGAATCAGAAACAGCTAAGTCGATTGGAGTGTGAATAGATGAAGAAAATAGAAAAATCGATATCAGCATGATAACAAAATGAATTTTTGGATAATGAGGATGACCTAGCTTTGAGTTGAGGTAATCGACTGTGGCATAACCCAAAAGTAGAACAAGATTAAAAAAGACGAGGCAAGTACTCCAGACTTGAAAGCTTCCACCAAAGACAGGCAGTAGGCTCTGAGATGATATGAGTTCAATTTGAAAGAGTATAAATGCACTTAAAAATACAATCGCTCTGAGAAGCCATGGGAATAGAGAAAAAGATGACATAGTGTTCATTATGACACAAGGGTTCTCCTCTTTTGAGATTAAAAGAGGAGAGGGCTAATGTTGAGTGTATTGCTTTAGAAAATATCTGATAACAGAGCGGCCAATCTTTTTCCACCATTGAGCAGTCTGGCATTCACTGTCGAAAGATTGCGATTAAGGTAAGCTTGGTCAAGCTTGACTGGGTTCGCGGGTGAGCGACCAAAATCATAAATATCTTTGCGATAGCCCATGTCTTCTTTGATGATTTTGCTGAACTCTATTTCACTTAAGTCATAGTCAGGGTTGAGGAAGGATTGTGACTCTAAGTAGTGAGCATAAGCGAGATAATCCATATTTTGAGTCGAGATCATTCCCGAATCCCAAAGAGAGTGAAGGTTCATATTTTTACCATTGAAGACAACTTTAATACTGTTGCCACCAACGTCAGAGGGGCGACCCGCATGAAGGGGTTGATGAAGGTCTCCGACAAGATGAATGAGAAATTTTAGTGCTTCTTGTTTTTCAGCTCTAGTAGCTGTTTTTGATTTGATCGTTGCAGTCATCGCCGTAATCGCTGTCACGGCATCACCTTCTGGCTTCGCTTCTACAGATCCATAATCTTCGCCATCTGGAATATCGACGAAATGCCACGGTTTACTTTTAGCCCAAGCAGGATCGCTTTTAATTTTATCGGCCCAGTTACTGACTCCGGCCATGGTTTCACCATCAAGCAATTGGAGAACGAGATTTCTTGTTTTAGGCGAGAGTTCATCTTCAGCGATTTGAGCCACGATTTGATGCCCCACTGGTCCCCAGGCAAAGAGAGTAGGTGACCAAAGTGTCAGGAGAACTAATGGCAAGAATCGTTTCATAAGCATCATCCTTGATAGCTAATTTCGAGATAGGATTATGCTAGAAAGGAGAATGGACTAATTCAATTTAAAAAACTTCTCGTAAGAAGATGTCATGAATTCATCTCTGTTAAGATTGTTAAGACGGAGTGAAACGCTTCAGTTCCAAAACTAAGCCGCTGATTTTCTTTCTTTGTTGGGGATATGGGTCTTTGGTAGGACCACTTCTCCTGGTTTCACTGTGACACCTTCCCCAATAGAAACATCACCGAATAGGCACGCGTTAAGACCAATTGTGGCATTATTTTTAATAACAAGCTTATCAATAATTAATATGCCCTTCATCCCATAGTGGGCGACCAGTGTGGCGGAGCCACCAATCGTGACGTAATCGCCAATTTCAATCAAACACGGATCAGAGATGTTCGATGAATTGATCATTGAGCCCTTCCCAATTTTCATTCCCATCATTTGATAAAAGAGTTTGTTAAAGGGAGTAGGAGTGATGAAATCTAAAAATGTATAGCGAACTAAGTAAGTGAGAGCGTTGTGATAGTACCAAGGGATAACACTGAGAGAGAACCATGAGGTCCTTTGTGCTTTAACCTTCAGGGGGAGAAGCTTATTACATAAGGGAACTACAAATATCAGTGTGAGTCCGTACATAAAAAATGCGGCTGCTCCAGAGAGACCAAGAGCAAGTGCCTTAATAGGTAAGATCGATTGAGCCGTCCATTCGTAACTTGAGTGGACCAACATAATTCCTGGAGTCAGTGAGACTCCCATGCAGAGGACATAGAAAAATGCGATCGGAGCCAGCATAGCGAAGAAGGCCAGAGAGCGAAAGGTTCGCAAAAAACTTTCAAGTTTTCCGGCGATCCCTGGCAGTTGGGATTTGGTTGAATGCACATCAAAAATTGGTTTGTTTTCCATAACTCAAGATTATAGCTGAGAGCGGATAAATGATGGTAAACGGCCCTCTTGAGAGAGCAGATCAAGGGCTTAGAGTGAGCAAAAGCTCAATTTATGGGCAGTTCTCAACAACCATCTGAGCAGTCGCAGGATTGGTCGCAAGGGGGACGTTATGCACGTCACAGATACGAAGGAGGGTGTAAATATCGGGTTCATGAGGATGCATGCCCAATGGGTCACGCATGAAGATCACAGCTTGGCATTTTCCTGTCGCAACCAGTGCAGCGATTTGAGCATCTCCACCTAAGGGGCCTGAGAGGTAGCGCTTCACCTTGAGGCCTGTGAGTTGGACGTGTTTACCAGTCGTCGATGTGGCGATCAAATTGTAGCGTTGAAAAAAAGATTTATTATCTTTCACGAAAGCGATGAGCTCTGCCTTCTTTCCATCATGTGCAATGAGGGCAATAGTTTTTTTTGCTTTTTTCATAATGAGGCTTCAACTTCTTTGGCCAGTTTTGGAAGTTGAGTGCTGAATTCTTCAATCGCTTTTTTTGCGGCCATATTTAAGAAAATTCCACCTGGGGCCAATCCTGGTTTCGCAACTTCTGTGCCATTGATGAGTGTCACAGAGAAGGCATTCTCATTTAAGCGTTTCACTTCAATTGCTAAATTAAGCACTCGAAGATAGCCGGCAAGTCCTGATAAATTAATTTCGCTAGATTTTGAATCATAAACAAAACGATCACGCTCATCACTGGCCATTTTTATTTTACTGCGGATAGATCCGTTAGGATCTTTAGCAGTTATGTCATAAACCACTCCGGGCAAACCTAATGAAAAATCATTCACTGGACCAGAGTGTACTGTGAGTACTCCGACAGTTGCTTGCTTTTGGAAATGAGTAGAAACAGAGCGAATGCTTCCGCCACTTTTTTTGATTTGGCAGCTCGCCTTAAGGTTGCCGATGAATCGTCCATTTTTTAATGCAGCGGGAGTGACCCATTGAGGCTCTGAGCATTCAAAAGCTTGAGCATTAAAAGCCGAAAGGGCGAGCAGTAATATCCACATAAATCCTCTTTGGTAGACCTCTTTAATAGCAGATCTCAATCTGTGAGTGAGAGGGAAGAGAAGTTTTTACACATCGAGTAAAGCACTGAAATTACGTCTTGTTTAAGTCTTAGACTCTCAGTAACGTTTTCTCATGAAATATTTAATGCTGACCCTTATAAGTTTTAGCGTTTGGGCTAAGGCTGACCTCACGACCATCGCTGAAAAAAGCCAATGGATGAAAACCGGCCGAGCCGATGAAGTGGAGAGACTCTGTCGCGACTTTGCTTCAACATATCCCGACAAAGTGACATGCAACATCTATGGGGTCACACCCTTGGGCCGCAACATGCATTACTTGGTGGTGGGAGAAAAACTGGGTTCAGCCCCAGTCCTCTGGATTCAAGCAGGCATCCATTCAGGTGAGATTGATGGAAAGGATGCCACCTTCTGGCTTTTAAGAGAAATTCTTTCAGGCCAAGTGAAATCTAATCCTCTCAAAGGCCTTACGTTAGTTTTTATTCCGATTGTGAGCCTTGATGCGCATGAGCGTTTTGGAAAATGGAATCGTCCCAATCAAATCGGCCCGGAAGAGATGGGCTGGAGGGTGAATTCTAAAAACTTAAATCTCAATCGAGATTTTGGAAAGCTTGAAATCTCAGAGCTTCAAGACTTAGTGAAACTCTGGCTCAAAGTAGATCCCATTTTAAGTGCCGACTTACATGTCACTGATGGTGCAGACTTTCAAGCTGAAGTAGGCCTTGTCACTGCTCCCACCAGTCATTACGGTCAAACGCCATTGCATCTGGCCGGAAGCGTGCTGGAAAAAGAATTGATCGAAAAATTAAAATCGAAGGGAAGAAAAGCACTAGAGTTTTATCCTGACTTTGAAGATGCGCTCAATCCCAAATCTGGTTTCGGAAGGTATATTTCTCCCATTCGTTACTCTCACGCTTACTGGAGTGAGCAAGGGCGCTTAGGGTTGTTAGTGGAATCGCATTCTTGGAAAGATTACAAAACACGTGTGAGAACTCATCATGACGTCGTCCTCTCACTCATGGAGCTCATGCAAAAGAATGGTCAAGAATGGGAAAAATTAAAAAATCATAAGGAAGATTTTGTAAACAAAGATGTCATCCTTGAACAGAAACATACGTTGAAATCCCGAGAAATTGAGTTTGAAGGTTATAAATACGAAGTTTACACTTCAAACGTTTCAGGTGGGAAAGTCATAAAATTTTTTCCTGATCAAAAAGAAACTTGGAAGCTTCCATTTTATGAAACATTTTATCCCACTCTTAAAGTGAAGGCTCCGGCCGTTGGTTATATCATTCCTCCTGCTGAAGCAGAGTGGTTTAAGAATAAATTGAAGATGCACGGAATAGTTGTTGAGAATTATGAGGGGCAGCCCTTGCAAGATGTTTTTGTGTTTAAAGCGTCTGAGAAAACTTTTGCGCCCGCTCCTTATGAAGGATTGCACAATCTAACGGTTAAAGGTGAGTGGAGAAATGCAAAAGAAGAAATCCCAAAAGGCTCCTTGCTGGTTCCTATCAATCAACCTCGTGCTCGTTTGGTGATGCTACTTCTAGAGCCGATGAGTCGAGATTCATTTTTAAGCTGGGGATTTCTGAATCGTTATTTTGAACAAAAAGAATACATGGAAAACTATGTGATGGAGTTAGTCGCTTTAGAGATGCTTAAAGATCCAAAAATTAAGGCAGAGTTTGAACAAAAGTTAAAAAATGATAAGAAATTTGCAGATAGCCCGGAGGAGCGTTGGAGCTTCTTTTATCGCAAGCATCCCTCATGGGACCAAAAAATGGATGTTTACCCCATTTATAAGCTCTAAAATTTCCGGAGTGATTTACTCTTTTTAATAACCGGCAACCTTCACCTTCTATAGTTTGCTCTCTCAGTCTTATAAAATTGAGAGGGCAAAAGCTAGAGGAGAAGCCTATTAAATTTCTCATTTCATTTTTAATTATCGCTCTCATGACAGCAGGCTGTAACAGCTCTGGCGGTGGAGTCAAGACGACTGGAGCTCCCGCTCCTGCCACTCCCTCTTCGCAAACTCCTCCTGTTTTAGCTGACCAGTGGTATTTAATAAACACTGGCCAATTGTCTGGAACTTCCGGTGAGGACATAAATGTCGATCCTGTTTGGGCGAGCTTTAAAGGGGATGGAGTCAGAGTCGTTGTTGTTGATGATGGTATGGAAGCGACTCATGCAAAACTCGCCGCTAATTATACTTCAAGCGGAAGTTGGAATTATGTAACGAATACTAATAATCCTACCAATCCAACTTCAGATACGGATTCAGGACACGGAACATCTGTAGCCGGAATTATTGCTGCGAGAGATTCGTCTAGTACTGATCTTCGAGGAGTCGCTCCAAGAGTCACGATTGCCGGCTACAATCTGTTAAACAATTTCACAACTTCCAATGAGGCTTCGGCCATGACTCGAAATGCAGCGAGTGTAGCTGTGAGTAGTAACAGTTGGGGAGCTGTAGATAACAAGGGAATTCTTCAGCCGGCCAATGCTACTTGGAAGACCGGAATAGAAACAGGTCTAAGCACTGGACGCGGTGGCAAAGGTACAGTTTATGTTTGGGCCGCAGGTAATGGAGGAGGCGCGAGTGGAAGAGATAACTCAAACTATGATGGGCAGGCGAATTATCACGGAGTCATGGCCGTCGCTGCCGTCACAAATCGTGGAGTAGCCTCTTCTTATTCAGAGGCCGGTGCTAATGTGTGGATAGCGGCACCGGGCGGAGAGTTTTGCAGCACGCATGCGATAACAACAATTGATCGCACTGGTAATGTGGGATTTAATGGTTCAAGCTCTGCCGGCTCTACGGATGTTTTAAATCAAGATTATACGAAATGTATGAACGGAACTTCTTCGGCCACTCCCATGATCTCAGGTGTCGCTGCCTTAATGATTGAAGCCAATCCATCTCTTGGTTGGAGAGACGTTAAGATGATCCTAGCGCAAACCGCTCGAAAAAATGATCCCACTAGCCCAGGATGGTCCAACAATGGCGCCGGATTGCATGTTCATCACTCCTATGGATTTGGAGTCGTCGATGCAAAAGCTGCAGTCGATGCAGCGGTCATCTACACTAGTTATCTGGCCCCTCAAATTCAATACTCAACATCACTTTCAAGCCCAGCACTTGCCATACCAGATAATAATGCAACGGGAGTGAGTGATACGATTAATGTTTCTGGAAGTGGAATAAATAATATTGAATTTGTTGAAGTGACATTTTCAGCAACTGATCATCCCTATGCTGCAGATTTAAAAATCACGCTTACATCACCGGCCGGAACAAGTAGTGTGCTGGCGGTCACTCACTCCTGCTCAAACAATACGTGCGTGGCCTACAATGGTTGGGTCTTTGGTGTGGCAAGACACTTAAATGAGCCAGCCGATGGAAACTGGACACTTAGTGTGAAAGATTTGGCCAATACTGACACGGGAACATTTCAATCTTGGAAACTTAATTTCAGAGGCCACTAATGAAGATTCTCATTTTAATGATTTTGATCTCTTCGGCTTGGGCAGGTCCTGTTCGTCAAAAAAAATTAAATACGAATCTTACTCGTCATTATTGGTATGACGGCGAAGTGAAGAGAGAGATTTGGCTTCATGCTGATGCTGTATCAAGTCTTAAAGGGGCAGGATTAAAAGAGAAGTCTAACCCCGTCTTTAGAGATCAAAACGATCCCCAAGCGATGAGTCGCACCCCCACGGGACATATTATAATCACGTTTAAGAAAGAGTGGAGTGAGACAGAAATCGAAGGATGGATTTTAAACCAAAAGTTTAAACGTAGCCAAAAACTTGATTTTGGAAAAAATGTTTATCTAGTGGAAGTCAATTCAGGTATGGAAGCTCTTGAGAGAGCGAATCTTATCTATCAATCGGGAGAAGTCTCTTCGGCCTCTCCCGATTGGCGACAAGAAGTTGAGACTAAATAAGTTTTCCAAAAGCCCAAAATCCAATTTGCATAGTCTCTGGTCTAATATCCGTATCATTTAAAGCTTTGATGAACGGCATGATCGTCAAGCTCGGATTTGGATTGTAGCCCATGCCAAAGGCGATGACGTCCTTATCTTTTTTAAAATAGTTCCAGTCTTTTTTATCGCTTCCATTTTTTGAGTTACGATGTTGAACATCAAACTCATTAAAGACTTGAGCTTTCCACTTATCATTGAAGATCCAGTTTATGGCCGTCATCTGATTAAGTCTGTAGCGCTCACTGTCCACTTGAGGCTCGTACTTGTAGTAACGAATATTTGATTGGCTCAAAATAAATACTTGCGACAGTGGCTTCCAGGTTACGACCTGAAGGAGTTCTATTTGAGAATCAATATTACTTTGTTTTGATTCAGTACTGATAGGCGCTCTGTGTGAGAGACGAGTATCCCAGCTCACTTCATTTGTTTTAACCCAATTTTGTGAAAAACCAAATTGCCAGTCATCCATCACAACCACATGTTGATCTTGAGTTTCTTTCAAGTCATTACGATCTCCAAAGACAGTAACAAAGCGAGGACTCATATAAAGAGAAGTGGAGTTAAACATCCGGTACATCATATTAAAGCTGTGCCACATGTTAATGGGGTCACGCGATTTAGATCCATCTGGATTAATTTGATTATCGTCCCATTTTTTTGCACTCGGCCCACTCATCTCTCCAAAGTAGCTGACCTTTGATCTCTCGAGCATGTGCTGAGAAGCTCTCGAAGTTAGTGAGGTCACTGATTTCCAAGAAGATTTATATTCCAAGGGAGCATTAAACTGCGCTGATGCAGAGAATGAGAAAATAAAAATCAGAGAGAAAATTAATAATTTCATTTTTTATCCTTGGTTAGATGTTATGTGTATAGATCGAACAAATTCGAAGTGAAAATAGGTTTACGCAACCCTAACCATTCCTGACTAAATCCTCACAAAAATGGTGTCGCTCTGACACTGTAGGGCTAAAGTTCTTAAACACGGGACGTCATAATGTAAGAAAACCTTCCATTCTCGCTCTTAAATTAGGCATAATTAGACTCTATGAGAAACTCAATTTTGACCTACATCAATGGTGAGCGCCATGAGCTTAAAGACTCTCAAGCGTTCATGACTCTTTCAGATTTTCTTCGCTATCAGCGAGGACTCACTGGCACTAAGGTTGTGTGTGCAGAAGGGGATTGTGGGGCCTGTACTGTTTTGGTGTCGCGTTTTGAAAAAAAGGGAATGTCATCTTATCAATCAATTAATTCATGCATCGCTTTCATGTGGCAGCTGGATCGCTCGCATGTAATCACAGTTGAAGGCTTAAAGCTTGGAGAGAAATTTCATCCCGTTCAAGAGATTATGGTGAGCTGTCATGGGGCCCAGTGTGGCTATTGCACCCCTGGGTTTATCTGTGCCATGGCCGGCATGGCCGATGAAGCCAAAAAAGAAAGCACACCGCTGACGGAAAAAAAAGTTCGCAATGCTCTCACTGGAAACCTCTGCCGTTGCACTGGCTATCAGTCCATCATTGAAGCGGGAATGAAGACAGACTTAACAAATGTAAAACCTTTAGAGCAATTTTATAATGACTTCGCGATTGCTAAAGAGTTTGAAAAACTTTCAGGTGTGCATTTAGTTTCTGGTGAGCAAGAGATCTACCTGCCAGTAACAGTTCCTGAAGCCGTAAAAGTTATTCAAGCAGTTCCGGTGAAACTGGTTTCAGGCGCAACTGATCTTGGAGTCCTCTACAATAAAGGTAAGTGGGCGCCACAGAAGATGTTGTCGCTGATGGCGATCGAAGATTTAAGAGAGATCAAGGATCTTCCAGATCATGTCGTTGTGGGGGCGAGAGCTTCTCTTCATCAAGTAGAGCATATGGCCGATAAATATTTTCCTGAGTTTGGAAAAATGCTACATATCTTTGCTTCTCCTCAAATAAAAAATTCAGGCACTCTGATTGGTAACATGATGAATGCCAGCCCCATTGCGGATACTATTCCCTTTTTAAAAGTTGCAGAAGCTCGAGTGGTGATTGCAGGAGCCCAGGGAGAGAGAAAAATCAATGTGAATGATTTTTTTAAGCCGGGCTATAAGCAGCTTGATATTTCATCACAAGAGATTGTGACCCATGTGGAAATTCCTAAAACCAAGAATCAATTTAAGCTTTATAAAACGTCGAAGCGAAAAGATTTAGATATTTCGGCCGTCACTTGCGCCATTAGTTTTGAATTGGAAGGCAAGACCTTTAAGAAATTCTCTCTCGCCTTTGGTGGTGTGGGGGCATCTGTTTTGCGTTTTCCGAAAATTGAAAGCGATGTGATCGGTAAAACTCTCACTCCCAAGCTTATGAGAGAGATCGGAATAGAAGTGAATAAAATCGTCACTCCAGTCAGCGATGTACGCGGAAGCGAAGCTTACCGCCGTTTATTATGTTCGAATCTACTTATGAAGTTTGGCGATGAGATTTTGGGCGAGGTGAATGTATGATCGGCCAAAATGTGAAGCATGACTCTGGCTATGGCCACGTGAGTGGTGAGAGCGTTTTTGTGGATGACCGCGGTGAGACGCGCGGTGAAGTGCATGTGGGCATCGTTGGCGCACCCATTGCCTGCGGAGAGCTGCTTGAGATTAAAATGGAGAAGGCGCTCGCTCATCCAGACTGCCTAGGTATTTATACCGCGAAAGATCTGGCCCACAAAAAATGGGGAACGATCGTTCATGATCAGCCAATCTTAGTTGAAAATAAAATCGGCTACCGTGATGAAGCGGTGGCGATTGTGGCTTCTCGCACGCGTGAATCCCTTGAAGCAATCAAAAAACTTGTTGAATGCGTGGTGAAAGAGACACCTGGAGTGTTTACCATTCAAGAAGCCAAGGCGCGTGGTGAAATCATTTATAAAGCCGCCACTCCGTTTGCTCAAGGCAACGCTGATTTGGCGATGAAGAATGCCCCTCATAAACTCTCTGGAACTTTTATTGTGGGTGGCCAAGAGCATTTCTACATGGAATCTCAGGCCGTGATTGCTTATCCCATGGAACATGGCCAAATTGAAGTGCACGCTTCCAGTCAGCACCCGAGTGAAACTCAAAGAGTGGTAGCTGAAACTCTAGGAATTCCTCTTCATCATGTGGTTTGTGTCGTGAAGAGAATGGGTGGAGGATTTGGCGGGAAAGAATCTCAAGGCGCACCGATCGCAGGCTACGCCGCACTTGTGGCCCGCCGTTTGAATCGTCCGGCGCGCTTGATCCTCACCAAAGATCAAGACATGATGATCACCGGAAAGAGGCACCCGTTTGAAAATGATTGGGAAGTCGGTTTTGATGATTCAGGTCGCATTCTCTCGCTTAAAGCCACTTTGCAATCGGATGGTGGAGCTTATTCTGATCTCTCGTCTTCAATTCTTGAGCGCGCGATGTTTCACATCGATAATGCCTACTATCTTGAGAACTGCTGGATCAATGCCGTCTGCTACCGCACGAACACTCACTCGAATACCGCTTTCCGTGGATTCGGTGGACCTCAGGGGGCGATGACGATTGAAGCGATCATTGAAGATGTGGCTGCCTATCTAAAAATTGATGCGGCCGAAGTCCGAAGAGTGAATCTCTATCGTGGCAAAAATGTGAAAACACCTTACGGGCAAGATTTAGAAAATAATATGCTGCCCGCTCTTTTTGATAATCTTATGAAATCGAGTGAGTATCAAAAAAGAAGACAGGCTATTGATGAGCATAATAAAAAGAATTCGGGCACTTTAAGAGGGATGTCTTTAACTTCCACCAAATTCGGTATTGCCTTTACCGCGAAGTTTTTAAATCAGGGTAATGCGCTGGTGAATTTGCATCTCGATGCCACAGTTCAGGTTTCAACCGGTGCGACTGAAATGGGTCAAGGCGTGAATACGAAAATCGCGCAAACGGTCGCGCGTGCATTGGGTTTGCGCATGCAAGATATTCAAGTGATGGCGACCTCTACCGAGAAAAATCACAACACTTCCGCTACGGCCGCTTCCAGTGGCGCCGACATCAATTGTGCGGCCGCTCTTGAGGCCTCAAACTTGATCAAAGGCCGCTTATGTGTACTGGCACAGAAATTTTTTGCCGGCGAGAAGTCTGATGCGATTTTAGAGTACGAAGTGCTGCATGGAAAACTTGATCCTGACATGGAATTTAAAGACGGCATGGTGACTCAGAAATCTTCAGGCAAGACGATTGAACTTAAAAAACTCGTCTCCATGGCTTATATGAATCGCATCTCTCTGGGTGCTTATTCACACTACAAAACACCAGGCTTGGGATTTGATAAAGAGAAGGTCACGGGCCGCGCTTTTAATTACTACACCCAGGGCATGGCGATTACTGAAGTGGAGATTGATCAGTACACGGGCGAGTATAAAATGCTCCGTACAGATATTCTCATGGATCTCGGTCGTCCGATTAATCCTGGCATTGATCAGGGTCAAGTGATTGGTGCTTATGTTCAGGCCATGGGTTGGGTGACGACTGAAGAGCTCTATTATGATAAAGGCCACAAGCTCATCTCTCATAGTCCTACCACTTATAAAATTCCCAATGTGCAAGATACGCCAAGGGTTTTGAATGTGGGTTTTATTAAAAACGATGACAATCACGTGAACGTCCATGGCTCAAAAGCTGTGGGTGAGCCACCATTCCTGTTGGGCATCAGTGCCTGGACGGCGATCAAAGATGCTCTCAGATACAAGAGTAAGGGCATGGGCTTAAAATCACCGGCCACCAATGAAGAAGTTCTGAGAGAACTCTCAGGAGCGTTTTAATGGAGCAGCAATTTGATGCTTTTTGCAGTGAGTTCTTAAAGCTTTTTAAAGAGAAGATTCCCATGGTCGTCGTCACGATGACGGATCATCGCGGAGGAGCGCCTCAAGACCCAGGTTCGCGCATGATTGTGGGAAGTGACGGTTTGCTCTTTGGTACTGTCGGTGGCGGGAAGATTGAAAATAAATGTTTAGAGACGGCGCGCGAGATGCTCAACTCCACAGAGCGCCAGTTACCCAAAAGTTTCACTTGGAATTTACAAAAAGATATTGGCATGAGCTGCGGTGGTGAAGTCACGATGTTTTTTGAAATGCATCAACCCGCGCTTGCCTGGAACGTGGCGATCTTTGGTGCTGGACACGTTTCTCAAGAACTCACAAGACTTCTCATGAAGCTTGATTGTCATTTAACGGTGATTGATTCAAGAGAGGAGTGGATCGCGAAGCTTCCAGCTCCCACCACTCGCATGAAATATATCTGGAAAGAGGATATGAGCTCAGTCATTGAAGAGCTTCCTGATAATACTTTTGTGGCCCTCATGACGATGGGTCACTCCAGTGATCTTCCCATTTTAAAGCGCGCGTTTGAGAAAAAGAAATTTCCTTTTGTGGGTGTGATTGGGTCAAAAGCCAAGCGTAATCGTCTGGAGGCAGAGCTTGGTCGTAAAGACTTTCATTGTCCTTTGGGTCTAGATTTTGGGAGTAATGCACCGATTGAGATTGCGATCAGTATGATCGCGCAGTTGTTGCAGGAAAGAGATAAATTAATCGGAGTAGGATAATAATATGAAAATCAAATTTCTAGGACAATCGTTGATAACATGGCTCTTTGCCAGTCTCGCCTTCGCCTTTTTTAAAAGACCCGATTTGATTGAACAATCAAACTTTGTAACTTTTATCATTGTTCTATCATCTGTCCTTTGCTTTTCTTCACTCTCTATACGCTATCTCATTAACCGTTTAATCTTTTCGAGTGAGCAATCGAATAGTTTTATTTTTACAATAGTGGATGTCCTAAGTGTTGTAGCCTGGCTCAATATAAGTAATAAGCAACTATTCTTTGCATTATTGGGATTAAGTATAGTTAGTCTGTTGATTTATTATTTTCTGAATAGGAAGAGTGTGAAGAAGGGTATGTTAAAAGTGTTGGGTTGGTTATTTATAACATTTTTCTCAGTATTTATTTTGCCTATGGGGTCAATGTTCGTTGCTGCTTATGTTGCATCAAAGTATTTCAAGTTGATCTTAAATTAATACTGGCAGAGGAGTTCGGTACTCATCGTTAAATCTACCAATGCTTCATCGCTTCCGCTAAAGACTTCATAAAGCGAGGCTGCTTTTTTTGAACCCATCGTGAAAATTGAGAATGGGGGAAAAGGCGGATGAGTAAAAAGAGAAGGTAGCCCAAAGCTATAGGTCTCAGTAACATCCAAATAGTCTCTGATGATTCTGATTGAGCAAAAATGCAAAAGATGAGCGTCAGCATCCAGCTTAAGAGAAAGAAGGGATTGAGCATATCTCTGAAAGCTTCTATAAAAGGTGAGTGCTCTCTTCTTTTTTCTTTTTTTATTCTTATTTGTTTTGCCCACCTCTCATAACTTTCCATTTTTCCAACAGAAATTTTTTGTGCCACAAAGACAAGTAAGATTCCTGCCAATACTTTTAGTGCATAAGCACAGATAAAAAAGATGATGAGATCATTGAATGTGAGAGCCGCGTAGGGTTTCACTTGATCCATAAGATACTGGACGACGAGTAAAATTTTTTGACCAAAAAGAAAATAATACATAATGGCCGGCTGAATAAATCCCCAAAGACACAAGAGGGCCATTCCCAAAATGAGTCCAATCCTTCGAGCACCTAGAATCTTGACGCCCAATGAAAACAGCTGTCCCTGCATCGCAATGGCGAGCATGGGCGTCAGTTTTTTTCCTGCTGGAGAGAGAGATTTCAAAAGCGACGCCGTGATGCTGATGTCTCTTGAAGTAGAAGAGTCTTTAATTAGATGAGTCGCCCAAGCGAGGATGAATCCTTGATTCAGAGAGAGAAAATGCCCTGCAAAAGGGACATAAAAAGCATGCAACAGACTCCCAAGTCCTACTTCTATCACTGAGAGCAGTGCGGCTTTTTTGCCAATCTCTTCTGTTTTCATGCAAGATAAGTTTATGACACAAAAAGAATTTATACAACGACTCCCCAAGGCCGAACTGCACCTCCACATCGAAGGAACTTTTGAGCCGGAACTTATGTTTGAAATCGGCCGTCGCAATGGCATCAAGTCTCGTTTTCAAACTATCGATGCGCTTAAAGAGGCCTATAACTTTCATAATCTGCAATCCTTTCTCGACATCTATTATGAAGGCGCAGGTGTTTTGATTCATGAAAGAGATTTTTATGATCTCACGATGGCTTACTTAACAAAGTGCCATCAAGACAACGTCGTTCACACTGAAATATTCTTTGACCCACAAACTCATACGGATCGTGGCGTGGCCTTTGCCACAGTTTATAATGGCATCCGTTCTGCTCTAGATGACGCTAAAGCGAAGTGGGGCATTACCTCTGAGATGATCATGTGCTTTTTGCGCCATCTCTCAGAAGCAGAAGCCGAAAAAACGCTTGATCAAGCGTTGCCGTTTAAAAATGGAATTAAAGCTGTGGGTCTGGATTCTTCTGAAGTGGGTCATCCCCCTTCAAAATTCAAAAATGTTTTTGCACGCGCTATGCGCTTTGGTTTTTTGACTGTGGCCCACGCTGGTGAAGAGGGGCCTCCGGAATATATTTGGGAAGCTCTGGATCTTTTAAAAGTGAAGCGCATAGATCATGGAGTGCGCGCGATTGAAGATCAAAAATTAATGGAGAGGCTCGTGAAAGAGCGTATGCCTTTTACTGTGTGCCCACTTTCAAACATAAAGCTTTGCGTGTTCAAGAAGATGGAAGATCACAACTTTAAAAAACTTCTTCAAGCGGGCGCTTGTGTAACGATTAATTCCGATGACCCGGCCTATTTTGGTGGCTACATGAATGCGAACTTCATTGAAACGGCCCGTGGAGTAGGCCTTACGAATGAAGATCTCAAAGTCGTAGCGAAGAATTCATTTGAAGCCTCATTTTTACCTCTTGAAGTGAAACAGAAATGGTTTAAGGCGATTGATCAGCTCTAATTGCAGCTCAAATCTAAGGTATAAGACTTAACCAATATTTAACTGTTTTAAACACTGTTTATACAAGTCTCAGGCCTTCTCTTAGGCTAGAATGACTTTTATGAGCCAATATTCAAAATCAGAAGAAATCGCCAATAGTATCACTCACGGGTTAGGGATTGTTTTTGCCATTGGAGGCCTCACGGCTTTGATGGTTCTGACTTCCTATTTTGGTTCGGCCACTCATTTAGTAAGCTACCTGATCTATGGCATCTCCATGCTTGTACTCTATACGGCTTCAACACTTTATCATTCGATCCCAAGCGAGAGAGCGAAGAAGTTTTTAAAAATCTGTGATCATGCTGCCATCTATTTACTCATTGCCGGAACCTATACGCCCTTTCTCCTCATTAATTTGAAGGGGAATTTGAGCTACATTGCCATTGGCATTATCTGGGCGATTGCGATCGCTGGTGTCGTATTTAAAGTGTTTTTCACCGGAAAGTTTGAACGCCTCTCAACGATTCTCTATCTCGCCATGGGATGGATGGTGATCTTTGTGGCCGAACCTTTATTTAACGAATTAAACGCGCAAGCGATCACCTGGCTTGTGGCCGGCGGCATGGCCTATACGCTGGGAACAATATTCTACATGATGAAGAAACAATTTGCTCATGCCATCTGGCACGTCTTTGTTTTACTCGGCAGCATTTTTCATTTTACGGCGATAATTTATGCAGCGGGTTTTCAGTTCTAGCGAATAAATTCGGCGACAAAATCATTGGCCGGTTTATTTCTAATCTCTGAAGGTGTGCCCGCTTGCACCACATCACCCTTATTGAGAATCACAATTTGATCCGACATGGTGAAGGCTTCAACTTGATCATGGGTCACATAGATACAGGTGATTTTAAATTGCTGCTGAATTTTACGAATATCCACGCGCATCTTTTCACGAAGCTTAGCATCTAGGTTTGAGAGAGGCTCATCTAACAAAAGAACTTTGGGCTTGGCCACAAGACCGCGAGCTAAAGCCACACGTTGCTGCTGCCCACCTGAGAGCATATTCGGCATACGCGCCTCAAGGCCTGAGAGTTCGACCACTTCTAAAATTTCGGCCACTCGTTTTTGAATTTCTTCTTTAGGCACTTTGGCGACTCGAAGCGGGTAGGCGACATTTTCAAAAACATTCATATGAGGCCAGACGGCATAACTTTGAAAAACCATACCGACATGTCGCTTCTCTGGCGCGAGCTGAAGTTTGGCGGCTGGATCATTCACCACCGTTTCTCCAATGAGAAGTCTTCCTTCAGTGTTGGTCTCAAGGCCCGCCACCATACGAAGACAAGTGGTTTTGCCACAACCTGAAGGCCCCAAGAAAGAGACGAAATCTCCATCCTTGATATTGAGATTAAAATCTTTGATGACTCGCACATCACCATAACTTTTACCAACATGCTCAAATGTGACAGTACTCATAATCCGTATTTCCCTTTCGAGAGTAATTTGACAATAGAATTCAAAATGATCACGCCAATGATGGTGCACAGAGAGAGCACAGCTGTCCCCCCACCGCTCGCATCAGAGTAGTCTTGCATTTGAAAGATAAGGGTTCCTAGAGTCTCAAGGCCCGGGCCCGTGAGAAGGATCGTCATGGTGAGTTCAGTCATGGCCGGCATAAAAACCAGAAACCATGAAGCCACAAGAGCAGGTTTTAAAAGTGGAAACCAAATGGTTCTCATGGTCACAAACCAGCTCGCTCCCGACACCCGTGCCGCTTCGGCGAGCACATCATCGACTTGAGCGAGTCCATCAGCAGTGGTGCGCAGAGCGAAGTTTAAATAGTGAGCACTGTAGGCAAGAGCAATCATCGCCAGAGTGTTGTAAAGTGAGATCGGTAAGCCCAAAAAAGATTGCGAGAAAGTGAGAATCAAAGCAAAAGCTAAAACAGTTCCAGGTGTGGCGTAAGGCACGGCCGCAATAATTTCAATCACAGATCTAAACTTGATTTTAGTTTTCACTCTAAAATACGCCAGCAGCATCCCAAGAACCGTTGTAATGGTGGCCGCAGAGATCGCCAGCTTAAAGGAATTCAGTATCGCGCGAGGAGTTTCCTGGGTTTCAAAAAAGACGCGTCTAAAGTGTTGAAGACCTAACTCACTCCACACAATTTTTCCTTGATAGGGAGAGAGCGCACTTAAAGTGATGCTGCCGACAGGCAGAAGAAATAAAATTAAAAATAGAAAGCTCACAAGAATGAGAGCGGGAATAGTCATGCTCCCTAGATTCACCTGTGAGACGCGTGAAGATTTACCAGACACACTTTTAAGAGCTTGAGCAGAAAGGCGCTGATTGATGATGAGTCCCACCAAACCCAAAATCAAAAGCAAAACCGAGAGGGCACCCGCGAGATAGAGTCCCGTAAAGGAGCCGGTTTGCTGGAAGGTATAAATTTTTGTCGTCACCATATAAATGCGGGCCGGACCCCCGATCAAAGCGGGAATACCAAATGAGGCCGCAGAAGCCAGAAAGACCAAAAGCACACCGGACATGAGTGAGGGCTTTACGATCGGCAGAGTGATTTGAAAAAACACACGCAATGGAGAGACGCCAGAGAGCCTTGCCGCTTCTTCAAGGGAAGGGTCGCTGCGATCCAGGGCCGTGAGCATGGAGAGCAAAATATAAGTGTAGAAGAATGAAGACATCACCCAGACAAGACCAAAGTAAGAATAGATATTAAAAAAGCCCTGACCAAAAAGAGAATTCAAAAATCCATTAGTGGGATTGGCGAGGGCGACCCAGGCGATGGCCCCGATGTAAGGAGGGATCGCGTAGGGAAGAAGAAAGAGTGTGCGCCACTTACGCTGACCTACAAGATTTGAGCGCGAGAGCAGCCACGCCAGTGGCATAGCAATCACAACCGAGAAAATCGAAGTGAGAGTTGAGATCCAAAGCGTATTTTTTACAGCAATAAAAGTCGATTTCTTTGAAACAATGCCTAAGAAATACTTAAGTGTGAAATCCCCTGGTGGCGGAAAAAGGATTTTTCCCACCAGGACACTGTAAGGGTAGAGACAAAGAATCACGACCAAGAGAATCGCAAAACCTAATATAAAGAGAGGGGAGGTAATAATTTTTTTCATTGGAACATAATCTCAGAGTATTCATCTTTGATTTCGATGCGATTATCCGTTACCTCTTTGATAAATTCAGGTGTCCACTGAAAAGCCTTAATGCTCGTGAGCTCCGGCGCGCCTTTGGGAGCTGGATAATTTGGAATAGGTGAATACATATACGAGCGAAGCATCGCCTTCTGACCCGCGTCTGAGAGCATCCAGTTCGCAATCTTTTTCGCGAGAGTGCGATCGAGTGGACGCTTCGTGATACCCATCACGTTAGCATGAGTGACGACACCATCTTCAGGATAAATAATCCCTAAGCGATCATCCTTGCCCTGCAGACGCAAAAGATCTTCAAGAAGCACCCAGCCCACGGGACGCTCAAGAGTCTGTACGCGTCTGATGACCGCCGAATTGCCACCTTGAACGATCGTTTGATTGTCTTTGAGTTTTTTAAAATACTCCCAACCGTAATGGGATTTAAGCATCGCCATCGTGGTGAAATTTGTCCCGGAGGCGAGGGGAGATCCAGTCGTGAATTTTCCTTTCCACTTCTCTTCACTCATCTCTTTATAAGTTTTTGGCAACTCTTTGATGGCTTCTTTATTGTAAGTGAGCACCATGACGGGAATCGAGACGGCGGTATAAAATCCTTCGGCTTGCTTAAGTGAGGCAGGAATTTTTTCCCACTCAGATCCTTTGTGAGAGACGAGCAATCCGCCACGCGCGAGCTCTTCATACCAAAAGCGATCGGATGAAATAAGCAAATCGGCGCGGATGCCTCCGGCCATGATTTCTCCGTTGGCCCTGGCCGCTATCTCTTCACTGCCGGCCTGATACCAATGAATCGTGACTTCAGGAAAAACTTTTGCGAGTTCAGTGGTCATGTCGGCCACAGTGTCTTTATACATTGAAGTATAAATCCAAATCTCTTTTTGAGGATCTTGTTGAGGTTGGCAGCCAAGAAGAAAGAGGAGAAGAGCTAAAAACTTCATTACGGGCGCTCTTCCACGCCAATAATGTCATAGCCATCGGCTTCAATGGCCCGTTTGATTTTTTCAAGAGGGGCCTTGGTTTCTACATGCACGAGCTTCTCTTTAAGCTTCACTTCAACCTTGGCTTTCTCATCTTGGGCCTTAATCGCCGCCGTCACGTGGCGGACACAGTTCTCACAGCTCATTCCATCGACTTTTAGTACAAACATAAGTGTTTCCTATTCTTTTATGATTGTTATTCTCCACTCAGATCAGCTAGAAGACAAGCCTTCCAGGGGAAACTTATGCTTTCATTATTGCTAATTGGGTCCATGGCTTTTGCTCAAACTCCCAATGATTATCGCCTTAAAATAATTCAGAGCACAGTAATTGAAAAAGCCCAGCGCGAGTCTGGCTTGAGTGAGCGTTTTGTGAGTGCGCCTTTGACGGTCAATTTAATTTCACTCGCCGTGAACGGATCGACAGGTCAACTTCCGTGGTCAGGGTACTTCTGGCCTAATTTTCGTGGCGGAATTGCTTATCGTTTTACTGATCCTAGTTTTCCCAAAAATGATTGGAGTGAAGCTTTGCGCTATGTGGAGAGCTTAAGTTGGGATCGTGTACCGGTGGAGCAGCTCTCAGCGGCCGAAAAATATGATCTTCTTATGGGGATCGATCCCAAAGATAAAAATTCGCTCACTTCTCAGCAATGGAATTTGGCGAGAAATGAATACACAACAACCGGAACAGTCGCCACTTGGCAGGGCATCTGTCATGGATGGTCTCCGGCCAGTGTGTTTTTGCCCACGCCCAAAAAAGAAGTGGTCCTTACAAATTCACAGCGCTCTGTTAGATTTAGTGTTGAAGATATAAAAGCCCTGGGCTCTTTGTATTACGCCAACGGGCAATTCAACACGAGCTATGCCGGGTGGAGATGCAATGATAATAATCCGGCAACAGATGCGGATGGACGAATCACTGATGCGAAATGTTTTGATGTCAATCCCGCTGACTGGCATTTGATCCTCACCAATCTTATCGGTTTACAAAAAAGACCCTTTTTAATGGACGCGCAAAATAGTGAGCAGGTGTGGAATAAAGCCGTGACCGCTTATCGCGTTGAGTTTTTTGATGTCGCTAGCTACTCAAAAAAATCCTTTGATTTTAAAACTGTTCTTCGCCAGCGCGCGCGTTTAAATCGTTTGCGCTTCGGCACCTACCGCGCTCCTGAGACAGTGTGGGTCGTAGGAGTTAACAGCGTCGTGACGGTGGGTGAGGGTCATAATCCTGGGGTGAGTTATTCAAGCACCAAAGAGATCACTTATAGCTATGATCTTGAACTCGATCAGGAATTTAATGTCATAGGTGGTGAGTGGAGAAGTGAGGATCATCCAGACTTCTTGTGGCGCCCCGAGTTTGATTCAGCTCCTACTTCTTTAGGTGATCAAATTCGTGTTGATACGCGCACAATTGGTGATAAAAATTGGCAGCGTGCGGCCTTAAAGAGCAATTCGCAAGGCGCTCCTCTTAAGGCGTTCATTGAATTAGTGTTTGAGGGGTCAAACCACTAGCTTCTGACATTGATTTTTATCAATGAAGTGGAGCTAAGTTTTCAGCACTAAATAGTCGATAAGCTTCCATGGCTTTTGTCTCACTCCTTTTAATTTTCTCACTTCATGCGGCACCGAGTTTGTTTGGAACTGTTCAACATGCTGTCTCTCCAGGACTTTCTGCACTGGGAATTGGACCTCATACAGCTTCAAATCAAGCGTGTGCTCAATGTGCTGGTCAGGGAGCCGATGCTTTTGTTATCTCACCAGCAATCGATGATAAAGCTAGGATTTATTCTGCTAATAACAAGCAGACAGTGGAGTTATCTATTGTGACTCCTGAGCGTGCGTTGGAACTTTTTAATAAGTTAGCTTCCAATCCAGAAATACCATTTGGCTACGCAAAAGATGGATGCTTTGCTCGGGCCCATAAAATGGCACTTTTACTTGATGAAGAAAAAATTGTTTCTGGTAAGGCATTTGTTCAAGGGCGATTTTATGCTCAAACGATGGCAGGCCCTGCATTTTGGCGCTATCACGTAGCCCCTATGGTGTTAGTCGACAATGGTGGAGTGCTTGAACCACTTATTCTCGATCCTTCCATGTTTCCGCGGCCAGTGAGCTATAATGAATGGAAAGGCGGAATGAAGAAATCACCTTTGTCGATGTTTCTTGCCGAATATTTCACCAACCGCTTCTCTTATGATTTGCCAGATAAAGACGCTCAATATGAGGACTATAATCCTGCACAAATCTCGGCCATGGAAGCTGATCTAGTTAAATATCGCTCAATGATAAAGTAAGTCTAGATCGCTTCAAACTTCATTTAAGATTAATGCAAAAACGCTGAATAATCCGCCGCCATCTTCTCTGGGATCTCCATCGGGCGGCCGTTTGATAAATTGATATAAACCCACAGAGTTTCGGCTTTAAGAATAATCTTCTCATCGGACTTTCTTTTAATCTGATAGGCCCTTATGGATTTAGCGGCATTCATAGTTTTTATCCATGTCTCAACGATAAGCTCTTCACCCAAATAAGCCGGAAGCAGATAATCAAGCTCATGTCTTCGCACCACAAAACACGCACCATCAGAGAGAAACTTCTCCATCCCATAACCTAGCGAGACTGAGTGCGCGTTAGCGGCTTCCAGCGTCCAGCGCAAATAGACTTCATTGTTCACATGTCTGAGTGAATCGATATCTTTTTGTTGAACAGTGATGGGGTAGCTAAATATTGGTTTCATTATTTCCCTTAGAAAACGATATCAAGCACATCGTAAATATTTTCAGTAAACGGCCAGAAGCTTAACTCTCTCACCATTCGCTCTTCACGTTTCCACCAGTAAAGACTTGCTGAAGGGTAGAGATAGCCGAACTGGTAGCTTGTGGGATTGCTCCATTCATCTTGCATGCCGAGATCAGCATAATTTTTAGAATCTTGTCTCGACTCCGCTAAAATAAATTCGGCCTGCTTAATGAGAAGATTAGATGATTTAAGATTGCCTTCGCGCTCGCTATCTCGACGTAGTGACTCTCGAAGTTGTAAGGCAAATTCTAGACGAAGGCGTGTGATAAGAACCAAACGAGAGAGATCTGGGTCTTTTATTTTAATGTCATTCGGCCACAGTGCCGCAGCTGATCGCAAAAGCGAAATCTCATGCTCACGCTCCCCATCTTTCTGGCTCAGCTCTTTCATCGTAAAGCGATCATGAATGCGATGAGTGGAGGAGAATTCATCTTGAAGATTAGCGGCTGAGATCATGCTGATCAATCCTAAATCTTTAAAATGTTTTTGTTGATAATCAAAAAGTTTTTGCCACGATTCGGGTTCTTCTCCTAAGAGTTTAAGTCCTACCATAGGGTCAAAGTTGTAGGTCAAGTCCGTCAGGAGCGCCTGCGTCCAATCGTACAGCCAGCCGCCGAAGCCATGACCAGTGGAGAAGAGGAGTTGGCCCTCAATTTGATGATCATAAAGAAACTTTAAATCTTGGGCCCGCGTGCGCAGATAATCAGTGAGTAAGAGTGGAATATCGACATCCATCGCCACCCAATAGCCCGTCTCTGGGTAATACCAAGTCGGACGTTTCTTGGATTCACTCAGAGTGAACTCACGAATGGCGGTGAAGTTTTTATTTCCATACATCGGTGCGATTTTATCCTCAAGTCCATAGAACATCACCGTATGAGGGAGGACACCGACTTGAGGGTGAGCGTGTTGAGGGAGAAAATTATAGTTGCCGTATTTTTCATCCTTCTGATTACTTGAGACATGAATCTTAGTGAATAAGGCGCGTCCATTTTTTTCAATAATCTCTTGAGCGAGATTCAGCCACTCAATCGTTTTTTTCGGATTCGTGCCAGTGAATTCACTCGTGCCGGCTTCAAGCACGATAAAACTCGTATCAAGGGCGTCGATGAGTTTTTGTAAGTTCTCTTTAAGCGAAGAGGTGGAGCCTAGACCTGTAAAGGCTTCAAAGAGAGAGATGAGTTTAAAACTATTTTGCTGATGAAAGGCGACTCCCAGAGAGACGCCGGTGTGAACGCCCAGTGATTTTGCCAGTTCAAAGGGGGGAGAAAACTTTTTTGATATATCATCAAGCGGAACACGCAAAAGAGAGACATCCAAAATATTAAATGTATTTCTCGCCGACCATCGCACAATCTCCAAAGCAACTTCCGGCTTATCCATGAAAAAACCTCGCACCCATTCATTAGGATGCAAAGTGTGCAAATGGAGCCCTCGGTATTTAAGGGTCGGCTTCCAAGAATAAGTCTGGCCGCATTTCGATTCAATCTCTTTTCTGCTGGGAGTGATCTGCCAGCGAGGATGCGGGAAAAGGAAGCCAAGTTCGCGTAGAGCTTTATAAAGTGTCGAAGGAGTCTCAGCTGTACTCGCAGATATCTTGATTAAGTGTTTATTCTTGCTGCAGATAAATTGGGCAGAGTTTTTTGTATCTGTACTGACTTCAAGAGTGAAGTAGCTTGGATAAATGAGATCAACATCATTTTGAAGAGCCCCAAGATTAATTGGAAGCTCTCGAAGATTAGCGTGGGCGATGAGTGAGAAAATTAACGAGAGGAAGAACAAGGCTGCCTTTCTTCTCTAAGCTTCATGTAGATATCAAAATAGCGATAAGACGCCGGTGAGTTGCCGCTTTCAGTGTGATCAGGCTTTAAAATCAAGCAGCCAGTTTTGAGAAGCAAATCCCAAAGCCCTGGCGTTTGATCGAGTTTCGCGCGAAGAGCACGTGTGATGATTTTAAGATGCTTCTCTGAGCCAGCGGCGAAATCATTATAGTCAAAAAAATCTTGGCCATATGAGACTTCTTTGAGATTGTTCGCCTTATAGATGAGGTTTGCTTCATTGCCAGCGCGTTTAGCATCGAACGCCACCATCGCCATGACCTCTGCTCTTGTGTGAGGCCAGACAAGTTTGGCGCGAGGATCATTTGGTATTGAAGGATCAGGGTATTTAAGGGCCTGCCATAAACCTTCAACTGAAGCGTAGTGAAGTCCATCAAGTTCAAAGGGAGTGGCGCCGAAATTACTAAAAATACCAAGTTCAGTTCTTTTGGAAAGAATCACTTCGCCCGCAGCAGCGTCTTGAGGAAGGATCTCCCAACTTGCCGCTTGATCTCGCGGAATGCTAACCCACCATTCTTGGGGATAGCTTTGGGCCAATAAAGGGGTAGTGATAAATAGGCTTAAAAAAAGTAGGATTTTCATAGGAAAAACCTAGCATAAAGCTCGGTCACAAGTCGAATGGACTTAAGAGTGGGAGCTGTCTAGAATAAGGGTTCAAAATTCTTAAGGATGTTCTATGTTGCGTCAATCTCTTGTCACTCTCATGCTTCTTACTTGGGCGTCTTGGGCCTTCGCTCAGAGGTGTGATTTATGGGAAGATTCACAACGAATTACACATGCTCGTGTCGCCGATGAGAAAGGTTTTGCTTACTGCTTCGGTTATTTGCATGGACGTGATCGTGCTTGGATGATGGATCATTTTAGAAGAACCGCTCAAGGGCGAAACTCTGAAGTGCATGGCTTCTCTCATCTGAAGGGCGACATGATGATGAAGCTTTTAGATCTCCCGGCCTGGGCCGATAAATTATGGGCCGCACTTGGTAGTGAAGAGAAAAAAATGCTTGAGGCCTATACAGCTGGAGTCAATCATGGTTTTCGTGTTTCAAGCCAGCAGCCGACAAAAGAATTTTTAGATGACCATCCCCATCCTGAACCATGGATTCCTCAACATTCACTTTATCTTTTGCTGTTGCAATCTTTTGATCAAACGAGAAAAGGATTTTTCTCTGAGTGGGAAGAAGAGAAGGCTTTTGAAAAATGGGGCGATAAAGCGGCTTCGCTTTATGATGCAGACGGTGTGCCTTGGGATACAACGGTTCTAAAGTCTCATGAATATGAGCCGCAAACCATGACGGCTCAAAAAGCCCAGAAGAGAAAACTCTTCTCAAAAATGTGGGGAGAATTTCCTAGCGTCTTTGGCGAATCCACCGGCTCGAACAATTGGGTGGTAGCGCCTTCGAAAACTCTTAATCGCAAGGCCATGCTCGCCAATGATCCGCATCTTGATTTGAAAACTCCGATGTTTTGGTATTGGATTCACATGGAAGGTCCGACGACTGATGTGATCGGAGCTTCTCTGCCTGGAGTGCCATTGGTGGTGAGTGGAGCGAATCGTAAAGTCTCATGGGGACTGACCAACTCGTATATCAATACTGCCGACGCCGTAAGAATCTCAAAAGAAGAAGAAAGTGAGCTCATTAGCTTCAGGCCTCTTGTTTGGGTCAAATTTGGTTTCATTAAACTTCCCATCTTTTTTAAATCTTTTCAGAAAACGAAAGATGGCTTTCCAGTTATTCCTCTGGAGACAGAGAAGAGTGGGGCTCTTGTTCTCAAATGGTCTGGTTTCCATTTAAAGGGTGATGATCTGGCCTCTCTGCGCTTGATCATGCAGACACGCAGCGCTGAAGAGATGGAGCGTATGCTCTCACGTGTGGGAGTGCCATCGTGGAATTTTGTCTTTGCCGATATTAATGGCAAGATCGGTCATCGCGTGGTGGGAAAAGTTTTTAAAGGATCTCAAAAAGATAAAGTAGGGATTCGTGAGGGGAAGCTTGCCGATGTCCGTCAGCCAGAATTTCTCTCTCCGGATGAAGTGCCCCATGTCTTTAATCCAAAACGAGGCTGGGTCGCCACAGCGAACAATCGCCACTGGCCTTCGGATTCAAAATATTATGGTGGTCGCGGTTACACGCCAGGGTTTAGAGCGTTTAGAATTGAAGAGCTTTTAGATAAATCAAAACATGACGTCGATACGTTTAGAAGTTTGCAATGTGATGAGCAAGCAGTGGATGCAAGATTCTTAGGACCTCTTATCGCCAGTGCCGTGGGCCAGATGGATCTCAAACCAGAAGAGAAAGCTTGGCTTGATGATTTTAAGAGCTGGGACTTTAAAGCGGGTCTCAACTGTAGCTCTTGTCCGCTCTATCGCCGTATTCTTGATTTAAGTTACGAGAAGCTTAGAGTTTGGGAAGTAGGTTTTTGGCGTCTTGGTAATGAGAATAATCCTGAATGGCTCAAGGTCACTCAAGACTCATTCAAACAAGCATTCGGTGAACTGAAAGGAAAAGTCTGGCGTGATGTACACTTGAATCCCTTCACTCATATTTCAAATCGCAAAGACTGGGTGTACTCACCTGAGATTCCCACTCGCGGTGATCGTCACTCTGTGGACCCAGGAACAGCGAAATGGAATGAGGAGCGTGGTCTTTACGAGCATACCGCTGGTGCCTCTGAGCGTTTGATCGTGGTTTTAAATGACACTCCTGAAATCTGGTTAGGTCTTCCAGGTCTTAATTCTCGCTACGACCATCAAGAGGGCAGAAATCCTTGGCAGGCCTGGGCCGATTGTCGCCAAGAGAGAGTGGAGTGGCCCATAAACTGGGAATCAAAGAAGCTCGAAAAAGTAGAAATCGAAATCTAGGCCGGCACACCAATTGCTCCTTATCTCTACAATTCATTGATTGTAGCGCCAATTTGAGGGTTTAGCCCTCAATTGGCCGTCTAAGGAGTCGACATGCGTCTGCTAAATTATACGATTGCCCTAGCTCTTTTAGCCCCTCATTTTGCTTTTGCGGGCAAAATGAATCTGGTGAGAATTAAGGTTTCTCCTGATCTTCAAGGCAAAATCGAAGGCCGACTCGAACTCACCAAAGGTCTTTTTTCTAAAACTTTTCAAACCATTGAGTTGAATAATCTGCAAACGGGTGTGACAGAGATCCCGCTTAATAAAGCAGAAAATATTAAAAACGTGAAAACCGATATTCGCCTCAAAAGTTCGGCGAATTTAAATAGTGATGATCAAGAAGTGGCGCATATCACCGGCACAATTAAACCGGGTGATGGCTTCTCTGGCGAAGAGCTTGAAATTGAGTCGCAAAAATTTAAAGCCGATATCGATTGCTCAAACGTCTTTCGCTCATCAAGCCAAGGGAGTGTTTTAGAAATTGATCTCACCTCATTTAAAAACCTTTCAAGTTGCGGTGGTAAAGACGCCAGTATCTATTCTCCCTTTGGCATTGGTTCAAGAAAAATCGATGAAGGCTCAAACTGGTTTAGCATGGCCGATGATGAGCGCATGGGACGTGAATACGCCGAACAATTTATCAGTGAAAACCAAGGTAAAATTTTTGGACTAGATCATCCCACCACTCGTTATATGCAAGAGAAGATGGAGTTGATCGCGAAGAACTCTGATATGCCGAATTTGAAGCCGAAGGTGAGAGTCATCAATGCTGATGTGTTGAATGCGTTTGCTCTTCCTGGTGGCTACGTGTTTGTGTTTAGAGGCTTGATGGAGAAATCACCTTCAGAAGCGGCCCTCATGGGAGTGCTCGGTCATGAGTGGGCGCATGTGACGGCAAGACACGGAACTCGTGGCATGACGAGATCACTTAAGACTTTAACAACGACTGTGACGATCGCTTTGATTGCGCAGGTCTGGGCGGAAGTGACAGAAGATAAAGTGAAAAAGATCGTCCTTCCTCTTATTGGAGTTGGAACTATTATTGGCGGTCAATTAAGACTTTTAAGTAAGGGCAGAGAGCAAGAGGCAGAGGCCGATCGTATTGGCTCACAGTACGCCCTCCTGGCGGGCTATCACCCACGCGGTATTGGCGATATGTTCGAAGTCTTTAAGCGCGAGTCAGGTGGCTCATCGACTTCATTAGAGAAGATTCTTTCAAGTCATCCGGATCATGATTCAAGAATTCAGATGAACCATATTTTAAGTTCACTCTTCTATCCAGTGAGAGTCGATTACGTCACCACATCTGTCGGCTATGAAGAAGCCGTGATTGCCATGAATAGTGATGCGCTTCCAAATGCAGATACGACACTTGCTCTTGCCACGGCTTTTGTGAATGGGTTGCAGAAGCAGCAGGAAGATACAGTGACAAAGTACATGGAAGGTTACGTCTCGAACATGATGAAGGATCGCACGAAGCCAGCGGCGAAATAATTATTTCTCTAAAGCCGCTATCGGTAAGGGTAGCGGCTTTTTTTTCCAAAGAATCATCAGCATCATCCCAATCATAATTAATACATTACCCCAAAGACCGATGCCTTGATGCAGACGTCCCGTCCAGGTGAGATCATAAATGATGAGCATAAGGCTTTGAAGAAGTGTGAGCGCTGAAGCGACGGTGTTTTTTAGATTCATGTAGGAGTAGGTGAGAAAAATCTGTCCTCCAAGGCCCGTGGCGCCTACCAGGATGAGCCAAGGCCATTGCGTGAGCGTAGGCAGCGCCCAATTTCCGGGAGTGAGAGCAGAGACAATTGTGACCGCTACACCGAAGGAGAAGACGATCACATGAGTCGGAAACTTTCCAGAGGCCCTCTTTAAGGAGAGAAAGGCGATGGCCGTAAAAAATGAGCCTACGTTGCCGACGATCCATTGAAAAGCACCATCGAGCTGCTTCATATCAAGAGCGAGCATCCAGGCGCCGGTGAGAAGAATGACGAGGCCCACGAATTCAAAACGCGTGAGTTTTTCGCGATAGAGAAACCAAGCAAAGATGGCGACGTAGAAAGGATTGGTGTTCGCGAGTGCTTTGGCATCGGCTGCGCTGGTGTATTCAAGATTATAGAAGTAGCAGATCACGGCAATGCCACCTGAGATGGAGCGTATCCAAACAGAGCGAGAGACTTTGATGTTAAGAAGTTTTGGTAAGTGCGCCCAAGCGAAAGGCATGAGTGCGATTGTGGTGAAGAGACCTCTAAAAGTTGAAATCTGAGATGAAGAGATTTCTGAAGGAAGTTGTTGTGAAGCAATCGCCATGACAGAGAAGAGCAGAGCGGAGATGACGCCGAAGAGAAGGCCCTTGGATTCGTTTTCAGGCGGCACGTTAAGGCTTTGCAAAAAAGCTCCATGCTTTTGGATGGAGAACGAAAGCCGTAAGTTCAACTATTTCATCATCATATTTATAATTATATTTAGTGCTCGAGAGTCTCCGAATCGCATGGGTAGAAAATCCACCAGCTGAGGCAACTTTTACAATTTCATTTTTTACTTCTATCCAGTCGTCATTTAAAATTTTTCCACAATTTAAATCAATAAGATAAATAGAATCGACCCATTTTCCGGGATTCTCTCCTTCAGGAACAAATGTTAGTATACTTAGGAAATGATAACGTTCACTTTTGATTTCCCAATATTCTCTTTTGAATGGCATCTGTTTTAATTTGAACTCTTGCTTTAGATGATTTGAAGAGAAATTGTTAATGTCGAAGTCGAAGATGTCAGAAAATTCACCTAAGCCATTTTCAATAATTATATTTTTTAAGCCTTTGATTCTTTCAAACTCATGTCCTTCAATAAGGCTGGAAATTTGTAAGTCATCCTTTGAACGATAAGGAATGTTTTTTAATCTTGTGTAAAGCATTCTTGATTTTCCAAGACAATAGGATGCGCCTTCATTTTCAAGATAGTGAGTAAAGGATTTAAAAAAAGCATGACCGCTTACCCAAGCCGCAAAATGTTTTGGACACGTTGGTAATGATAATGCGTAGTCCATAATTGATTCAAAAAAAGAAGGAACAAAGTTTTTATCGACTTTATCTTCGAAACGATCACTAACAAGATCAATAATTGACCAGCAATTATTTCCACTCTTCATTGCGCTAACATACCCCTTAGCTTTTCCAGTCTCGCTTCGATTCGTCCAACGATAGAGCCAGCTATCACTTAGGCTGTCACTTGATAGAGATTTAAGCATGTTTTTTGAAAGGCTTTTTTGATCTTTTATGAATTGTTCACTAAGGGCACCTGATTGGCAAAAGAGACTTAAAATGTCATCTTGTGAAATGTTTTGAGTATCAATGTTTGAATTTTGATAATTAGAAATTTCTTTAAGCCATTTCAGCTGATCGGCCGGTTCTCCATCAACCCACTGAAACCGAAAATATGATTCTTCATAAGATACAATGTGAGCAGACATGCTTGAGTTGGTTCTTTTTATTCGTCCTGTAGAAAGGATTATATCTTGTGATTTTTTGTCATCGATTTGGGCTAAGAATCCACTTATCGATACATTTTTAATTTTAAGACGAAGATTTTTTTGATCACTAAGTAAGGGGGAGAACTCAGCTTCGAAGTCACAGTCAAATCTTCTCGCTCGCTCTTGAAATTTCTTTACTCCATCTTTCTCGTTTTTATGCTCAATCCCTATTATGCAAAAATAATTATTGTCAGGCATAAGTGTGATTTGTCTTGTAGATCGAATATCACCAGAGATTGAGATCCATTGCTTGTTTATCCAGTAATCACCCTTTAGAGAAACATTTGAAGTCAAGCTGAAGCTAGAAGGAAAGATAAGTTCACCCCCAACTCCATTTTGAGAAATATTTAGCGCCTTAAAAATTGCTCCAATTTTCATGTCCCCATTATCGAGAAGAACTCGTGTCCATTCATAACTCGTCGACTCTAAACTTAATCTTTGTTCTGCCCTCTCATTTGTTAATTCAATTGTTTCTGGATAATCGACCATTAGGAAAGGTGCTCTTAAGAAACTAACTTTTTGTGTGGAGAGTGTTTTGAAGTTTTTAAATAATATGGAAAGTTGAACTTCTCCTTCAATGTTTTGATCTGCTTCACTGAATGAGTCCAAGTAAATCATTATAGCGCGAGAATCATTTTCACCAATTTCAACTATTCGCCCTAGAATTGTCATCTCTTTGAATTGTATCTGCACTTCAAGATCTAAGAAAAGTGCCTCTTTCAAGATACCTTTAATTACATTTTGATTTGAGACCGTTTTTTTCAAGCGATCATCTCCGAGAGTTCGATATTAAGAAACTTCTCCTCACCTAGTGATCTCAGGAAGAGTTCATTTCTTATGAGCCTGAAGATATATTCTTTATTGCTATTTTTTACTTCGCTCAAAGAATCAAATTGTTCAATCCATAACTCCCTCGAGCGAGAGTAGGATTGTAGATCGATAGGCAGCTCTTTTAGGCACAAAAGATATTGTCCAAGTCTAATAGCCGCTAATCTCATAATCCCTTCAATACTTTCCTGTGCAGCATCCGAACGAAATTCGATTGTTCCAATTGCTCGAGGTCGAATCACTTGAAGATCTCTTAATTTATTTAAGTCGTACGGCGATATGATGCTTTTCTTTTGATTTATATAGGATTTATTGAAAAGTTCTTTCATCCATGATTCAAAATTCCATTCTTTGAAATCTGGCATTCCAACAAGTGGAAATGAATGAAATACAGCGAAGTAGTGCTGCCATCTCTCTTTTATTGATATCCCTTTAGCTTCATTCATTAAAAAAGGCTCAATTTGATACAATCTATTAACAAATTTTTCATCCAACCACCATTTGTGGCCTGCTATATGAAAATGTGTTGCGGCCAAATATGAAGGGAAGTCTGCCAATTGTGTCTGGCTTTTGAAGGGGCCACTATTGAGCATGTCTAATCGACTTTCTCTCAAACAACCTTGTTGCTTGTTTTCAACACTTTTGAGTGATGAGATTTCTTTTTGATTCAGTTTTGGTTTAAGAACAAATTTTAAGCCTACTTTTTTAGAAGTATCTTTTATGAATTGAATATATGATTTCAGCTCTACTTCAAGAGCATGTAAATTACTATGATAGCTTAATGAAAGTTCAAGAAGGTGTGGGGGGTATTCATATCCTATTGAGTCCCAGGTTGTAGAGCTCTTCTCACATTTAATTCTTGTAAGGCATTCTCTCCCATTAAGTAATTCTGTTTCTGTTTTTATTTTGTATTTATTAGAAAGAACATTTTCAAGCTCTTTCATAAATCTTTGAGAGTCATCTAGTCCTATTGGATTGAGTTTGGAATCAAATAAAAAAAACTCAATTTCTAATCCAATTGAAATTGATTCTTGTTTTTTTTGTTTGAATTGATTTTCGCAGAGAATTTTCCACTCTTTAAAAAGTTCTTGCCAGGTATGATATGTTTTCAACGCTAAATCCTTGTGTTTTAAAGCTTATCGGTTTTTAAGTCATTATTTATTAGGTACTTGGGAATGGCTGATAGGGATGGTTGGTTTTTGAGAAAGCACTCCAGGAGCCAGTTTCGAAAATGATGACGATCTGCTGACAAAATAACAATATAGCTGTTTTCTTTGTTAAAATAATCTCAACTTGGGGGACTTGTGAGCATTCAAACAAATTCATATCTGTTGGCCGATCCAGTTTTACGAAAAAAAGAGGAAGCTAGGCTTTTCGAGCAAGCAACCCTGCTTTTTGGCTTAGAAATGAAACAGATTCTCAGAGACTTACCAAAAGATGATCAACTAACAATTATTGATTTGGGTGCGGGTAACGGCACATATTTGAGTTGTTTTGAAAATCATTTTAAACGTGCTGAATTGATTGCTGTTGATAAAAATGAATATCTAATAGAACAGGGTAAAATTCGACATCCAAATATCCATTTCATTAAAAAAGATGTTCTTGAATTTGTATCAAATGATGTTCTTAATAAGCCAAGAATTATTTTTGTCTTAAGGTTTGTTCTGCAGCATATGAACCCAAAATATATTGAAACTCTTATTACTGACTTAAGGAATAATTTTGGCGGGCATAAGCTTATCGTTATTGATGTTAATGACAAAAAATTTGAAGACGGAGGGAACAGTCTAATTAAGAAAATGCATGATGATTTAGTATTTAAGCAACATCAAAATGGTGGCAATAGGTACGTGACTGAGGTTATCGATAAATTGCTTGGCAAACTTGAAATGAATGTTGTGAAAGTAGAAGATATTTTCTATAGCACCAACAATATTGAAATTTCTATGTTTAATAATATATTTCTCGAACTTTTATTCATGAATTCGAAAGAAGAAATAGCCCATGATCATTTAGCAAGATTAGAACTAACGAGAAATGTAGCCTTCTATTCTAGAGTTCAAGTAATCGATCTATGATGGCACTTTCTCTGCTGGTGTTAATCTCTCTAAATATCGTTTTTCTAGGTTACATCAAGGGGAATTTTCTATATCCATCAGACTCTTTTTTGTTTGTAGGGTTATCCTATTTTCTTGTCGGTATAATTTGTGCTGGACGGTTTAAAAAAGAAGGTTTTTCGAGGATTTCAAATATCTCGGGTTGGGCAATTAGTTTAGCGAGTATATTCTATTTGTATAATTCAAAGTCTTTAAAAATCTTTCCCTCTGATATTATTTTGGCTCAAATGGTTTCGCCCTATTTAGCCATTTTATGGGTTGAGAAGAAAATAATTAATTTTAGGGCATTGAAGTTTTCAAGATTAGATCTTTTGCCGGTTCTAGTTTTAAGCACTGTTTTACTTCTTAAGTTAGTTGATTCAACTTCTGAACATGCATGGTCTCTTATTATCCTGTTGTTTTTGTTTTTGATGACTCAAATAAATTTACGAATCATTTCTAAGAAGAATCTGCTTCCCGGCCTTTTGAGTTATGGTAATTTGTTGGTTGGAGTTTCGCTGCTTTCGTATCTTCCATTCTCAAATGATGCAATAACCTTAAGTCTGAATATTTATCTAGTGGTGACTCTGCTTTTATCTGTTGTTTTGATTCTTTGTCTCGAAACACTTTTTGTAAAAGTCCTTCGCGAACTTAATCCAATCGTATCTGCAACATTGATTTCTTCAGGACTTCCATTGTCAGTCTTTTACGAGGCAATTTTCTTTTCGAGACTGAATTATGCTGAAATAACTTTGAGCGTCCTATACGTTTTATCAGTGGGCTTTTTGTATATTAGGAAGCCTTTGCCATCTTAGTATTTAGATTTTGTGATTGTTTTTGGTAATCCTTTATCTCATCCCAGTTGAAATTTAGACTAAAGACTCTTCTTCCGTTTTCTGGAACTATGAATTTTGTCTCAATCAGGTTCGGTAAGTAGTTTAATGAATCATCTGTAAATATTATTCTGTAAGGATTTTCTTTTTGAATGGTTTTTGCTAGAGATTCTAGCTTTGTAAGGTTAGCCATTTCCTGGCCTGTTATGGCCCATTGATTCTTTTGCGATTCAACGATACCCATTGATATGTCACCATAACTAATACAGTAACGTGCTTTAGGAGTGTTCGGATTTAGGAATTCATAAAAATGCTTGGCAAAATGTTTTACGTAAAATTCATCTATCGCTTGTGATGCTTCAGATAAAAATAGAATTATGGATTTAACCTCATCAATTGTAACCTCAGCTGTACTTAGCGTTATGTAGAATGCATCCCAAGTGAAGTTTTTGTATGCCAAGTTATGTTTTTTACATAATTGAATAATAAAGGGTTTAATCTCTTTTTCTACATTATCTATCCAAGCCTCTTTTCCAAGAGTATTTGATATCTTGGTACTTGATTTTAGATCCATCATTATAAGTACGCCAGTGTCTACTTGTCTTGCATCTAGGTTCTTTATATATGTATCTAAGTGCTCTTCTGGGATAAATGTTTCAAGTGCTTTTTGTGTTTCTAGATGTTTCTCTTCTTTTAAGTGAACCGATATAGCATTTGAGATGATATTGCTGAGTTTTTCGAAAATAGGCTTCATGCTCATTTTGAAATGGTTGTTTTCTGAGACTTCCAGAAAGATTACACCCCATATTTTTTTATTTGTAGAATCCATTGAACAGTAGATTGGGATACTGACACAGCTATTTGTTTTAGATAGTTTAAAGAAGTAATTTGTGAATTCATGGAAGACACCTGAATGCAAACTTACATCTTGAATAAGTATTATCTTTTTCTTGTTGATTGAGATTGGCAGAGGGCCTTGTTCGTTATCTTTATGTGCAAAAACTTTCCCGTTTATATATCTCTCTTTGATCTCATCTATATAATTCTCTATTGCTAGCACGTGCACTTGTCGAGTTTCATGGTCAAGCTCACCAATAAATCCATGTGAGTTAAATAATTTGTTAATTTGAGTAATAAGTTCCTGAGTATATCCTTTCATGTCTTGTTTTGTCGTTATCGCATTGATACTACTTTCTAGTTCATGAAGCCCCTGGTAGTGCTCCATTTCTTTTTCCATTTTGGTTTGCTTTATTTTTGATATCAGACTCGGTACAGAGATTTCAGCAATTAGGCGTTGATCAAAGAGCGATCCAGAATATTCCGAATTCTCGCTTTTATAGTTGGTGAAAGCAAAAGCTCCAAAGCAGTCTTGTTCGTTTATCATTGGCACAACCGAAAATGTGTCCTTTTGATAATTTATTTCATTATTGTTTTTTTTTGATTTTATGGATTTGATTTTCTGATCTTTTGAACTTGCATTCCACAAGGCTTCTCTTGTTGAGATAACGTGAGCGAAGACAGGTGGTAATTCTTCGCGGAACATTATTTCTTTAGAGACTTTATTGTTTACGATTGAATAACTCCTGATTTCGCATCTGCTCTCGGGGAGGATATAGAGGTAAGTAAGTTTCTCTACGTTTAACAATCGGATAAGTTCGACTTCAAAATCTTCAATATTTGAATCGTTAAGTTTCTCATTCGAATTCGTTAGCTTTGTTACTCTTCCTATGAGTAGAGAAAGTTTCTTAATATAGCACATGCTTTCATAGGATAAATAGAATCCAATAAAGATACTAGTTGTCATCGAGGATGGTAAGTTTGGAACGTTCATTATTTTTAAAACAGCAATTGCAGTAAGAAATGAATAGAAGATGAAAATTTCTTTTTTGAATTTTATTCCTAACGCCAATGATGTAATTGAAACAATAGAAATCAAGGTAATAAGTGCAGTCGGAAAGAAATACGTAAAATTGAGAGCGCTATATGTAAGTAGAGTGAGAATTGCGATTGCTCTTGTGACTTTATTAATTTTTTCCGTTTTAATTGAAACTAATAAATATGAAAGTATTGGTAAAAAATGTGCAAAGCCACTGGATAAGGAAACTATTTTATTAAATATTTGTGGGAATGTTTGAATCGGAAGTATTGTTTGTCCCAAATTTGATGCAAAAACCAGAAATAAGCACCAAATACCGATGTGCTCAGTAAATGGATTTATTTTAATTTCTTTATCATAGAAATTCTTTGCAAGCATTTGGATGAGACCAACAAATATAAAGAGGTAAGCTAATAGTTTTGTAAATTCTATTGTAAAAAACTCATAGAGTTTTGAGACAGCGGTTATACTTTCTTTTGTACCGATAACAACTGAGCCATTGAGATGACCTTTTCTCACGGCTCCATGGCGACTCCAAGCTTCAACATTTATATAATTGCCACAATCTCTTGGTATCTCTACGCTTTGATATATAGTCATTAAGTCAAAACGTTGTCCCGGGCTCATTGGGTCATCATATTCTTTAATTATTTTGCCATTAGAGCATATGTATCTTGTGGCCGAGATGATCGAGCCTGTGCCTAACCAATTCAATTCTTTTGTAACTCGATGGAGTGGAATTTTATAAGATGTTGTGCAATCGGAGTTTTCAGTACTAAGGCTTTCACATTTAGTTTTATATTGGTCCATCGAATTGAGAATATGAACGTTTGATGAATTAAAGAGTTTGACGTAACGAGCTGCCCATTCGGTTCCATAACCAAATATGAGCGCAGCTATAAATGCAACTGTTGCGGCTAAATTCATAAACTCCGAATTCAGGATATGTCTCTAATTTCATATATTTTTCGGCTTAACTTGCTTAATAAGTTAACTTCATTGATATTTAAATAATGCTTCTCAAAAAAGACGAAATACTTCTCAAAGAAGGCGAAAAATCGAACCAGCTTTTTTGGCTGCTTCAAGGTGAGCTTGTGGTCGTAAAGAAGCTCCAGGACCATGAAGTGGTGCTCAATCAAATCAAAGAAGGCGAGCTCGTGGGTGAGTTGTCTTTTCTTGATCAAAAGCCTCGGTCGGCCACTGTGCGAGCAGTAACCGACTGCCAGCTTCATGTATTGGAATACGCTGAATATCAGGCTTTACTGGCCGCTCAGCCGAAGTGGCTGAAGAAAATCCTCATCACTTTGGTGAAAAAAATTCGTTTATTAAGTGAAATTTAGTCTAACTTCTTCCTGTGGCCCAAGTGTTTTTTGAGGACTAGATTTAGGAAATGGAGAAACAGGTTTTTCTTTTTCCACTCAATCAAACAATCACACTTCCAAAAGTCGTGCTGCCGTATCATATTTTTGAACCCCGCTATCGAGCGATGATCCATGCGGCCGTTAAAACCAAGACACCCGTCTCCGTTCTCCCACAGCGCCCTGAGGGAGATTATGTAGGACGCGTCTGTTATGCAGGTGTGCCGACTATTTTACGTACGCATGATGATGGAAGAATGGACATCAGTCTCACCGGAGAAGTGCGCTGTAGGCTCACACAATTTATCTCTGAAAATCCTTACAAAGTTTTTAGTTACCTGCCTGAAGAAGAGGATAAAACTCTCTCTTCAAAATCCGAGTTTGCTAGAGAGTGTATCTATGAAGCTTTGGCCGGATGGGCAGTCAAATCACTCGTTGAAAAAGATCAACAGCAGGCTTTTCGTCATGTGATTAATGACCCAGAAACTCTAATGAATTATGCGACACTCTTTTTAGTGCAAAACGAAAATACTAAATTGATGATTTTAGAAGAGAGAAAGTGGGACGAGAGGGCGAGAATTCTAGTAAAAGAAATTGGCCCAAAAGAAATATCTCTTGGGCCTTATATGCCACCCATTAGGTGGAAATAATTATTTCTTAGCTTTTCCAGCTGCGATTTTAGCCTTAACTTTGGCTTTCTTGCGCGCTTGTTCTTTGCGGCGGCTCATTTTAAGTGTGCTTTGTTTACGACCTTGGCCCATTTGCTGACTCCCGTTAATATTTGTTAGAAAATTTGTAGTCTAAATACACGTAAAGATCAAGATTGATTCATTGCAAGTCGCCTGAAATGGGTTCAAAATCGTTCCACATTACCTTTTAAGGAGGATTTTATGAAATATATGCTTTTGGCCCTCGTGTTATCTTTTGGCGCATATGCCAAAGAATGCTCATATGAATCAGGAAAAGTGACTTGGACGGCGTTCAAGACTCCAAAAAAAGTCGGCGTTGGCGCAGCTTTTGATAAATTCACCCTTAAAGCGGGTCAAAAGGGAACACCTGAAGACTTGATGAATGGCGCTACTTTTAGCATCGATACCAAATCGATTAATACTGGAGATAAAGCTCGCGACGCTAAGATTCTTTCATTCTTCTTTAAGAAAATTGCGATCACAGGAAAAGTCGTTTCTGCCAAAGCTGGAATCGCAGAAGTCGAATTGAAAATGAACGATGTCTCTCACATGGTCATCATGCCTTATACATTCGATGCGGCAACTTCTGAGTTGAAGCTTACAAGCAAAATTGATGTCGTGGCTTTCGCTTTGAAAGACAACTTAGCTTCACTCACGAAAGCGTGTATGGAAAAGCACGAAGGTGTGACTTGGCCAGACGTCGACGTTCAAATGGTAGCTAAACTGAAGTGTCTCTAAGAGATCAGCGTTCCTTTCTGATCAAGATACTGTTGAAATAAAACTCCCATACTCAGCACTCCCACAAATAAGTGGGGGGGCTGAAGTTGGGCAGGAAAGCCGAAATAGTTCAAGCCCACTCCGCTCGCCAGATTCAACAACAACAGAACTAAAAGAACGATAGCGCGCTTAAAACCTGAGCCGGTGATGTCTTGTTTATAAAGTCGAACAAGGGCCCAAATAGTAAGAGATAAGAAGATGATCGAAAATGAGCGATGGACATAAAAGTCCCAGCTCAATTGATTGACCACTGTAGATTTTGTTGCTTCGGCCGTATCACGAATCAAGTGATCCACACTCTCTCTGACCTGAGTGCCGAGTCCCACCTGAATGATGCCGACTAAAATTAAAATCTTAGTGACAAAAAGATTGTGAGTATCAGGTTTAAAATTAATTCCGAAGTGATCTAGATCGGAACAATATTTTTGCAAATACTGGAGACTGAAAAGGAGAACCAGGGCCAAGAACATGTGAAGAGTGATGATATAAGGCTTGAGGTGACTGAACACCACAAGTGCGCCCACGCCACCTTGTAAGCTCACGAGCAACAAGAGACCACCGCAGAACCAGGGAAGATTCGGCTCTTTATCAGTGTACTTAAAGGATTTGATAAACAGTCTCACAATCATCAATCCAAGAAGAGCCCCGAGGAGACGATTGAGATACTCTGTCCACGTTTTAAAGGCTTCAAAGTCAGCGATGACTTTTCCATCAATTTTAAATTGCTCTTTGTAGTCAGCAGGCAACTCAGAGATATCGACCGGCGGAATCCAGTGACCAAAACAGCGAGGCCAGTCTGGGCAACCCAAACCTGAGCCCGTTCCTCTCACCACAGCGCCCGCTAAGATAACGACATAAGTCATAAAAAGGGTGAGGGCAACGAATCGGCGAAAAGGGGCCATAACAATTCCGTGGAAAGAGTCTGTTTTGAATAAGATAATCAAAACATCACAAAAGTTAAAGGATCGCATGCAATTAGTTGATTCGATTTTACTGAGTTTTGCTTTAGGAGTTGATGCTGCAATTGTGGCCTTTGCGATTGGAATTTCTCATCCCGATAAATCTCACAGGCCTGGACTCAAACTTGCTCTCTGGTTTGGTGCTTTTCAAAGCTTAATGTCTGCGTGTGGTTGGTTGATTGCCGATAAAATCGAAATAATTCGTCCTTGGGCACAAAAAGGTTCTGGAGCCGTTTTTATCATCCTGGGACTTAAGCTTATTTGGGATGCATGGCATGACACAGATGCACCAGCGAGTGTCCCTGAAACTCATCACGCTCATTTGGTTTTGGCCGTCGCCACAAGTTTAGATGCACTGGCCGCAGGTGTGGGATTAGTGAGTTTTGAAGCGGCTATTTGGGTGATTGTTTTGATCGGACTTGTGGCTTTTTTAATGACACTCATCGGCGCACTTGCTTCCCATCGATTCAGAAAATTTCCCGAAAGATATTTGGAGTTACTGGGTGGGGCCATTCTATTTTTTCTCGGCGTGAAAAATTTCGTTTGATACAATCTTAGGATGAAACCAACATTTAAAGAATTTCAAGCCGCCTCAAAAGTCTTAAGCAAAATCATTGATCCCACTCCGTTGATCAAAAATGAGTGGCTCTCTTTACAGTATGATTGCGAAGTTTGGCTGAAACTTGAAAACATGCTTCCCATTGGATCCTTTAAGATGCGTGGGGCAACTTATAAAATTTCAACTCTCACGGCCGCAGAAAAAAAACGAGGCGTTCTTGCCGTGAGTGCTGGCAATCACGCTCAAGGAGTCGCTTGGGCGGCTAAAAGATTTGGCGTTGATGCCACAATCGTTATGCCTGAAGGGTCACCCTTAACTAAAATTCGCAACACCGAATCTCTTGGGGCCAAAGTCGTGCTTCATGGAGCAAGCATCGAAGAGTGTTTTGAGCACGCAGAGCAAATGATGAAGAAAAAGCCCATGACTTTTATTCATCCTTATAAAGATCCTAGTGTCATTTGCGGTCAAGGCTCTATCGGCTTTGAATTAGTCAATCAGCTGCCGGACATGGATTTTGTTTTCAGCTCAATTGGTGGCGGAGGACTGGTTTCAGGTCTCGGAATTGTACTCAAAGAGCTAAAGCCAAAAGTTAAATTGATAGCCGCTCAGGCCGCAGGTTGTAAGGCCATGGTGGACTCACTTCAAAAAGGGAAGGTCGTGCAAGGAGAGAGGGCCGAGACTTTCGCCGATGGAATTCGCGTGAAGCTTGCCAATCCTGAAATGTTTAAAATTTTAGATTCTGTTGTCGATGAAGCATTGGCGATTGAAGATGAAAAAATTGCTCTTGCTGTTTTAAGACTCATTGAAAGAGCGCGTGTGATTGCCGAAGGAGCGGGAGCACTTCCGCTGGCCACTCTGGATGAACTTCATAAGAAAAATCCTAGACGCTTTAAGGGCAAAAAAGTGGTCCTCGTTGTCTGCGGCGGAAATATTGATGTGAATCTTCTTGAGCGCATTATTGATCGCGGCTTGATTGAAGGAAAAAGAAAAGTGCGCCTCTCAGTTCCGATTACCGATCGTCCGGGAACTTTGCATGTGCTCACGGGAATGATTAAAGATTCTGGCGCCAATATTCTCCAAGTCGTGCATGACCGTGACTCTCATGGAACGGGTCTTACAGGGGCGAATGTTCAATTCACTCTCGAGACGAAGGGGCCACCGGAGCTTAAATCATTGGTCGATAAAATCACCAAAGATTTTCCGCTTTGTAAGGTTTTGGATTAGTTACCAGCAAAATGTGGTTAGTCGATTGGGAGTCGTATTCCAAATCATCTTCTGGCCTGGACTTGGAAGTCCATCTTCTGAATAAGGGATAGTATAAGAAATGGATGAGGCATAATTCGAGTCATAGATTCCAAAAATCACTTTCTCAATTTTATTCGACTTATATTTGATCTCTACATTATGCACAGCTACCACATGACTGTAATAAAGCATCAAAGGCCATTGACCCTTGTTGACCAATTGAATGAGCGCTTGAACATTTTGATGCAGGTTAAAACGATCAAAGGTGCCGCTGATGGGCGAGTCTTTATTGATAAGAAATGAATCAAGATTCCAGCTGATTTCTCGAATGGCGATATCAGTGTTGTAAGCAATCGCAGTGCTCATGAATAAATCTTTGTAGGCTGAGCAGAGTTCTTGAAGATTTGAGAATCCATCAATACTGACTTTCTTCTTAGTACTGCATCCACCAGAGTGGTAGCGAATGATTTCACTCAAAGCCCAGTAAGTGTCGGCCTGATCCATCTTCTTCTTTGAGGGATTAAATTTTGCATGCTCATGAAAGGCAGAAACGATTCCAGACATGCCTTGGCAGATGCCTTTCTTATTGCCGAGTTTACCAAGAGGGCCAAAACGTCTGAGCTCTGTCGTTCCATTTTTAAAGCATAACCCCTCGACTGAAAAATCGAACGCAGCTTGTGAATTGCTGAGAGTCATTGCCATGAGAATTGTAAATAAAACTTTCATTGAGGTTTAACAGTAGCCTGGTTTTTGTTGTGATTTTGAAGGGCCGATAGAATTTACAAGGGTGTCTAAAGTTTAGACACCACCTAAATCACTGACACTTCATCAACCGTAAAACGAGACCTTGTAAGCTCTTATTTTGGCATCAATCTTCCATATAAAGTCCTAATTAAACCCTAGGAATGCCTATGAGACGCTTATTATTCGTCCTGCTCGTCTTTGTTTATGCCATGTCGGCATGGGCACAAATGCGCGGAACAATCCCTCGCGAATACGTCAATCGCCCAGCCTCGGATTTAGAATATAAGGGTCAACCCATCCTTCCTGAAGAAGCTCATGATCTCTATATCCAATCAAGAAAGCGTCTTGATCTCTCAACACTTAATCCAGTTCAAGACACTGACATTTGGAAAGATGCTTTTCCGGCTCGCCTAGATGAAAAACAGCTCGATGATCTTCCCGTTGAAGAGCTCGATGAAGTGAAATATGACTCAAACGTTCTCTCTCGCAGTGGGAATTATCGCTTTAATGTCACCAAAGTGAATGCCTTTGGTGTGCCTGAAATTTTCACTGTTCTTGTTTCAAAAAATTCACATTCGATGCTTCTCACAAAAGCATTGCTCAGAAAAATTGGCTACAACGTACCTGCGATGAAGTGGCTGGCTCAAATGCGCATCAAGTTTGATGATGAAGGCGAAAAGAAGCGTTTCATTAATTATCTTGAGCGTGAGGCTCTGGCCGGTGATGCCGATAATTGGATCGCTGAAGATTTTGGCGACAACACCTTATTGCTTCAAGATGTGGTTGTGATGGAGGGGATGCCTCTCATCTATAACCTCGCCATGGGTCCTATCACGAATGATCTCATTCAAGGCCGCCGTCTCCTTTCAAGCCTTGTCGTTCCTCTTGCACTCACCAATGTTCCAGAATCAGTCAATATGTTCCGTTGGAGTGTGGGGAACATTGCAGACAACTTAGTTTCTCTTCAACTTGATTACGCTGATGAGTTTGATTGCTCTTGGGAAGATGCGCGCTGGATTGGCAGAAGAATTGAGAAACTCTCTCGTGCCGATTGGGAAGATGTGGTGGCCTCATCACACGTTCCAAAACCTGTTCAGATGGTGATGCTTGAGAAGCTCATTGGGCGTCGTAATAATCTCGTCAAACTTCTCGACCTAGATGCTTTAGAGTTAAAAGTAGATCCCAACACCAACTATGGGGCTGAAGTTGTTTCAGGAAAAGTTGTTAAAGAGAAATGGGATGGCTATGCCACTCGTTTTGCTTACGGTGATCCCGATTCACCTCTCTCTGATGCTGAGATGACGTCTTGGATAAAATCCAAAGCTCTTCAAACGGCGATCGATGGGGCCGTGAGTTACGTGAATTCACTTCCACAGCTCGGGTCTGATATTCAAAAACTCAATTCCGCTGAATACGACAACTATATTAAAGATTATATCAATAGTGGCGCTAACGGCGGTGATCCACTTCATATGCCAGTCAAAGGATGGGTCTTCCCAACTTTCAGGGCCAATCTCGTTCTTACAAGAAATATTACAACCGGAACCTATTTAGGGACCGACAGCATGGTCAATCTTGTTGATGCCATCGGTATCAATATGGATGCAGGTGTCTTTGCAGGGATGGGAGGAATTCCTTCACCCTTCAACGTAAGTGCCAGAGCCTCTGCCAGTGTGACTCGTGTTTATGCGCATCTTCGTCCTGTCACCACTTTATCAAAAGCTCTTAAGTATCCATTCAAAAACATGCTTGTCCCAATGGTTAAGCGTGAGTATGGAAAAAATCTCAATGAGATTTTAAACCTTAATTTGGATGAGCTGACAGATGAGGAGCGCCAAGAAAAATTAAAGAAAGGGCTCGCTCCTTTCAAAGAAGACCTCCAAATTGGAGAGTCTCTGATTGTGACGGACACAATCCTCGTTGGAGGAAGCGTCAGAGTAGGCGCGAGTTATATGACGTTAGTGAAAGCGAATCTTGGTGTCGCTCCTTCACAAGTTGTGCTTTCGCGCTTTCATATCCACAGAAGATCAGAAGACATCATCCAAATCTACAGAGATTTTGGTAACGTAAGATCTATCGCAGTGAATTTCTCACTCGATTCATGGCTTCCTATTATCAAACTTGGATTCAAAACTTCAGCCGGTTCGGCTCGTACAAAGTTTTTCTCACTCAATATTAATCCTGAACAAAAAGATGCCGCTGCTCAAGTCGCGGCCCTAAGAGATGCTCTTCTTCATTCTTCTCTAAAGAAAGTTGAAAAGCTTCAAAAGCCTTGGGTCGTTGAGCATAAATTCTCTGAAACTGAAAAGAAGATGGGAATCTTCTTCTGGCGCTGGAATAAAATCAATTCATTTACCGATATGGATATTCAGCATCCTAAAGGGGACCATCGCCAATTCTTTAGAGCTTACGCTGGTCAGAACAAAGGTAAAGATTATCAAGAATTTGCTCTTGAATCAGTCAGAAACTGGCTGTCGCTCTTCTTGAAATTTGATTTCAATTCAACGAACTCCACTAGTAACCCAGGCTTCAGTTTCAAGGGCTCAGCTAAAAATAAAGTACTCACCTATGAAGGCGAGACCACGGGAAGCCAAACGGTTGTTCAGCCCTTCATGCGCCTCTCGCGCATTTGGAATGGCTGGGAAGTGGATCAGAAGAAAGCTCAAGAAATTTTAGAGGAAATTAGAAATCGCTATGGATTCCAGTTCTATGAACAAACAGTCTTAAACGATACGATTAAAATTTTCCTCTATACCATCAGCGTCAATGTACTTGTTTATGATAAAGGCGTTGAGCAGATGGCGGCTCTTGATGAGGATGAAGTTCGTCGTATCTTTAGTCGTCATGCGATGAGAGCTGACTTACGCCAACGTCCATTAAATGAAGAAGCCGATGAGACAGCTTCAAGAGCGTTCCTTAAGGCCAGAAGAAAGTGGCTTAAAGCCAGAGATGAAGGGGATACGAAAGAAGCTTCATCACAAGCGATGAAAGCTCTCACGGAAGCGGAAGATAAATTAAATCTCGAAGGTCTTCGTGCACTTTTAGGTGGCGAAGGCAATTTCTATGTCACTTCAAAAATCGATGGCTACCGCACCGGTGATGAAGATGGAGATCGCGCGATTATCTCAAACTCTTTTGGTGAGTACGGACGTCGTGAAATTGCAGGACCTCTACAATCAATCGTTCAACAATCTGAAATGCTAGAAGGTGAATTCTTCATCTACTGGATTATGACAAGGCTGATATAGTATGAAAAAGCTTCTTCTTCTCACCACACTTGTCTCGTTTAATGCTCTTGCGGGCACTTGGGTTGTACAAACGAAAAGACCACTTAATCCACTTGAGATTAAAACACTCAGCGCTCAGGGAGTAACATTAGAGAAATTTGCTCCGGGACACAAAACGGGTGAATTCTCAAAAATGTATGTTTGGAGTTCAAAGTCTGAGCCGAAGCATCAACAGATTAAGAAAATTGAAAGTTCATTCGCTCTTTCAACTCAGTCGATCATTCCGAATCCAAAAGGGGAGCGCGTGCTCTCTGAACCTTTGTTTGGCTATCAGTGGGCCCTTTATAATCAAGAGCAGACTTTGGTCAAAGAAGAGGATGATATAAGAAACATCCGTCTTCTAGGCGTTCGTGGAAATGATCTGAATTGGAAAAATGTTTTAGAAAAAACTCGCGTGAAGGGTAAATCACCATTGGTTGCGATTGTAGATACCGGTGTGGATTATAATCATCCTGAACTTGTCGATGCCGTCATCAAAAACACCAAAGAGTGTGAAGCTGAAGATAAAACGAAAGACAACGATGGTAACGGTCTTCCAGGAGACTGTTTAGGTTGGAATTTTACGGCTCCTCTTAACTCTGATGCCGCTCGTGATCCCATGGATCGCGCAGGCCATGGCACGCACTTATCAGGCATCGTGGCCGCGAAGCATGACGGTAAAGGGATCGCCGGTCTTGCTCCTGACATGAAAATTCTCGCTGTTAAAGTCATCAATGATGGTGAAACTGAAACATCACAAGACGGCCCAAGGCTTGCGATGTCTGATCGCCTAGCTCGTGGAATCGTTTACGCCGTTGACCGTGGAGCTGATGTCATCAATCTCTCTCTGGGGTGGCCGCGCTCACTTGAAACTGATTATTTACGTAAAGCTGTGAGTTACGCTTTCTCTAAAGGAGCTCTTCTCGTTGCAGCTGCAGGTAACAACAATTCTTCTGAACCCATCTTCCCTTGCGCGATTGATGGAGTGATCTGTGTCGGTGCAACCACGATTGATGGCACTTGGGCCGGCTTTTCTAACTTTGGCTCATCGGTTGATGTGCTCGCTCCAGGAGAAGGAATCCTTAGTACCTCACCACTTGATATAGAGCCTGAGCTCTTTAACGTCCCAGGTTTTGATATTAAAAATGGAACGTCACAAGCCGCTCCTTATGTGACGGCCGCGCTTGCTCTTCTGAAAGCCAAGCATGCTGATTGGAGTTTAGAGGCACTCAAAGCCAAACTCATGGCTTCTTCCAAAGATCAAATCAAGGGATCGAAGTATTCCTCTGGCGGATCACTTGATCTCGTGAAACTTCTGGGTGATGACACTCTTCCCGTTCTGGTGCGTCCACAATTTAAATTGTTGCGCCAATTGATCTTTGCTGTGGGTGAGACGGAAAAATCATTTCAACTTCCGATTAAGAGTTTAGGATCAGATGCCACGAATGTGAAAGTTACGATACGCTCACTTTCTGATGCCATTGAAATTTTAAATGGCGAGCAAGACTTGGGAGATATGAAATCTCTAGAAGCAAAGACTCTAGATATTCGCTACAACCTTAAGGATTTAAATTCACACAGCCAAATTCGTCTTGAAGTGATTGTCTCTGTTGGTGAGAGCTCGACATCTTACTTTGCAGAAATTCCACTTGTGAGAGATATCAGAAAAGATCGCAACATGAAGAATCGCCTCTTCCGATTCGCAGGCCCTGTTCTCCCTGTTGGCGTCATTAAAGATGGAATTGTGCAGGCCCTTGTCTCAACGATTGATGAGCTTCATCCGTCAGGGAAGCAAGAGTTTTTCATGCGCCGCCTAGTCACAGAACCGAAAGAAGGGGAAGTGAAGGGCATTACTGTGACTATTTTACGCTCAAGAGAAAATGACATCGTTCAGCTGCAGAAAACTGTAACAATTGAAAATGCCACTCAGCTCATTAGCTTCACTCGTATGGATGTGAACTATGATGGCGTTGAAGATTATTTCATGCAAACTTTGGTTGAAGATGAATCAGGGAAGAATTTAAAGTTCTCTTACTTTGATAAAAACCTTGAGCCTCTCTTTGGCGAGGATTCAACTTGGACTTTTAAACCAGAGGTCGCAGTCATTGCGGAAAACTCTCTGCGATTTATGGCGGTTGATTTTAAAGGTCACGGTAAAGTGGCTGTTCCAGTCTTTTCCACTTCTGGACGCCTTCCAAAAGCAGACCAAGACCCTTCTCCATGGGTGAGAAGTGATAATGGAAAACGTGACCGTATCTATATTCTTGTTCCAGAGAAAACAAGTGAAGGCGTAGTTGTTAATACTCGCTCGATTTCAACAATTAAGTTTCTGGAAGAGACTCTTAAGAAGTTCGGTTTTGCTTGGGATGAGCGTGTAGATTATTTAGATATGCTCTCGCAATCTCAAAAGCGCTTCCAGGAAGGAAAGGTCGATATCCTCTTCTCGATTGGTCGCGGTGTTTTTAGAAAATTAAAAAAGTTAACACTCTCAACTCCTGACTCTTACGAGTGGAGTGATTACGCTCAAGATAACGTGCGCCTTGAAGGCATGACTCGCCAAAACCTCCTCGATCTTAACGGTGAAGATTTTTATCGTGGTGGTGATGTGTTTGCCGGATTCTATGATTCAGTGACAGCAAAAATTTTGGCGTTCACTGGAAATGTGAAGCCCACTACTCAGACTGTGATTCGTCACGATAGTAAATTAGATTCACTTCTCAATCATCTAGGAAGCTATAAAGAAGACAGTGGTTGGAGTCACTTCATGCAAACGAAGTCGAAGCTTCTTTTGGTGCGCCAAAAAGGAAGTGAGACGAAGAAATTTACTCGTCCTATTCTTCGCTTCAGCTTCTTGCCTGGTAAGATGCTCTCGGAACTTTATTATCCTATCTATGTGAAGAGTAATGATGTGAAGCAGCCGGCCCTCTATGTGGATTCAACTCAAATCACGGCCAATCGAGTGCATGTGTTGGTTTCAAATGATGAAGGCTTAACGGCTCCGGCCCGCTTTAGTATTTTTGTTCCGAACAATTGTAAGGCCCTTAATCCGCAGATCACCGCCAACAAAGCGACCTTTCAATATAATCTGTTGTGTGCGGAAGCTGATGGTTGGACGCTTAAGAGTCTTGAGTTGAAGTAGATAAATACAAAAAATGTTTGCCATCTTCTGGCCCCGAATTTCGGGGCCAGTGTCATTTTGACTCCGAAATCAGCCTCATTTTGGCCCCAAACACACAGTTTTAGTTGGCAAGCAACTTGCTCAGGAATTTTTACACAGAACGACGCAGGATGCGACTTAACGTGTTAATAGAGCACGTCCGTATTTTATTTTTATTAACGCCCTTAGGGGAACGTAAACATTTTTAGAAAGGGGTTCGTATGAAGAGCAAAGCTTTAGCCGTCTTGGCAATGGTTTCATTCTTAGCCATCACTACTGGCTGTAATGACCGTTACCAAGAAGGATTTGATGCTGGTTATAGCCAAGGTTATGACTCTGGTTACGCTGATGGAGACGCTGATGGATATGAGCGCGCTCGCGTTTATTTCCAATCTCAAGACTACGCTGCTGGCTTTGCCGCTGGTACAGCTGCTGGTATCACCACTGGCTACAACCAAGGTTATGCTGTTGGTAAGACTGATGGTATCGCGATCGGCCAGCAACAGGGTTACAACACTGGATACGCTGATGGATATGATGATGGCTACGTAGATGGCGATGCTCATGGCTACACAGCTGGCTATGATAATGGTTACGATGATGGTTATGCTGATGGATCAGATCCAGGTGCTATCACAGCTGCTTACAATAATGGTTACAACGATGGTTATTCTGATGGCGATGCTGACGGATACACATCTGGCTATAACAATGGTTATGATGACGGCACGGCTGACAGCTACGATCTTGGTTACAATGACGGATTCGGCGACGGATACGATATTGGCTTTGATGATGGATGGGATGCAGCTCTTGGTCTCTCGGTTGGACCTCTTAAGACAAACTCAGCTAACGCTCGCACAAACCTTCTCTCTAAAGTTCATAATGATCTTGTGAACTACAGCAAGATTAAGGCGCCAAAAGTCACGGCCCGCGGTCTTGAGGCTAACGGTCGCTTGATCTTTGAAGAGACTTCAATGACTTCAAAAGATCTTGAGAAGCGTGCTGCTGCAACTGAGAAGTATTTAATTACTGAGATGGGCAAACAGATCGCTGTGAAATTTGGTCTTTCAACTGAGCGCTCATTCAAGGTCGCGAAGATTTCAAATCACTGGAGAAAGTTCTCTACTTCTCGCGCAGTGACTGCTGATGATGCTGATGCATTCTCTGAAGAATTGATCGGCGCTAACCTTAAAGAGGTTGAAGTGGCAGTGAAAGCTTCTATGAAAGGTGAGACGAATGACTTGAACTCACTTCTTTCAAAAGCAGCAGCTCAAAACAAAACATCACCTGAGAAAATCTCAATGATGATGAATGAGTTGTTTTTCTAAAATCTAGACAGGTTTAAATGATGGGGTCCTTCGGGGCCCCTTCTTTATTGGGTGGGGAAATTATGAAGCAGTTTGTTAAAATTATTCCGGCCATTGCTCTCGTAGCATTGGTTGGTTGTAATGATCGATATCAAGAAGGATTTAATACGGGTCGCACTCAAGGTTACGACGCTGGTTATGCTGATGGAGATGCTGACGGATATTCTAGAGGTGAAGGTTATTTTGCAACTCACACGACTTATGAGCATGGATACGCTGATGGAAATGCATCAGGTCTTCGTACGGGCTACACTCAAGGTTACAGTGTAGGACTTTCTGAAGGAAAACCCATTGGCTTCGCTCAAGCGATGGCTGATGGAACTTATACTCGCGGCTACAATAACGGAAACACGGCTGGCTATCGTGATGGCTACAATGATGGCTATGATGATGGTGACAGTGATGGTTATGATGATGGCTTTGATGATGGTCGCGCAAGAATTCAAACCCAAATCACTAATGCTTATAATAACGGTTATAACAATGGTTATGATGACGGATTCGATGATGGTTATGTAGACGGCGATTATGACGGCTACAATGACGGATTTGATGACGGCTATGACGTGGGTTATGACGATGGCTTTGATGATGGCTACGATTGGGGCTTTGATGATGGCTGGGACGCAGCTCTTGGCTTCTCAGTGGGAGCAATCAAAGTCGCTGGCACATCAGCTCGCGTAGAACTTCTCAATAAAGTTCATAACGATCTCGTGAATTACAAAAAAATTCAGGCCCCAAAATCAACGGCTCGCGGATTAGAAGCTCATGGGCGTTTAATTTTCGAAGAGTCTTCAATGTCTTCAAAAGATCTTGAAAAACGTGCCGCAGCGACTGAGCGCTATTTAGTCGGCGAGATGGGTAAACAGATCTCTGCTCACTTTGGTCTCTCACAAGAGAGAGCGCTTAAAGTCGCGAAGGTCTCAAACCTTTGGAGAAAATATTCTTCAACTCGCGCCATTACTGATGAAGATGCGAATGCTTTCAGTGAAGCTTTGATTGGTGTGAACCTTAAAGAAGTCGAGCGCGCCGTGAAAGAGTCAATGAAAGGGGAGACCTCATCATTGAATGCACTTTTACAGCAAGCCGCTGTTGTGAATGGCACAAGTCCTGAAAATGTCTCGCGAATCATGAATCAAGTTTTCTTCTAAAATTCAGGGGCCTCGAAAGAGGCCCTTTTTAATTTCGGCTACTTATCCCCTAATAAATCAGTCAATGTTTGAGTAGTTTTGTCCGATAAGTGGTTATGAAAAAATATAATCACGTGGGCCCTCTCTTCGTGCTGTTGGCCATTGCCATTGGTTCAATCGCCAACAACTCTCACTTTTTTGATTTCAAAAGTTCCCAAAATCGAACTCTTGCTGGTGCACAAAAAAGAATCGTGATTGGTATCGATGGATTAAGTGATGAGACCTTCGAGCACGCACAAAAGAATCTCAATCTCTTTAAAAAATTAAAGTTTAAGGCCCGCCATGTAGCTCCGTTTCCTTCGATCAGTGATTATTCATGGAACATTATTACGCGTGGACGTGAATTGTTTGGCGAGAGAGGAAGAATTAGAAGCTATGAGGCGACTTATTTTTCAAGAGATAAAAATGCCCTCGTCAGTGATCCTCGTGAATATTTCAGACGACTGGCCAAAACTCAATTCTATTTCAATGGAGCTTTTGATCACTATCTGAATCCGTTTGTAGAATCTCTTTTGTATCTTCCCACTAAAGAGCTACCTGGCATGGAGCTCAGACAGCTTAAAGAAGCGATCTTGCTCGATCAGAAAGATCTCGTGACTGCCATGGTGGCATCGAACGATGCTCTTGCCCACACAAGACCTGATTCAATGGAGTTCCTCTATAAATTGGATGGTTTCATTAATGAGCTCGATCTTCATTATAAAAATGAAGGAATAGATGCAGAGATTATAGTGATCTCAGATCACGGCCAAGCGGCTAGGTTTCATCCAGGCGAGGAAGTCTTACCTCTAATACCAGTGGATATTTACGGATTTTTTAAATCTTTGGGATACAAATCCAGCACTAAACTTACAAATGATAAAGATGTTGTCATTCCAGTTATGGCCCTCGGCAACTATTCTGGGATCTTTTTTAAAAATAAAAAATACATCGAGTCCGTCATCACGAAAATGCAATCCAATGAATGGTTTGAGCATGCCGTCTATATCGTTGAGGATAAAGTTGATTATAAACGCCTAAAAGTGTTTGATCACGCAGGATATGCAGATTTAGAAATCACAAGACAAGAGGACTCTTTTACCTACCGTTATCAAACTCAGGGCTCAAATCCTCTCCATATTCCAGAGGATCTGATTGGATCTGAGATTAATGACTCACAAGCGAGAAAAGGTCTAAGAAATTCTCAATACCCAGACTCTCTCTATCGAATCGCTTTTTCGGCCTTTGAAATTGAAGCCGATTTTCCAGATTTATTATTTACTGTCAAAAATGATTTCTACATTAAAGGATCATTGGATGGACTGACGAGCATGTATCAAACGCATGGCTCTCTTGATCAAAGATCCACCTTTGGTATTTTGGCCTCAACAAAAGAATTCAGTAAGCAAAATCAAGATGTAAGAACGAATGAAATTCTAGCTGCGATCAATCTTAAACCGAATGATTTGTTTAGAATGGAAAAACTGGGTCTTGATTCATCTCCTTCACAAACGTTAAAGTCAATTCAAGCGTCGAATGGAAGTGGAATTGAAACGAAGAGCACCGATTTTAATAATAAGCGTATCTTTGAAATGATGAACAGAGTCTCCAACTACTCTCAGTACGTTTTTGACATTCAAAGTATGGAATCGATTAAAGAACTCTTAGGACCTCTGGCGAAACCTGAGCCAGGACAGCCTTCATCGTCATTTATGGATGAGCTTAAAGGGAAAATGGAAATTAACGACATCGCCTTTTTAGCCGATGCCTTTATACGAACAAAAGACATTGAAGAATTTAAGAAGTCAGCAGAGTTCATTCGATTCACTGAGAAATTTAAGTCACAAAAAGCTTCTGAGGGTAATCCTAGTAATCAGGGCAAAAAAATTGTGATGAAGATGTATAGCTCAACCTTTTTGATTGAGAAGGCGCTGAACATTCCTGAGTTTGCCACTATCCCTGATAATCGCAATCTCGAGTTTTATCAATCTTGGAAACAGCTCGATGTTGCCCAAGATCAGAAAAATAAAATGGTAAAAGATCTCTTTAGCGAGATTTTTAATGAAAGAATTATTGCCGATGATATTGCTCCTACGGGTCTGGCTTATCTTTACAACCCAAGTTTGAAAGCAGCTCAAGATGTGACCTTCGTCTATGTGCCGGGTATTTATAATTCAATTTTTGAAAATGAAATCTTCCAGATGGGCCTTGATCATTTAAGAAATGACATGGGTTTAAGAGTCATTGAAGCGCCTGTGTTGAGCGCCTGTTCATCAAACTATAACGCTGACATACTCTTGAACTTCCTTAAGGATGATATCGCTCGAAGAGAGGAGAGAGGCCTTAAGGCGAAATACTTTATCATTGGCTATTCAAAAGGCGGAGTGGATTCTCTTCATGCGCTGGCCAAAAATACCAAAATGGCCCAAGACCATATTTTGGGTCTTCTCGCCATGGCTTCTCCGATTAAAGGAAGTTCGATTTTAAATAAAACGGATATCCCTTTTGAGATTTTATCTCTCGTCTCCTCTGAAGAGATTCCAGAAATTTGTAAATCAACTGAAAAGGCTTCAAACTCCATCACTCCTGAAGGAGCGATGACCTTCTTGAAGAATAACGCTAAAAAACTCGTGGGTCTGACTCGCTATTACTCACTGTCCTTCTCCTCAAGCATTAAAGAATCCCATATCTTCATGAAGGCCACAAAGACCATAGGCCAATTTGGTGAGGCCAATGACGGAGTAGTCACAGTCTCGGCCTCTAAATTCCCTGAAGGCTTTGGAGCTCTTGATTTTGGTGTGGTCGAGGGAGATCACCTCTCTGGGATTGTCGCCAGTAACTTCCCTCAAGAAGCGTTCCTCGAATCCATTGTGACAGCTGTTTTAGAAGTTGAGGGGCTGAATGTCGCAAAAAATTCAAAGTTTAATGAGCTGGCTTTCTATTCCTCAAGTCTATTAAGTGCCGATGATCATCGTGAAAAAGTTCAAAGCATGTTGGGAAGTGATCTTGAAGTTCTCATAAAAAATAAAGAAGTCGATAAGATCAAGAAAATTATTGCCGATCGCTTGCGTGGCACGCCTTATGACATCAAAGATTTTGATATTAAAAGCACTGATAAGGGCCTTCAGCTAGTGTATTCAAAGCCGGTCTTTGAAAACATGAACCTTATTTCATTTTTCAAGTTTAATGAAAAAATCACCTTCACCAACGTGAATGAAATGATTGATGTCATCCTCTCTAAACTGCAGAAAAGTGAGCATGACGTTTTGGCCAGTGGAGCAAAAGTTGTCGTCATTACACCTGTATCTACGAGAACAAAGTTTGTAATCCCGCAGAATGAACTCCCATATAACGAGAATTTTAGAATTAATCTTCGTGAACTCGGCTCTTATGTGGGTGGCAAGAAAGTTCAGCCGATGGAGAGAAGTGCATATAAGGATGGAATCAACATTGTGTATGATCATCCCTCAAGCCTAGATTTCCGCAGAGAGTATCAGATGAGCTTTGAATCAACGGCTCCCTTTGATGCTGATGACAACGGCACTTCAGGCTGGACTCCTTTTATCGATAAAGATCAAAAACTTTGGGCAAAACTTGCGAGTAAGAATTCAAGTATCCGTCTCTCGACTTACTCGATGAGATTCTTGGCCAAGGATTTCCCTCATCTGGATCTCGATTTCCAGGTCAATAAAAGTGTTCCCGGGGCGAACGTTCTCTTTGGAGGATCTGGAAAAGATGATTCGGCTTTCCAAGTCTGGCTTACTTTTAGAGTGATTAATGATAAGACCGATCGCTTGTATATGTCGGCCAAAGAAGATGTCTATACGCTGGGTTATTACTTTGGCGATGAGATTCCAAGCAAGTCGATTGAGCTCAATCGCATTTATGAGAACTACTACTCGAATAAGAATTTTATTATTGCAACCCTGCCTCCTTCATTTCAAAAAGTGATTGGAGTCGGGGAGAGTATGAAAGGAAAGCAGATTCTCTCGAAGAATAATCTTCTAGAAGATATTGCGACGGCTTATCCAAAACTAGATGTGAATAAAGTGGAGATCTTGGGAATTACCATTCAGCATGACTCGAATGATACCAAGAGCAGCTCAGAGGCACTCTTTAGATCGATGAAGTTTTATTAGAGATTACATTTCTTAATAAACTCGTCAGCAGTTTTATGGCTTTCAGATCGAAGTTTCATGACTTCTTGGCACAATTTTTTGGGCCCGCCACTAAGAGCGTCTTTTTTAGAAATGTGATTCATAATGGGGTCTGTGTAATTTTTGATTAATCCTTCGCATTTACTCATCCATATATCGATACAGCCTTTAGCTGATGGATTGTTTTGTTGAGGGCAATATCCAACAAATTTTGGAACGAGTGCACTCCCTTCAACTAAGGGAAACCCCTTAACGACTCTTGCGATGTCTTCTTTCGATTCATTGGCTAGATCAAAATAGGAGTGGTAAGTTTCTTTTTTTTCGATCATTTGAGAGTACTTCTTGTAATCAATCTCCTCACATGCTGCAAGCTCTTCTGAGAGATCATAAGGGCCAGATTTTTTTTTAGGATAATAATTATCTCTCATATCTTGCAATATGTTGATCGTTACCAAGAAATTGAGCGAATGTTGTCGATCAGCTTCTGAAGGGATTTCGGCCTTCAGAAGTGTCGAAAAGAGTAAAATCAGAATCATAATAATTTGGCGCATTCTTTTGAGACTTTTGCTTTATTGGAGCGAAGACACTTCACAATCATTCCATTCGCATGCTGCTCTTTGGCACATAACTTCTGACGATCACTTTCGCAAACTTCTTCCATTTTTTTGATCTTATCTTTCTTTACTTTTCTTATTTGAAGACAAGCATTGGAGATTTTATCCTCATTGAGCTCTAGACAGCGAAATTTTTGTGGGTCAGATAAATTAGGACGGCAATGATTTTTGATGTCCTGATGACAAGGATTCTTTTTTACGATCGCGATTTCTCGCTCGATATATCTCTGGCAATTCTTAGCGAGTTTTGATTTATGTTTTTCAAGACACTTATCAATCTCACCGCGGTTGACTGTGCCGGGACAAAATTTCTCGGTGTCATCAAAGCAGGGAATGGTCGCGCGCATCTTCTGGATTTTGGCATTCATTGCTGTTTCACAACGGGCTTTCAGTTTGCCTTTGTTCTTAATCAAACATCTAATCGCCATGCCCTCAGGTTGCGTGAGCTCTGAGTAACATTTATCTATGAGATCATCGGCACAAGGCTCACTAGCATAGAACTTGTCTTTCTTTGAAGTAAGGTCTTTGCGACACGAATCTCCTAGGATTTTCTCATTTTTGATTAAGCATAAAGTGAGACGATCTCTTCCTGATGTCATCTCCGAGCAGTTTTCGGCTAGCTCTTCAAAGCATGGATTGGATTTTTTTGTTTTCGCGACAAACTCTTTCAGTGCAGACTGACACTTACTCCCAAGTTGGTCTTTATTTTCATTTAAACAGCGCATAAGCTGACCCTTGCCGGGTTCAACTTGTGAGCAAAATTCTTCTCTCTCTGCAGCACACTCGTTTGCGCGGGCTTGCAGAGTGAGAATGGCGACGAGAATAAAGAATAGAGAAAATTTCATTACTGCTTCTTCTCGCATGAGCCGTCTTTACATTCTTTCTTTTCACAGCACTTTGAAGACTTGTCGCACTTATCTTTGCAGCAAGATCCTTTTGACATGGATGAACAGCTAGAGAGGATGAAGGTAGAGAGCAGAGCGAGCGTTAAAAATTTCATACTATTTTCCTTTTATAAACGCTTTGTGTTCCTGACATTTTGAAACACGCATAGACGTTGAAGTTTTCTAATTCTATTCTAGCTAATATTTTAATTTTCATGGATAGGAAGATTATGCGTTTTGCATTCATTTTGTTTTTTTCTCTCTACTCACAAGTGACTTTAGCTGACAAACTCACCTTGGTATTCGCCCGCTCTCCTCTGGGAATCAACTGGGCAACTCCTAACACGCTTGCGGTCTCCACGGTGAAAAACTCCTTAGTGCCAATGAAGCGTCGCGCTTTTTCTATTAGTCACGTCTTTGTCGGTTTGAAATGTGATTCGATTAACTATGAAAGGCTCACTGGGATGACTTCTGCTCCGGGTACTGAGGATAGAGATTTATTGTTTAAGCAAGATTATGGCTTCGGTGTGTTATTTCACTCTTATCGAGGGCATCTGGAAACTCACGATGAAGTGGTGGCGGCCCTTGAAAGCTATCAGGGCTCAAAGAGAATCGCTAAGCTTCACTTCGGTATTTCTTCCGAGACTTGTTTGCGTCTTAAAACTTATCTTGAAGAATACGAAGCGCGAGGTTTTGGAAGTATGTACTCAGGCCTTCAGGCGCGCCCACTCAAAGGTGAAGGGTCTGGTTGCTCTGCTTTTGGGATGAGCTTTCTTGAGACGGCGGGTCTTCTTAAAGAGGAATACAAAGAATTGTGGATGGAGAAGATTCACGTCCCTAAAAGATTTGTGGGTGGACCGCTTACTGGGAAGAGAGTTTCATTTTTTAAGATCATCACATCCGTTTTTGCGCGCTGGAATCCGAATCGTGAGCACATTTATCTTGAAGCCTGGAATCCAGAGAAAATGTGGAGCTGGGTGAGAAAAATGCACCAAGATGTTCAATTGGGTAAACTGGCCACAGACATTGACTGGCAAGTGGCTCAATCGGGGAACACGCGTGAGCTCTATGCTGATATGTCTCACATCCCAACTCCTACGGGGCCCATTTGGCAATATTAGATTTTTTAAAACCGAAACCTAAAACACCTTATCAACGATTGGGTGGCGAGAAAGGTGTGCGTGAATTGGTCACGCATTTTTATGAAATCATGGATCATGATCCCAACGCTGCTGCCGTCAGGGCCACTCATGGTGAGAGTTTAGAAACTGCGGCCAGTAAACTTTTTGATTTTTTAAGTGGCTGGCTCGGAGGCCCGCCATTATTTGAAACGAAATACGGTCATCCACGTCTTCGCATGCGCCATTTCCCTTTTGCGATCGGTCCTCAAGAGAGAGACGAGTGGCTCTATTGTATGGATCAGGCGATGAAAAAAATGCATCTTGAAGCTGATCTCCATCAACAGATGACCGAGGCATTTGCTGGTCTTGCCGAGAGAATTAGAAATAAAGACTAAGCGACTTTTTTAAATTGAATTCTTTTTTGAACGGCCATGACTCTTGAATTGTTCATCCATTGGACAAGTTCTACTGGAGGATGAGGGAGCAGAAGTTTCTCTCTTAAAGCCGAGCTTCTTAAGATTTCCCACTCTAAAAAGTCCATCTTGCCACTCAATGCGATCAGCATATCTTGATCATTGATCATCTCTTGTCTCACAAGCCACTGATGAAGACCCAACAGGTATTGAAACTCTTTTCCAAAGGCCATGCCTCCTGAGAGATGACAGCCTCTAAAAATTCTAAGAGTCATCTCTAAAGAATTCACTTTCTCTAGACCCTGATCACATAAAAATTCCCACACACTGCGAGCGTCACTTCCATGCAGCGCCATGATGCCGGCCTTATGGCGAGAGAGCACTTGAAGTTCACGCTTATCATGCCAGTGGCCTGTTGCTATTTCTGCAATGAGAGCTAAGCCTTCTTGAAAGCCGGTGACGCCTGGATGCCACTGGGCGAGCCATGGAAGTTGAACCTGCGTGACTCCCGCAAGATTAGTACCAAGGTGAACCCAGGCTTCATGAACTGTAAGCATTTCAACTTCTTCTTTCGTGAAGCGCACGTCTTCTCTTAAGCGAATTCCCGATTTTGTCGTTGAGGCGCGGGCGAGAGTTCCAGAGGAGAGAATGGTGCTGACTTCATGAAGGGGAAATAATTTTTTGAGTTCTAGATCAAGTTTCACTCGTGCTTGTTCAGCACTCATTTTTTTGGAAGGTTTCTCAAAATGAAGTGAAGCCTTCTCCGATTCGACATGCAGAAGAGGGAAGTCCTGCAGAAAAAAATTTAAAGACTCTGCATCACAGTGCTCTTTTTCAACTTCTGTAAAATATTGATCAATTTTAAAAAGCCTGCGCTTTAAAAGTGCGGCTTCAACCGGTTCATCCCAATTCACCAACATGGTCGCTAAATGATCAAAGGCTTTCTTCTTTGAGTCATCGACAAAGATCTTGGGGTGTCTGGCCTCAAGCAAGGGGCGCCAATGGGATTTCATGTCGGGAAAATATTTTTTTAACTCAACTTCATTCCATGTTTTTTGCTGAACTAGATTTAGTCCGCGCAACAATCCTCGATAGAGGTTCATGAATTCTATTCTCTTATCCATCCCTCCACGTATCGGCTTGAAATGACATAATCTTGAGCATTTCGCGCGGTTGGCTTTAAGTCTCGCTCTAGGTAGGCTAAAGCCATGAAAAACCTAGCCTTTTTTGTCTTCATCACTTTAAGTTTTAGCGCCTATTCACAGAAAAGAGAGCTCATCGTTAGGGCTTCAGATGTCGATGGTTTTCCAGCTCAAAGTAATTGTTTTTTTTCTAACAACAAAATGGCCTCGCATCTTGAAGGTTTAATCGTTCAGTACACTTGTTTTGGAGAAGAAGAAATCTTCTCAGAGCTTTGGTGGGTGAAAAACAAAACATATAAAAAACTTTTTAAAACCCAAGCGGGCAATCTGCTCACCAGTGCCGTCAGTGATGGCGAAAGTGTATTTAGTGTGGAGTTTAATGAAGGAGGCTCTGTTGTTCTTCATCAACATGATCTCATCACTCACACACAACATAAAATTAACCCCAACTTTCCCACTATTCATGATTTAGCTGCGCTTTCAAAAAATCATCTCTGGCTGCGCTACACAGATCAAAATGGTGTCATTCAAGAAGCAAGTTTTGAGAATGGCCATTGGAATACCTTCAACAATCGTGGAGTGAGTTATTTTTTTGGCGCGAGCTCAAATCAAAAAATAATGTTGCAAAAAGTTCGCTTGGGAGAGAGGGGAGATCTCAATGAATCGCAACCGGATGAAATCCAAATTCGCCTGGCCCCAGATTTTATTCCTCAAACGGTTTTAAGAGATCGAGACTCAGATCCAAATTCTCTTTATTTAAGTTTTCGAAATTTCTCCGTCGTGCAAGATGAGTATTGGAGTGTGATGGCGAAAACTGAAAATGGGGAAGTTCTGCTGATTGGGAAAGGATTGCAATTGAGCACTCTCAATCTTTCAAAACATTTTAGAGAAATCGATTTCTGGCCTTGGGCCTTGACCCTTGAGGGCACTCCTATTTTACGCGCTAAAAATCATCAAGGGGTGCACGCTCTTTGGATCATTGAAAATGATAGTCCAAGAATCCTTTTGACTCTGGAAGATACTGTGGAAAATGCTCAAGTAGGAGACACCCTGTTTTACAATGCTCCACTGGTGATGAATGAGCGCGCCTATATTGGAGTAGGACTCAAAGAGTTTGGGGGCACAACGCCACTAGGCCAAGGAATCCTAGGACTTTCAATTAGATAACGTGACGCGTTTCAGACATTTACTCACCTTAATAAGATTATCCTGGTGAATAATTTTAAGCCCGCTACAATTTTACTATGAACTCCAAGGAAGGAGAATTTTTGATGAAGACCTATGGATGGGTTCTCGCAATTTTATTCACTCTACCACTCACTGGCAGAGCAGCTGAATCTTGCAGACCAAAAGATGATCGCGCCATCGTGATCGGCCACACTTATAAGCTTGATTGGTTCACCACTTTTCGCATGAAAAATTCGGCGCGCTTGATGGGCTATAAAATCAAATTTCAAGATTTGCGCTCTTTTGCATCTCCTGAAGAAGGGTTGCGCTCAGTGGATGCACTCCTGGTTCCGGGTGGAGCAGATATTGATCCAAATTATTATACCAAAGCTTCTCTACCTGCCGAGCTTCTTGCCACGATCGAAAAGTTTAAAAGTTACTACAGAGCTTCTGATGAAGGTAAAGAGCGCGATCCATTCGAATATTCGGTCTATCAAACCTATTATCAATCTCCAGAATTCACTCAGCTTCCGGCCCTTGCGATTTGTCGCGGGATGCAGATGATGGCCGTCGCCAAAGGTGTCCCTTTGGTTTTGGATATCAAGGCAGAGATGGGGATCGCTAACCGACATTATAAATTTGATCGCTTTCACGTCACAGATGCGAGCGGAATCATGGGTGAACTCTTTCCTGAAGGATCGAACATCGGCTTCAAGCTTCATCACCAAAATCCAAGAATTGATTATATGACTTCGCACCCTGATAGATTTCCGGAAATAAAAATTTCTGCGACATCTTGGGATGGCCGAATCCTAGAAGCTATTGAGCTTCAAGACCGCACTGCTATTGGCGTGCAGTTTCATCCTGAAAAATCATTTCCAAAAGTTAAACATCGCTTTTTTCGCTGGCTCTTAAAAAATGCCTGCGAGTACACCCATCAAGGGGATAAATAATGAAAAGTCTCATTTTACTTTGCTCTCTCATCTTTGCCGCTCATGCCTGGGGCAATCTTCATCTCGCTCCTCCAGATTTTGATATCAAAGAAGGACGTGCGGTCTTTATTGATATGACTGATGCCCATCACAGTATTGTGTTTGATGCCGGCAGAAGGACAACCACTGCGACTTCAGAGATCAAATTTTTTAACACTAAAGAGGGGATGCCGATTTTTGATCTTATCCCTTATCCCGTCTCCGTTGAAATTGATGGTGTCGCCGTCGAGCAAAAACAAATCTCTCTCCCTGGTGGCGTCTCAACTGTGAGAGTAGCCCTTAAAACACTCGCTCCAGGTGAACACACTTTAAAAATCGTCAATCACATCAAAAAGCATGTGATGTACACGCCGATTTTTAGAAATGTCTCAGCTGCCTTTTGGATTCGTGATCTAAAAGATCGCTTATTTTGGGAGCAGTACCTTCCGGTGAATTTAGAATTTGATCAACATCCACGCACGATGGATGTGGAATTCAAAGGCAGAAAAGTTCACAAGCAAGTCATTCATGCCAATGGCAAAGTTAATCAAACGGGTGTGAACAAGTGGAGAATTGAATATCCTGCTTGGTACACTGTCTCTGCCGCTTACTTTCACACGATGAGAGTGGGGGCTAAGAGAACTCGCTACTTCACTTTAAAATCAATTGATGGAAGAAATATTCCAGCGACTGTTTACACTTTCTTCCCATGGAGTGTGGGAAAATTTGTGACAGAAGCGCAGAAAGTATTTGCTGAACTTGAAGCCGACTATGGACCTTGGGCGCATGATAAATACATCGCCTATGGATCTGGTTTTGGAGGCATGGAGCATGCTGGGGCGACGATGACATCATTTAAAGCTCTTGATCATGAAATGCTTCATTCTTATTTTGCTAAATGTGTTCTTCCTGCCAACGGAAATGCTGGATGGATTGATGAAGCCATCGCGAGCTGGCGTGACTACGGTTATCAGCGCTCGGCCACACCGGGTGTGCCGGCGAATCTTGCGGGAAGAAGCGTTTATGCTCGTAACACCAACAATCAAGCCTATGAGCATGGACGTGAATTCTTAGCTTATCTCGATTATCTGATGCAGGATAAGGGTGGATTGAAGGCGTTTTTAAGAGGCTATTTCCAGACTTATAAGTATTCGATGATCACGACTGAGCACTTTAAAAACAACCTTGAATTCTTCTCTGGGCTTGAGCTCGATCAATTGTTTAAAGACAACGTGTTTACAGAGACGCCTCCTACACCACGTGATGAAGAAGAGAGCGCCTATCACCCCGAATTAACTGAAGAAGAACTTGAATCCCTGATCTAAAATTAGGCCCTTCGGGGCCTATATTTTTTACTTCCTTCCCCCAGTCACAGAGCGATTTAAGGTAAATTCATGAGCTATGCTAAGGATCGCCCTGGCCCTCATTTTTGCCCTAAGTTTTAAGGCCCACGCGCAGGTCCTCACAACCACTACACCCTATGATCTCACTTCCACTTTAGGCTCTCCCTTTTCGATCCCTATAAGTTTTGATTTGAACGGTCGTATTGCTCTCAAACTCAATACTGGAAACGCGACAGTGTTTCCCATCATGGCGCATTTTGCGTGGGAGAGACAAAGATATGACTTCATTCCGGCTTCCGTGGGAATGAAGCACGAATGGGTTGAAGCGCCTGCTGAAACTCCACACTTGTACGTTTATCGCCAAAAATTAGAAGCAGGACTTGGAATTGGAGCTGCGACAAAACTTTTAGGCGGCAATCTCGGCTTCTCTTTGGGACTCGTGCCGTTTAAGGGATCAAGCTGGGAGTCACGCACTTTTAAAGAGCCTTCTAATGGAAAATTTTCTCTCCCATTAAGTGTCGCTGATTGGGAAGAGTGGAGTGAAGGGGAAGGGCGAGATTATCAAGTCATGGGTGGGCTGACTCTCTCTATTGGAATGACTGCTCTAGGAATGAATGCGGCCAATCTTTTTAAAACCACACAGCAGCGCTGGTCGCTCTCGATGGAGAAAGTCTCGAGCAAGCATTTGCGTGTCCGTATTCGTCAGGATCGCTGGAAGAAGAAAGGAAGAATTCTTGGACCGTTTTTTGCCAATTGGGAGAAAGCGGTGCTGGATTATTTTGATAGTGAGCGCTCTTACCTAGTCGACATGACAACGGACGTGGGAATTGAAGCAGTTAAATCTTTATGGGCCGGAAGACTTGATGAACTCCAATCTTCAGCGGCCACTCAAGAAGAAGTGGGCATGAGAAGATGGCAGGGCAATTATCGCTCTCGCTACTTAGGGATTCCCTATGTTTTTGGACAAAGCACAGCGCGCGTGGAGCTTCAGTCTTGGGAAGTTGAAGGCGAGGGACGCTTGCTTGATATTTTAAATATGCAAGTTCGAAATAATGGTCTCTTGCGTGAAGCTGACCCCCAAGTGTGGACAGTGGTGAGTGACCCCAGTGATGAGACGGTTTACTTCTTGGCCATCTCACAATCTTTAGAGAAGGGATCCAAGGGAGTGAGAGAGAAGCTTGGACGATGGATGGAAAATGTGGGGCTTCAAATGCAGTGGCCAGAGATGAATAAAAAAGATTTTCTTGATGCGCGTCTGATGTTCTCAGTACCTATGAAATCATGGAACGCTTGGGCGAATGAATTGATCCCGGTAGAAGATTATCAAAAGAGCTGTCTTGAGATGAATCTTAAGTGTCAAAGAGAGAGACTTGCAAAAAAGGCAATTGAGGGTTGGAGTGACATCAAAGAGAAGTCACTTCTGGTGAAATCAGAATATCTTATTCGCCATCCAGTGCTTTGGGGGCTCTTGGTGCAGAAAACGAAAGAGAAGATTGTGGCCGAATTCTTGGCCCATGGAAGCCGCTTTCTACCTATGCAAAAAAGTCTTTCAACTCATTAAAATACATTTCAAGATTTTCTCTCTCAAGCTTGATCTTCATTTGCGTGTAATCAGAATTGAGACTGTTCTTAACGGGATTTCCTAAGCGTTTAATCAATTTAACAATCGCTGTGTTCTCTGGCAAGTAAGTGAAGCGCAGAGTGGTGATGCCTCTCTCGGCGGCCGCGAGCAAGCAAAATTTCATGAGAAAAGTGCCCAATCCACTTTTTTGATACTCATCAATAATAAGAATCGCAATCTCTGCTTCTTCAGGATGGAGATCATCTCGCACGAGTCTTGCGATCGCGACACCACGCTCTTCTCCCTGAGCTTCTTCAATGCCTAAAGCAAAATGGTTATAGCCATCCACTTCTGTGAGATACTTGAGCTCACGATCAGTAAAGCCATTTTTAATCCCAAAGAAGCGATGCCTAATTGTCTCTCGAGACATGTGAGCAATACTGGCAGATATTTTCTTCTTCGCCTCAGGCAGAACAAAACCCACTCTTAGGCTCTGACCCTTCCACGGAAATTCTTTTCTAAAGCTTTGATCAATTTTCATTAAATCTTTTTTGCCCAAAGTGCTTTGGCTTTTTGAAGCTTTTCATAAGAAGTGATGAGCTTCTGATGCATCGTAAAGCCTTCAAGGTTAAGTGAAGTCTCATGTAGGCCCACGAATTTCTTTTTGGCTTCAATCACTTCAAGTGCAGTGAATGTCATTTCTTGTCCGTAGAATTTCTCCATAGTGGAGAAGTAGTCTTGCATCTTTCTTGAGTCATCAAGTTTGAACTGCAGAAGAGAATCAAGACAGAGATACCAGCGCTTTTTCTCTACTGATAAAGGAGCAAAGTGCAGCAGCCACTCTGTTTGTGTTTTAGCAGCTTCAAACTCTTGGGCAGCAAGAGCAAGCATCGCTTTGAGTTCTCCAAAGCGCAGTTCAGCCCAACCCGTGCCAGCGTCACCCACGATCCCGAGTGCGTGCGTGACGAGCATCATATCGTCATAGCCTTTCTCATCGATGGTTTGCATCAACTCAAAGCATTCTTTAGGGCTTAATTTGTGAGCGCCAAGAATCGGAGCGCGAAGATCAATGCCGGAATTATTATTTTCCCACACGAGATCATCGGCTTGATAAATTTCAGACATGCCCGGAACCAAGATGCGACAGCCATAAACACCTAAGTGCTCATAGTCAGCGACGTACACATCTTTATCCATTTCATGGAAAATTTTAAGAAGTGTTTCATACTCTTCGCTTGTCGTTTGACCTTTGAAATTCCAGTGCACGAAATCAAAGTCACTCTTATCTTTAAAGAAATCCCAACCCACAAGACCATTTGAATCAATGAAGTGCGCTTCAAGATTGAGTGTGTCTTTCACGGCATCCATATCAAAAGTCGGAGGTGAGAAGACATCAAGTTTATTGAGTGAGCGGCCTTGAAGAAGTTCTGTGAGTGTTCTCTCAAGAGCGACTTCAAATTTTGGGTGACCGCCGTAGCTGCAGAAAGCGGTGCCTTCATTGGGATTAAGGAGAGTGACATTCATCACCGGGTACTTGCCACCCAGTGAGGCGTCTTTCACGAGTATCGGGTAGCCATGGTCTTCAAGTTTTTTGATCGCCTCTTCGATATGAGGGAATTTCGCGATGACTTCTTTCGGCACATCTGGAAGACAGAGGCCTTCAGAGATGATGCGATTTTTAACCGCGCGCTCAAAAATTTCTGAAAGCGCCTGCACTCTGGCTTCCGTAGGTGTATTACCTGCTGACATGCCGTTAGAGACGTAGAGATTGCCCACAATATTCATCGGAATATAAACAGTTTCTTGATCTCTTTGGCGCACGAAAGGAAGGGCGACGATGCCACGCTCTCTATTACCTGATTGAGTATCCACGAGCATAGGAGCTGTGAGCTCGCCAGAAGGATTGTATTGTTTGAGGAGGCGAGCATCTAAAAGACCTTTAGGCAGTTTGTCGCCTTCGATCTTAAACCACTTCTCTTGCGGATAATGAACGAAGGGAGCGTTGGCTATTTTTTCTCCTAGATAAAAATCTGCGAAGAAATAATTGCAATTTAAGCGCTCAAAAAATTCTCCGATCGCTGAAGCGAGACACGCTTTCTGAGAAGCGCCTTTGCCGTTAGTAAAAAGCATCGGGCAGTACTTGTCGCGCAGATGGAGTGACCAGACATGAGGCACGGGATTGAGCCATGAAGCCTCTTCCACATCAAAGCCAATCTCAGATAAAAGATTTTTCATCCTAGAAATCGAATCTTCTAGAGCCGCGTCTTTTCCTAAAATCATGGTTTTTGTCATGTTTTTACCCTCATTTTTGCTATGAAGGGCTTATGCCATGGAGCAAGGAATGCGGCAAGGTCTGGCCGCTGTGCGCAATCTAAAGAAATTTAGAGTAGACGCTCTTATTCAAAATGCTATCATTGCGAGTCTAGATCCCTTTTTTACGTGCCCACAGGAGGGCGAAATGAACAAAAAATTGTACGTCGGTAATTTATCTTACAACCTCACCAATGATGAGCTTCAAAATGCTTTCGCTTCATGCGGAAGTGTCGTGTCTGCCAAGATCATTATGGATCAAGCAACAGGACGCTCAAAAGGTTTTGCGTTTGTAGAGATGGCCGACGAAGACGGCGCTCAGAAAGCAGTTGAGCAGCTTGATGGAAAAGAAGTGGGCGGTCGCGCTCTACGTGTATCAGAAGCGAAGCCTCAAACTGATCGCCCTCGTGGCGGTGGCGGATTCGGCGGAGGCCGTGGCGGTGATCGCGGTGGAGACCGTGGCGGATTCGGCGGAGGCCGTGGTGGCGATCGCGGCGGAGACCGTGGCGGCAACCGTTGGTAGATTTTTATTTTCTAGCGAATTTTCGAGGGGCCTCTTTAAGAGGCCCTTTTTTTTGGTCAAAATTCTTGAGGAGATGAGGCAGAGTATGGGCCGTAGTGTTGAGTCCATACTGAAGTCCACTCACAATATCTTCTCTTTCAATATCGATATGATCTTCCAAAATATGCAGACTCCATAGGTTTTTAGCTTTATGGGGTTTATCCAAAGAGGTTTCCACGACTTCTTTTTTAAACTCAATGAGACTTTGGGTGATATTAAGAGAGCTCTTTTCTATTTGTTTAAAGTTATCAAAAAAATAATTAAGTCCCGCTTCAATACCTTGTTCAAGACCTCGATGAAACAGCCAGCGAGAGCCTTCGTTTCTTCTTGAGCGGCATTCTTGAAGGTTCAATTGTAAATGCAGATCGGCTTGCTTGAGAATGCGATTATAAAGCTGCACACGTTGCAACTTTAAGACTTTGAGAGGTTGTATCATGAGCCTGATTATAACCTCTAATCTCGATTCACAAAAGAGAACTTTGGTTCTATAAGTTAGACCTATATTCATCAAACGACGGTGATCTAATGTCTGTATATGATTTGCCTGCCATCAATGCCTCATTAAATGGTCTCTCTACAATCTTGCTCGCCCTTGGATTTGTGGCGATTAAAAGTGGAAAAAAGGAACTTCATCGCAACTTGATGGTGAGTGCCTTAGTTGTTTCGGCGGCTTTTTTAACTTGTTATCTCATTTATCACGCCCAAGTTGGTTCAGTGCCCTTTCCAGATTTGGGTTGGATCAAGACAGTTTATTTAATCATCTTGATTCCTCACATCATTTTAGCCGCGGTCATGGTTCCGATGATCCTCAAAACTTTCTGGCATGCCTTCAGACAGGAATGGGAGTCGCATAAAAAAATTGCGCGATGGACATTCCCAGTGTGGATGTATGTTTCTGTGACTGGCGTCGTAATCTACTTCATGTTGTATATCTGGTTCAAAAAATAGTTCACTTTACACTCCGCAAAAAATTGAGAATGCTATTCCAATTACACGAGATCAGTAATACCATGAGCTATAAAAAAGGAACTAGGTATGTCACACGCGACCTCGCTTGATCATCATCAAGAGGATCGAAATGATCCTCAATTTGGTAAAGCCTCTATCGGAAAACTTGCAATGTGGATCTTCTTGGTCACCGATGCAATGTCATTCTCAGGCTTTTTATTAGCTTATGCCGTTGTCCGCTCGACAATGGATTGGCCGCAACCTTCAGATTATTTGGGAATTAACCTCTCAGGTTTTGCCACATTTATTCTTGTTTGCAGCTCTCTCTCAATGGTTTTAGCCATTGATGCTTGTAAGCAGAAAAATCGTCAGCAAATGCTCAATTGGTTGATGGCCACCATTCGTGGGGGAGTCGTCTTCCTTGGCATTCAAGCTTATGAGTACACACATCTCGTCCACTCTGGGATGACACTGGCCCATTTCGCCCATGGAAATAACTTATTTGCCTCGACCTTCTATATCGTCACAGGCTTCCACGGACTTCACGTTCTTACAGGTGTGATTTATCTCATTTGTGAATATCGTTTCGCTCGTGCTGGTCACTACGATCAAGGGGACTATAACCGCCTCGAGATCCTAGGACTGTTTTGGCACTTTGTGGATTTGGTTTGGATCTTGGTCTTTACCTTCATCTACCTACTATGAAGAAAATCTTAGCCGTCTTATTCATGATGTTAGTAAGTGTGAGCGCGCTGGCGTGCCCTTACTGTCAGGGTGCGGCTAAAAAACCACCTTACACTCTTTATATTATCGGTGGTTTTGTTCTTCTGACTTATGTTCCATTTTATTTGCTTTTTAGATCTGCAAAAAAATATGACCCAAAAAACTTTGTGATTAACGATTAAATTATGACGACATTATTCGCCAGCTCTATAGATCTCGCAGGACAAAAACACACTTTTATGGGTGATATTTTGTCGCTCACTAAAGCTCGCTTATCGATGCTCGTTATTTTTACAAGCGCTCTAGGTTTATTCCTTGCACCAGGCGAGATTTCACTCTCTGCAGCTTTGATCACTATCCTTTCAACTTCTGGCCTTGTGGCCGGAGCGTGCATCATTAATTGTGTGATGGAGAAAGATATCGATGCCAAGATGGAGCGGACAAAAAATCGTCCTCTTCCTTCAGGGCGCGTGACTTCTAAGACAGCGATGACTTTAGGCCTCTCACTGATCACTTTGTGTCTTCTCACTCTTTATGTGGTGGCTAATCCTTTAACAGCTCTGCTTGGATTCATTGCCACTCTCACTTATCTCTTCCTCTACACTCCGATGAAGCAAAAGACGGCGATGGCCCTTTTTGCAGGAGCGATTCCAGGCGCAATTCCACCTCTCATGGGGTGGACGACTGTGACAGGATCGATTGGCGCCCTTGGTGTGGCTTTATTTGCCATCCTCTTCGTTTGGCAATTACCTCATTTCCTTTCGATCTCGATTTATCACGCTGAAGACTACAAGAATGCGGGTCTTAAAACTTTCCCTACTGATATTGGGATTGGTTTAGTGGTTCATAAAATTGTTCTCTATACTTTGCTTTTAATGATTGTGAGCTTTGCTCCTTATTATTTAGGCGCGGCAAACATAAATTATCTCTCGAGTATGTTTGTTGTAGGAGCCGTTTTCTTGGCCCTTGCGATCAGAGCGTATCAATTCGATTTTCATTCTAAAGAATTATTAAAATGGTCTCGACAGTACTTCTACGCCACGTTGGTTTATTTGCCGTGTGTGTTCGTAGCGATGCTGTGGTTTAGATAAATTTATTTTTTAAAGAGCTTATCTCAGGGGAAGCTAATGGATTTTTTACAGTTTAGTGTTTCGAGCAACTGGTTCAAACTTTCAATGCCAGTTGAAGACATCTCAACAAACGGTCACTTGATTGATGGTTTGTGGAATTACACCACACTTCTTGGAATTTTTTATTTCATTTTGGTGTGTATTGGCTTGTTTGGTTTCTCTTACCTCTACAGCCACAAGCGTAGTAAGACTCCTTACTATACTTACGGTAACAAGAAGAAACATCTCTTCATCACCGCTTTCATCGGTGCTGCGGTTTTCCTTTCTGTCGATTTGAACATTACTCGTCTCTCAAACAACGATATGTTGGCCGTCTTCTGGAAATGGCCTGATCCAAAAACTGAGAAAGTGATTCGTGTAGAAGTCATGGCCCAGCAGTGGATGTGGTCATTCCGTTATGCCGGAGCTGACGATCTTTTTGGCACAGCTGATGATATCGTCACGAATAACGATCTTCGCGTTCCGATGAATACGAAAATCCTTTTCCATCTGACTTCAAAAGATGTGATCCACTCTTTCTTCGTCCCTTCTGTTCGCTTGAAAGTGGACACGATCCCAGGGCGTATCACTCGCGTTTGGTGGGATGCTAACAAAGCTGGGCAGTATGATATCGCTTGTGCAGAAATGTGCGGAACTCATCACTATTTGATGAAAGCGAGCCTCACTGTTTATACAGAGGAAGACTTCAATAAATGGTTGAATGCTTCACAAACAATTGCAATGACTACAAATAACCCAGAAGACAAAAACCTCGCATGGGGTTGGAAGTGGGAGTACTAATATGAGCGGCGGATACAACGAAATTCACCCAGAACCTACAACTTTTTGGAGTAAGTACATAATCTCCTTCGATCACAAAGTGATCGCAAAACAGTTTATGTGGTACGGAATCTTTTTCTTAGGTCTTGGCGGCATGATGGCCCTCTTGATCCGTTGGACTTTGACTTACCCTGGTCAGCCATTTCCAATCATAGGAAATCTTCTTTTCCCTCATTCAGCTGGAGTTGTTCCTCCTGATTCATACGCCATGCTCTTTACGATGCATGGAACGATTATGATTTTCTACGCTATCACTCCGCTTTTGATTGGAGCGTTTGGTAACTATTGCATCCCTTTAATGATTGGTGCCCGCGATATGGCGTTCCCGATGTTAAACATGCTCTCTTTCTGGTTCGCTTTCCTCTCGGGAATCGTACTTGTGGCTTCATTGCTTCTGCCTTTAGGCGCCGCGGCCGGTGGATGGACCTCGTACCCAACACTTTCAACCATGATTGGAAGCCCCGGGGCAGGGCAGACGCTTTGGTGTGTCGCCATTTTCTTGTTTGGTGTTTCATCAACGATGGGCGCAGTAAACTACGTCACAACTGTTATCACTCTTCGCGCTCCAGGCATGGGCTATTTTGATATGCCTCTTACGATCTGGGGACTTTGGTTGACAGCGATCTTGAACGCGATCTTCGTTCCAGTCCTTGGTGCAGGTGTGATCCTTTTAACTATGGATCGCGTGATGGGGACTACATTCTTCTTGGCCGGCGCCTCTGCGACTTCAGGCTCAGGGGATCCAGTTCTCTTCCAGCACGTGTTTTGGATTTTCGGTCACCCAGAAGTTTATATTTTGATTCTTCCAGCTTGGGGTATCGTCTCAGATTTACTTTCTTTCTTCTCAAGAAAGCCGGCTTTCGGAGCGAAATCAACAGCTCTTGCGATGACCGCCGTAACGATTCTTTCTACTTTGGTTTACGGTCACCACATGTTCACGACTCAAATGAGCCCACTGCTCACTCAGTCGTTCATGACTCTCACAATGACGATCTCAATTCCTTCTGCGATCTTCTTTGCCAACTGGCTTGGAACGATCTGGAAAGGATCAATCCGTTTTGATTCTCCGATGCTCTTCTCTCTTGGTGTTGTCTTCGTTTTCGGTCTTGGTGGTTTGACTGGTCTTCACCTTGGTACAGTTTCAACGGATATCTATCTTCACGATACATACTTCGTCGTGGGTCACTTCCATTACACGATGGCCGCTTCAGTTCTTCTGGGTGGGTATGCAGGACTCTACTTCTGGTTCCCTAAGATGTTCGGTCGCATGATGAATGAAACACTCGCGAAAATCCACTTCTGGGGAACAATGATTCCTTTGAATGGCATTTTCTTCGGTATGTTGATGATTGGTTACGGTGGTATGCACCGTCGTATCTATAACCCATTCGTCTACGAATCACTTCAGCGCTTGATTCCTATCAACACGCTTGTGACTCAGTCGGCGATTCTCATGGGTGCTTTCCAAATTGTATTCGTGATCAATTTAATCTGGTCACTTTATAAAGGAAAGAAAGCTCCTAACAATCCATGGAACGTGGGAACTCTTGAGTGGACGATCCCGTCTCCTCCAGTTCACCACAACTATGATGTGATCCCAGTCGTGAAGTGTGGACCCCATGAGCTTGGAAACCCGAACCTGAAAAATGGTCGCGACTTCCAATATCAAACTGAAGAATTGGTGCAAGGACCAGCATGAAACGTAGCGAGCTTCAAAACAACTTAGCGATGACGATCGCTCTCATTTCAGCGGCAATGCTTTTTGTCACGCTGTTTATGGGATATGCCGTCTATCGTAGTAGTGCTGAAGCTTGGCCTCCAGTAGGTATGGCCCATGTTTCATTAACTCTTCCTTTTTTGAGCACGATCTTTATCGCCGTGAGCAGCTGGTTTTGCTTTCAAGTTAAAAATCTTGTGGCGATTAACGATCTTAAGAGAGCGAACAGAAATTTGAATCTCACTATGCTTATGGGCGTGGGCTTTATGATCTCTCAAAGCTTTCTTTGGTTGCAGCTTAAAGAAAGTGGCATTTATGTGACTTCAGGCATTTTTGCCTCTGTCATGTATGGCTTTACCTGGATCCATGCTGTCCATGTGATCGGTGGATTACTGGCCCTTGTTTATTTAAAAATTGTTTTAAGACCTAAGACGAATGAATTGCTTCAGAAGACGATCAATGTTGAGCGCTTCTGGCATTTCTTAGGGATTGTTTGGTTTGCCATGTTTATGGGTATGTTTGTTTTTTAAGGATAAGAAAGTGAATACTGCAGTAGAAACAACTGGGCTTTATCGACGTTCTAACTTCATTGAGAAGTTAGTTCTAAGCAAGCTTTTTTGGTTCGTCATGACGACACTTCTTTTTGCTTATCCACTCTTAAAGAGTATTAATCGCCATTTGCCTTCAGAGCTTCCACTCTTAGGTCAGGTTCCGGCTTTTTCTTTTGTCGATGAGTCAGGAAAAGCTTTTGGAACGAATGAGCTTAAGGGCAAGGTCTACATTGTCCACTTTATGTCATCTCATTGCTCTGGCATTTGTGATCTCTCGTTTGCAGAAATGCAAAAGGTGCAACACAGAATTCGCGGAGTGATTGATCGTGCTGCCATTGTTTCAATCACTATTGATCCAGCAAATGACAATCAACAAGTGCGCTTTGACAGGGCCAGAGAATTAAAAGCGAACCCGAACGTTTGGCGATTTGTTGCAGGCCCAATAGATGAGGTTCAAAACTTATTGCTTCAAGGCTTCAAAGTTCCAGCGCCTAGAGGCATGAAAGTGGAAACGATTGATGATGTCGTGAAAGCCAATCAGCTCGTGCTGGTTGATCAAGATGGGAATATTAGAGGTTATTATCCAATCCTTAAGGATGGGATTAATAAACTCATGATTGATACTGGTTTAATTATTAATAAGAAGAAAAATTCCTAGGAAAGGAGCTCGTTGTGAGTGCTGAAGTACACCATAGTCATAAAGCCGAATATTTCAAAGTGTTTGCAGTTTTAACTGTTCTCACCATCGTGGAGTTGATTATTCCACCATTGAAATTGAAATACATCCTTCACGCTTCCTCTCTGACAGGTTTGGCGATTGGTAAGGCTGCGATCGTCGGTTATTTTTATATGCACTTAAAAGAAGAAACTCGTTGGATGAAGTTTGTTGCTTTAATCCCTATCTCGGCCGTTGCTTATGCCGTGATGGTCATCCTTGAATCACTTTACCGTTAAGTTAAGGAATTAATATGGAACACGCAGTAGCAAAAAAGACTCAGGAATTTAAATCTGAATCTTCGATTATCAATCACCCGTATCAGTTCCCAAAGGCGAACCAAGCTAAGCTTCCGACTTGGTCACTGATCGTTGTGTTGTTTGCAGCTTTTTTTATTTTAAAGAGCTTCATTTATATTTCTGACACTAAAAGACATGGCAAATAGGAAAGAAAGGATAGATATGAAATTTGTAATTTTGGCCCTTCTTCTAAGCCTAGTAGCATGTGAGAAGACTCCCTTCGTTGAAAGTAAAACTTTTGCAGGCGGAAAAGTCGTCGATTCAGCTACTTTGAATTTGGGTTATACAACTTACCTTGAATACTGTGTTCAGTGCCACGGCGCGAACGGAGATGGAAAAGGTGTTTCTTGGGCCGGCATGTACCCAGCTCCTAGAAATCTTACTCAAGGTCTCTATAAGTTTGCCAACGTCCCGTACGGCGAACTTCCTCATGATGCTGATTTTCATCGTATCATTCGCAAAGGCTTAAACGGCTCAGCGATGTTGCCTTGGGATATCTCTGATGAGCGCCTTGATGCCGTTACTCAATACATTAAGACGTTTGCTCCTCAAGTTTGGGAAGGCGCGGATAAGACTCTAGGAACTAAAATCGAAGCCACTCCAGATCCTTACGGCCCAGGGAAAAAAGCAGAAGCGATTGCTCGTGGAGCGAAGGTTTATCATATCGTCGCCCAGTGTACGACTTGTCACAGAGCTTACGCCTCTAAGAGTGATATCAGTAATTGGAATAAAGAGATTAATGGTTCTCCGATTGCTTCATTTGACAGCAATCTCTATGAACTTAAGCCTCAAGATTCTGAATACGACTACAAAGTGATCCCACCTGATTTCACTTACCATCCACTTCGTTCAATCTTCTCAACTGAAGATATCTATCAGCGCTTACTCTACGGTGTGAGCGGTTCAGGGATGCCGGGTTGGAAAGATGTGGTTGCGGATGACGATATCTGGGCCCTCACTTATTACGTAGAAAGCCTTCGTGAGCTTAAGAGCAATACTCAAGCTCGTGATGCTTTTCTAAAGAGTATTGAAGGTAATTAATGAATTATTCCATGGGCCCTCTCACACAGACTTTTTCATCTCAACGGATTGGAAATTGGGTGAGGGGCCTTTGGTTTCTTTTGCTGCTTGCTTCTTGTAATCCACTTAAAAAATCTTCTCCAGAACTTCCGATCATAGCCACTGTTCCTGAATGGACACTGATGAGTGAAAACTCCCAGCCCTTTGGCTCTAGTAACCTTACTGGTAAAGTCTATATCGCAAATTTCGTCTTCTCTCGCTGCCCCTCGGTCTGCCCCAAGATGTTGATGGAGACGGCCGAAATTCAAAAGAAGATTTCAGGCCAAAATAATATCGCTCTCGTGACTTTTACCGTGGATCCAGAATTTGATACTCCGAGTGTGCTTTATCAATTGGCCAGAAAGTATCAAGCGAACTCAAACGTCTGGTCTTTTTTAACGTATGAAAATAAAGAGAAGCTTTTTGAGCTCTATAGAGATGGCTATAAGATAAATGTCGCTTCAGGACAAACACCCACCAATCTCTTTGATATCGCTCATTCAGAGAAAATGGTTCTCGTTGATCAAAAGGGCCAGATCAGAGGCTATTACAGTTATGATGCTCAAAGTGAGGCTCAGCTGCTCAAAGATGCTGCAAGCCTTCTCGAAGCAGCGGTGAAGTGAAATGGATTTTTCTAAAGAAAGGAAAAACATTCACGATCTCGCCAATCACTTAACAATCATTCAGGGCGCAGTGAAAAAAGCCATCAAAACTCTTGAAAGCAAGAAGCTTTTACCTGAAGAGAGTGAGCGTTTAATAAAGGCCGATGAATATTTAAAACAGAGCAATATCGCTCTTCGAGAGTTGCGCGAAGAGATCATAAAGAAAATCTCAGAGGCAGAGTCGAGATGAGTGATCAACATGCCCCAGATGAGCTTTTAAAAAATGCTAAACTTAAAATTACTGAGCAGAGACGAAAAATTTTAGAATTTCTTCTCTCCAACCATGGGCCATTCACCGTAGAAGAGATGGCCCAGAAGCTCAAAAGCCAGGGCTTTGATCTCGCGACCATCTATCGTAGCATGGGGACGTTTGAAGAAGCGGGTTTAGTTGAAAAAAGACTTTTCGGTGATTCTGTTATTCGCTGGGAGATGGCAGCGCATACGGGTGGGAGTTGTGCTCACGATCATCATGGGCATCATCATCACTTGATGTGCACCGAGTGCAAAAAGATAATCCAAATTGATGTCTGCTTGCCTCCCTCGACTCAGCAAGAACTCTCACGCCTCGGTTATGCGGATCTTAAACATCATTTAGAATTTTCTGGTATCTGCCCTCAGTGCCAGGTGAAAAGACTCAAAAAAAAGGAATCAAAATGAAATACTTATTAATTGTCGCTCTATTGTTCATTGCCGCTTGCTCGCATCATAAAAAGTGTGAAAGCTGTGACCTGAAAAAAGCAGTTACTGAATCTAAAGCCGTCGAGTTTGATGGTCACTGTGCCAATGGCCTATGTCTCAAAAAAATGAAAGTGAAATGTGACCCGACCATCACTGCTGCCTATAAAGGGAAGCATTACTGTTTCTCGTCTGAAGAGGCGAGAGATACGTTCATGAAGGATATTGATAATAACGTGAAGAAAGCTCACGAGTCATGGGCTTCTATTATTGGTGGCAATCCTGGATCAAATTAACCCCAGCCCACGTACCAAAAAGCCATCGCATAGATGAGAGTAAAACCAATTGTTATGATGTCAGACAGGTTCCCTATGGGACCTGTCTCTTCATACTTCTCTTTAAAATAATCCATACAAAGCTTCTTGCCGAAAAATCCTAGAATTAATGCCGCAAAAAATCCCAGAAGCCCCAGGACCCAAAACCAAATTTGCCACACAAGTCTCTCGCGCCCATCAACGGATGTGATCTTAATGAGTGGTTCCTGTTTTGGAATCTCTTTAGCTTTTACGTAAGGCACAGAGGTTGAGCTCAAATTAGGCCGTGATGAAACGAGCTCCCCTCTGTTGAGCTTTTCACGCTCACGAATAGAAGGAGTATCGGGGATCATGTGTTTACTGGTTGGAGTGGGAGAAGATGAAAGTTGAAACTGGATACGTCCCTCAATCGTGATTTCATCTCCCACTAAAAACTGATTGTCCGCTAGGGTCTTGTTCCAGAGAAGTTTAAAATCTTTTCGATTAAGAGTTGTGTTGAATTTGGTAAAGCGACTTTCATAATTCCAGGAATCTATGACTGAGGGACTCATCTCAAAGGGGAGAGAGAGTTTCTTTTCAGTGTCACGAATCTTGAGAGTTCCAAGAGCGAGATATTTGTTATTGCCTAAAGATTGAATGCTTTGGCTTTGAAAAATAATTTGAGGATACTTTTTGGCGAATAGGAAATCTTGAGATTTTAGATGCCCATCTCGTTGATCATTGTTGGTGTCGATGGAGTTTGCATCAATTCGAAGAATAACACTTTTTAATTGATCTCTTATTTCAAATTCACTTTCAAACCGAGAAAATCGACCTGTGACATGTGAGATTGTGAGATAGGGAACTTTAAATAAAAGTTCTGAATGATTCTTATTGCTCCTCCACGTCGTGGCGTGACTGAGCGAGATAGAGAGAATAAATAAAATGATTGGCATAAAAAAAAGGGCCTCTTTCGAGGCCCTTCGTATTACTTAACTTTCCAGTAGTATTCGGTTACGAGACGTTTCTCGAATGCGAAAGGAATATCGTCAGGAAGTGGTCTTGCAACCAACTTACCTTTCTCTTTCTCACCAGACTTCTCAACAAGCAAACAAGCTGGAGCAGCGCTGATACGTGGACGAGTCTTAGCTTGGAGGTAGTTTCCAGACTTCGCACCCTTATCAGTGATCTCGATTGTGTCACCAGGTTGTACTTCATAAGCTGGAACAGAAACTTTCTTGCCGTTCACAAGGATGTGACCGTGAGAAACCATCTGACGAGCAGCAATTGTTGAAGGAGCCCAGTTCATACGGAAAACAACGTTATCAAGGCGTGACTCAAGGTGAACGATAAGTACGTCAACCCAAGCTTGTCCTTTCACACGCTTTGCTTTTTTAACAGCGTTAACAAGTTGGCGCTCGCGAAGGCCGTAGTTGAACATAACTTTTTGCTTTTCCATCAAACGGACGGTCAAGTCAGAAAGCTTTTTGCGAGCAGCACCGTGCTGACCTGGGCCGTATGGACGACGCTCAAGTGCACCTGCTTTGCCTAAACCTGGAAGTTCAACACCTAAGCGGCGTTGGATCTTGAAGCGTGAACGCCCCATCGTTGCTTTAGCCATAAAATTCTCCTTCAATGGCGACTCTAAGAATAAATGCGAATGGATTTTAATTTCCGAAAGGAAATCGAGGGTCCGTCGAATTTAAGCTTAAAGCTTATTGGTGACAGGAAACGTTTAAAAAATACTCGCCGCGAGCCTGTCTCCTCACTCGGAAAGTTTGAAAGTTATAAGCGATTGAAAGCTTGAAGTCTACTAACGAGTTGACTTAAGGCGGCGCATTAATGAGGCCATCTCAATGCCTGCCATTGCCGCATCCCAGCCCTTATTGCCGGCCTTCGTGCCCGCACGCTCTATGGCCTGCTCAATTGTCTCAGTCGTAATGACGCCGAAAATGACGGGAACGCCGGTTTTAAGGCCTGCTTGAGCGATGCCCTTAGCCGCTTCACTACAGACGTAATCATAGTGAGTGGTCGCCCCGCGAATCACGGCCCCTAAGCATAGAACAGCGTCATAGGTATGAGTTTCAGCAAGCGTTTGGGCAGTCAAAGAGAGCTCGAATGCGCCTGGGACCCAAACCTCAGTGATGTCTGACTCTTTGATGTCATGGCGCTTAAGGCAGCTCACAGCACCTTCTAAAAGTTTTGAAGTGATAAAATCATTAAAGCGAGCGGTGACGATCGCGATCTTCATACCAGTTGCGCTTAATGTGCCTTCAATCTTTGTTGTCATAAAAATCTCACTGATTAAGAAGACCCGAACCCAGCCAGTGGCCAAGTTTCGTTTTCTTCGTATTTAAATAATTCATATTCTCAGCATGCGGGGCAATTTCATGAGCTTCACGCTTAAGCGTTTCTGCGCCTAAATCTTTTAAGGCCTGAAGTTTGGCAGGATTATTGGTCATGAGGCGAGCGCTACTCATTTTAAAATGGCGCAAGATTTGAGCGGCCATGGTGTAGTCGCGAGCATCAGCAGGAAAGCCGAGCTTAAGGTTCGCTTCAACAGTATCAAGACCTTTATCCTGCAGCTGATAAGCACGCACTTTGTTCATGAGACCAATGCCACGACCTTCTTGGCGCAGATAAACAATGATGCCACTGCCTTCCTCTTCAAGACGAGAGAGTGCGTGATCAAGTTGCTCTCCGCAATCACAGCGCTTGCTGCCTAGAACATCTCCAGTGAAGCACTCTGAATGCACACGCAAGAGAGGGGAGTTATCTGTGAGTTTTTCAGGATCACCTTTCACAATCGCCATCGCTTCTTCAGCGAGCACATTTGATTTAAAAACGTGAAGAGCGAATTCACCAAACTTAGTAGGCATCGAAACAGTTTCAACTTCTGAGAGAAGGTTTTCGTTATTCTTTCTCCAAAGGACAAAATCTTCAATGCTGATCATTTTAAGATTAAATTTTTCGGCCATGACTTCAAGCTCAGCTCTGCGGGCCATGGTGCCATCGTCATTCAAAATCTCACAGATCACGCCTGCAGGATTAAATCCAGCAAGGCGAGCAAGATCAACGGCTGCTTCAGTATGACCATTTCTCACGAGCACTCCGCCATCTCGTGCGATCAAAGGAAAAATGTGGCCAGGCCTTGAGAAGTGTTCAGGGCGAGCGAGGGGATTAGCGAGCATTTTTAAAGTGATCGCGCGATCACTGGCCGAAATACCAGTGCTCACACCGTCAATCGCATCTACTGTGACAGTGAATGCGGTTCCAAGCGGAGCGGTGTTGCTTCCTGTTTGGAGTGGGAGATCTAATTTTTTTGCAGCTGTTGCAGTGATGGGAGCGCAGATCATGCCGCGGCCATGAGTCGCCATGAAGTTTACGGCTTCTGGAGTGATGGCATCGGCGGCCATAATGAAGTCGCCTTCATTTTCACGAGATTCATCATCAACAACGATAATCATTTTACCGAGTTTGATATCGGCGATGGCAGCTTCTATAGAATCAAGTGGTCTCATCATTGACCTCTTAAGGGCCAAAGTTTTTGGCCCATTCGTTTGATCGAGAATCATTTGAGCGAGTCAAAAAATTTTCGATGTATTTGGCGACCATATCTACCTCAACATTGATGGAGTCACCAATTTTTTTTGTGCCAAGAGTCGTCTTTTCAAGGGTATGTGGAATAATCGCCACAGTGAGATCGCTTTCATTTAAGCGAGCGATGGTGAGACTGATGCCATCTAGAGCGATAGAGCCTTCTAAAATCATGTATTTACGAAGATTTTGGGGAAACTGTATCTTGAACTCCCAGGTTTTACCCAAATCCTTAATGTCGATGATTTGTCCCACTCCATTCACGTGTCCCTGGACCATGTGGCCCCCGAGACGGTCTTGAGCGCGAAGGGAGAGTTCAAGATTCACTCTTTGTCCGGCCTGAAGCTTTCCGAGATTGGTTTTCTCGAGAGTCATCGGAATCGCCTGACAAAAGTACGTGTCGCCTTCAATTTTTGTGGCCGTGAGACACACACCATTCGTGGCAATAGAGTCATCAATTTTAATTTCATTCACAAGATTTGTGCGAATGACGAATTCACGCCCTTCTTTATTGGGAGTGATGGAAACGATTGTGCCTGTGTCTTGAATGAGTCCGGTAAACATGAAGTGAGAGTAGGGGGTTCCAGCACACTTGTCAGTAAGCGGTGCTTCCTGATGTAATAATGTCTATGGGACCTGAGTCGCTCTTATATTTCTTAGTGGGAATTGTTCTTTTTTTCACCCTCTTCGTGATCATTTTACTAAGAGTAAGATCTCGGTTCTTGAGTCAACTTAACAATCTGACTTCAGACGAAGTGTTGAAACAATTAGTTTACAAAAATGTCTCTCCAGAAGACTTACTTTTTTGTTATCCCCAAGACATCTCACTGACTGAAGCTGCACTGATTGTCAAAAATTCTCAGGATATAAAAGTCGCGGTCTCGCACTTTCCATTGGGGGCAAGAGAGAGAATCCTAGAGATTGATGAGGCTCAATACAAAGTCGTCTATCCCTTTAATCGGAAGCTAAAAACAGCTCAACTTTATCTCTCAAATGGAGATCAAGTGATTGCTCAGTATAAGGTTAAAAACATTTTGGGAACTCAAGAGTTTGAAGTGCAGGGATTAGGATTTATAAGCGTAAAGCGTTTATGGTCATTGAAAAAAATCTTCCACTACTACCATAATGATCAGTTCCTAGGCTTCTCCCATAATATTTCTTGGTGGAGGAATAAAGGGAGAGTTTTGGTTCTGCCTCCTCTTATACCAAAAGAACTCAAAGTCTTTATTATTGCGCCTTAGGCAGTCTTACTTCATTTAAAACGAACTATTCGTATGCTTTTATCGATTTGTTTTAATCAAAGGAGATAACGTATTAAAATAACTTTAATCACATCGGAGTAAATGATGAAAATGTTCTTTTCGCTAATGTTACTAGCTTTCCAGATCAATGCTTTTGCTGGGCAAAGTATCACTCAAGCTGAAGTTATTTCTGCACAAGAAGCCTGGGGAGATGGAATCGTTAAAATTGGAGAAGTCTATTTGGATGGTGGTGATTATGTAGAAGCCGCCAGCAATCATATTAAGAAGCATTACAATTACGACAATGGGACAGTGATGTTTAAACCGACACTTGCTTCAGTAGAACCGTTCAGACCTACATTTGATTCAGCTCTTTCCTATTTTGTCGGCGGAAATGCAAGATATTCAGAGGACACAGGCTTTGCAATTAAGCCATGGACCAACGTGAGATTTGATAATCACAAAATTCTTTTGAAGGGGAACATGGGAATTGCCATGGGTCACTATTACTTCACAAATCTTGAAGGCAAAGAAACTAAAGTTGAATACACTCTAGGATTCATGAAATCTAAAAAAGGTATTAAGATATTCTTGCAAGACTCATCTCTTCCCTACAAACCATAACTTAGAAACCATTTTGAGAAGCCAATTGCGGTTGGCTTCTCAGTCTTCCCAGCGACTGATCCTTCGACAATTCGTCCAACTTTTACTCAATCACGATAGTCAAAACGGCCACTTAGGGCGTTATTTAATGGCATCCCCTTTGCTTCACTAAACTTACAATTTATTTGGGGGATCTATGAAAAAAGCCATTTTCTTTTTAAGCGTATTAACACTTTCATCTTTTGCTCAGGCCAATCAATGTAACTTAAATTTCAGTACTGATTATTTGAACATCACATCAACTGAGAGAGCAGAATTAGAGCTTGCTTTAAATGAGAAAGGCTATGATTTTAATGTTCCTTATGGGGCAAAGACGAATGTCACGATCGATTTTGTTAGAATAGTGAGTAAAAAAGATTACGAATCAAAGCCTGAGATGCAAACACAATTTATGTTTGGTGGTGCTGTTCAAGTGAATAGTTATACAATGAATCCGAATGCTTCAAATGAAGTATGGGAAATAGGCAAGAATCCTAAAGATGCGATCTTTGAAGTGACCTCTTATAGCAGAGCTGCTTATGGTTTTACTTATAGTAAAAAAACGTTTGAGCCTTCTTCAAAAGAAATAAAACTTATTATGTGGGATGAACAGGGATCAGTGATAGATGTTTTGAAACCGAAGAAGCCTTTCTTGGGACTCTCTTCAGACAAGGGCTCAGAAGGATTTGTTCTTGCACGAGGAATTATTAGATCGATGCCTGATTGTGACAGCAAAAAAATTGCAGCTCATAACGATGCAAATCGTGAAAATATGAAAGGCTATCAGCCCTCTGGTATGTCTTTATCGGGTGGAACTTATAATACAGGTTCTTACGGCTTTGGTTGGTAGAAGAGAGAATGAAGCTAACTCTATTTTTTGTCTTCTCATTATTCGTAACAGGGTTTGAATACCCTAAAGATACAACCCGATTCCCTTACATAGGTAAAAAAGCTGATTTTCTTGTCGGTGCCCTAGGTGGCACCGGCTGTTCTAGGCACTGGGACATTCTAGATACCCATGATTCAAGTCATCATGAACCGTATGATCGTTGTGGCAAATTCTCTGTAGTCAGTGAGGAATTTCATAAAGTGGTAGATATGTCTCAATACTCAAGCACTCAGTTTAAAGTGTTTGCCTGGCCGATAAGAGGTGATGGAGTTTTTGAAAAAGTCGAATGTGATGGCGAGCTTAAAGATGATGCCTTTAGACTCGTTCAATATGCAGAGTGTGGAGGAAAGAAAGTGATATTAGAATATTGCCGAAGAAATGGTGAGATCATCCCATCAGATAAACTCAAAACGTGCAAAATATAGATCTACTCACTTTACGACTAAATGATCCACCTATAAACGTCCAATCCCAATTTTAAAGCAAGTACGATCAGAATGAGACCTGAGATAAGGGCGATTATTTTCATGGCCTTCTGATTGCTCAAGACCTTGTTAAGAATCGCTGCAAAGAGTGAAAGTCCGTAAAACCAAAGTACTGAAAAACTTGTGGCACCGAATCCAAATATTAAGCGATCACTCAATTCGACAAATTTCGCAGAGTAGCCTCCAATGAGCACGATGGTATCTAGGTAGACGTGAGGATTTAATAGACTAAAACTTAAAGACAACAAGATAACTTCTTTGCGACTAAATTTTTTGTCCGCCTTCGTGCTCCCTTCTTGAGAACTCTTAAAACTCTCTTTGATTTTCTTAAGTCCATAGAAAACTAAAAATGCAACGCCAAGAATCCCAAATCCAATTTTAACAAGAGGGACTTGAACAAAAAAACTGGCAGCGCCTGCGACTCCAATGGCAATGAGAAGGGCATCACAGAGTGAGCAAATGGTGGCCACTAAAAGATGATTTTGTTTCTTGATGCCTGATTCCAGTACGAAGACATTTTGGGCCCCAAGAGCAAAGATCAGACTTGCTTGTAAGAGAAATCCCTCTAGGAAAAAATTCATCTAAACAAGACCCGTCACTTTGAGGTCACTGCCCAAAAGCTGAATGTCCATTCCCTCTAAAGTGAGGAGGTTTTGAAGTGAATCTTCTGAATGTGTAAACATCGCTTTACCCTCTCCCATGATTTTTGGAGCAAGATAGAGAGTCATACGGTTGACTTTTTTATACTGCAAAAACAATGAATGAAGATCAGCCCCACCTTCAAGCCAGAGAGAATAAATGCCGCGCTCAAAGAGTTGTTCATTAAATTTTTCAAACGGAAAAGGCTCAAGCGTCTCTAGACGAATCACTTGCTGGGGAGGAAGAGCATCAATTGTCGTATGAAGATCGGTGACGATAATTGTTCTGTGTCTATTCTCATCCGTAAAGACCTGCGCCTCACGAGGAAGCTTTCCTGACTTGGTGAAAATGAGACGATAGGGCTGTTTCTCAATAACTTCACCTTTAAGGCGCACGTTGAGCTGGGGATTATCACTTCGTATGGTTTGTGCTCCCACCACGATCGCATCATAGAGACGTCTACCGTAATGAGAGTCTTGTCGCGAAAAATCGCTGGTGATCCATTTTGATTCTCCCGAAGGCAGAGCTGTTTTTCCATCAAGAGTCGCAGCTGACTTTAAGTGAATAAACGGCAAGCCTGTACGCATGCGGTGAAAGAAAATTTCATTGAGCCTCTCTCCCTCATCCTTGAGCACACCTGTAGTGACTTTAATCCCTGCGGCTTCTAGCATTTTTACCCCGCCGCCTGAGACCTGAGGATTGGGATCAAGATTGGCGATCACGACATGAGCGATTTTTTTTTCAATAATCTGTGGAGCGCAAGGGGGAGTGAGCTTTTTTGTATGACAGCAAGGCTCAAGGTTTACGTAGAGAGTGGCGCCAGCGAGATCAACTTTCGCATTCAGAAAGAGGTGAGCTTCGGCATGGGGGTCACCATGGCGAGCATGAAGGCCTTCCGCAATAATTTTTCCATCTCTCACGGCGACAGCACCTACGAGAGGATTAGGAGAGACGAGTCCTGCTCCACGCTTAGCGAGATCAAAACAGCGACGCATGAAGGGTTCATGCATAATTTAAATCCAAATAAACGGGAGTCTCTTTGGTGGCATTGAAGGCTTGATTATAAAGAGAGAGATCATAGTCAGGGGCCACACCGAGCCATTCTTTAATTTGGCTCTCACCAATCTGAGCGGCCATCCACTTAAACACGCAAGCCTGTCTGACTGTTCTAGCCGTCACTTCAATTTTTAAAATTTTTCTCACTTCTTCAAAAAAGAGCTCTGTTCCACGGGGAGAAAGTGAGCCGGAGAGAATACGGTGAGGATTGGCATTAAAGAGCACATAGCGAATCTCACCAGGCCCAGGCCAGTGGATTTTAAACTCGCTCATGTATTCATTCCATAATGTTTTAAAGTTTGAACTTAAGGGAATGGAGTAGGGCTCACGCTTCAAAGGGCGCACGAGAAGACGTAAGCCATGTTTGTCCGGAAGAATATCACTCATCTCAAGACGCGCGAGATCGGAAACTTTGATGCCCGTCTCATAAATCATAGCCACCACCAGCAGATTTCTCAAATTCATCAAACGCTCAAGACCCTCGAGTTTATTAATGCGATTTCGAAGAGAATCTTTAAGGCGAATAAGATCTTTAAAACTTGGTGGAGTGGGCTTTTCCAAAAGTTTAGCGGCTACCGGAACAAGTTTGATGGGATTGTCGGGAAACTTATGTTCTCTGACGAGAAAATCAAAAAATAAGCGAAGCGCTTGAACGCGCCTACGAATGGAGTTGGGTGAGCCATAGGTCTTTTCTAGAAAACCAGCATACTCCTGCACCTGGGTGACGGTGAAAGTCTTCAGAGTCATCGAGCGTTTGTGAGAGGCCAAAAAGCGATTAAAGACCTGGAGGTCTGCGCGGTAGTTTTTAATGGTATTAAAACTCTTACCGCTCATTTCGAGGTTTTTGATGAATTGCTGCTGAGTTTTTACAAGGTCGATCATGGGGTGATGCTAGCGGAAAACAAGGGGTTAGACTAGCTCTCACTCTCTACTTGCCGCATCGCAACTGAGATGCTAAAAGCCCTAAAACTTAAACATGTCTCGCCCTTTCTCACGAGACCAGACGACCTTGGATGACCTTATGTTGACGCCTGAGAAACTCAACGCCCTCTCGCTGGCCTTAGGTTACAAATTTAGTAACCAAGCTCCTTTGATGACGGCCCTTACGCACACTTCGTTTTTACACGAAATGCCTTCGCACGCTTATCCCTCAAGCGAGCGCCTCGAATTTTTAGGTGATTCAGTCTTAAATCTTATCGTCGCTCAAGAACTTTACACTCGTCATTTTAATCTTCCAGAGGGCCAGCTCTCAAAATTGAGAAGTCATGCCGTCAATGAAGAGAGTCTCGCGAGTGTCGCTCGCCATCTTGGACTCTCTCGCTATTTATTCTTAGGCAAAGGCGAGATCAAGTTGATTGAAGAGAAAGACGCCATCCTCGCGGACGCTCTCGAAGCCATGCTGGGTGCCATTTATATGGACGCGGGAATTGAAACGGCTTCTGCTGCCTGGAAGAGATGGCTTTTAGAGATGAAGTTAGACTTGCTTGATCCAAAGCATCTTGAAGAATTTGATGCGAAATCTCGTTTGCAAGAATTTTGTCTCAAGTCTTGGCAAGAACTTCCAACTTATGAGTCAAAAGAGGCGAGACCCGGCTTTCACGTCACTTTAGTTGTCCATGGCAAGCCGATTCTCTCCACTCAAAATATATCAAAGAAAAAAGCCGAACTCTGGCTGGCCAAATCCTGTTTGCAAAACCAACTTCACCTGTCGCTTCAAGGGGAATAGAGAATGCTATTAGAAACACAACATCCGCATAACAAACAACTCACCGTGGCCGTATTGGGTAAACCCAATGCTGGTAAATCAACGCTGATCAATAATTTGATTGGTTTTGATTTGGCGATCGTCTCTGATAAGCCTCAAACCACTCGCAATCAGTTCCAATGTATTTTTACTATTGATCACACAGAAATCGTGCTGGTCGACACTCCGGGGATTCATAAGTCTGCCCAAGAGCTCAATAAGCGCATGAATCATCAAGTGGAGATGGGCGCAGATGGTGCAGATCTTAATCTTGTGCTTTTAGATATGGCCGACAAGCCGGAGCTGGCGTTTAAGGAATTGCTTGAGAGCATTCAATTTCAATTGGGCCCAACGTGGATTTTGTTCACGAAAGCCGATTTGAATTTCAATGTTGATACTGAAGCGATTTATGCTCGCATCAAAGAGCTCTCACCAGCGGTTCAAAAGAAATTTATCATCTCTGCTAAAGACGGCACCAATATTCATGAACTCACAGGCGCACTCTGTGATGCCGCTCAACCTGGCCCGCATCTTTTCCCCGATGGTTCAGCTTCAAATAAGAATGAAAGATTTTTTGTCACTGAGTATATCCGTGAGCAAGCCTTCCGAATTCTCAAAGAAGAGCTTCCTTACGAGATCGCTGTGGTCGTAGATGAGTATAAAGATATTAAGGATAAAGATGCTGAGGCTCCTATTAGTGCCCACGTGTCGGCTTCTATCCTAGTGAATCGTCCTTCTCAACGTGCGATCGTTGTTGGCCGCGGTGGAAGCATTATTAAAGAAATTGGTACTGGTGCTAGAAAGAAAATCGAAGCCATGGTCGGTGGAAAAGTTCATTTGAACTTACACGTTAAAGTGTCTCCGAAGTGGTTCAGTAATAATTGGGTCCTTGATGAGTTGGGTCTTCCACGCTCTCAGACCAGTGCTCGTGTTTGGAGGTCTAAGTGAAACGTTCAGCAGTTGTCTCAATCATTGGTCGCCCCAATGTAGGGAAGTCGACCATATTTAACCGTCTCATGCGTCAGGCGAAGCTTGCCATGACTCATGATCAACCGGGTGTGACTCGCGATCGCCACTATGGGATTTTAAATCTCATGGAAGGTGCTGGTGATGAGCGTGAGGTGATCATGGTGGATACGGGTGGCTTCTACCCTCAAAAGATTGAAGTCGATCCGAAAAAGAAAAATAATATTGACCCTTTCTTCAATCTCATGGCCGATCATGCGCGCCTGGCGATTGAAGAGAGTGATCTCGTACTCTTTGTGGTGGATGCGCGCGAAGGATTAAATCCTTTTGATCAGGGCATCCGTGATTTCATTCGTATTCAACAAAAGCCGGTTTGGATTTTGGTGAATAAGTTTGATACCGACAAACAAATGGGTGATGAAGTTGATTTCTATCAACTCGACATCGATTCAGAGAATCTTCTTCTCATTTCTGCGGAACATAACCGTGGAATTGGTGATCTTCGCGAGAGGCTGTGGAGATTTGCGGCCGATTTTGCCAAGGTTGATGCTGAAGAAGCAGAGCTGCTTCAGCGTGGCGTGAAACCTGCTCATGATGTGGTCGCCTCTGTCGCTATCATTGGCGCTCCTAACGCGGGTAAATCAACTCTTTTGAATGGTCTGGTGGGTGCACAGCGCGCACTTGTGAGTGAAATTGCAGGTACAACGGTTGATCCTATTGAGGGTTATATCGATCTCTTCTTTGGAGAGGATACAGCATTTTTGAAATCTCAAGAAAATCAATTCAGAAAAGAGAGTAAAGATCTTTATGAAGAGATGAAAGCTTGGGCTTCTAAGGGTGCGATCATTGATATTGAAGGTGAGCAAGATGAGGTCGATGAGCGTATTTATGTTGAATACGGTCAGATGGCCCCAGAGCTGGGTTTAATTCCAGACAAAGCTGAGGACAGCAACGATGGCTTTGAAGCCGAAGAGGCGATTGCCGATTTTGATATGTCTGAATACTTCTCTGATGAAGCGATAGAAACGGCGCTGGTTGAAGGTGTAGAATCTTCTGTTGATGTTGAGCTTGAAGAAGCTAAGCGCGGCACAACAGATGGCTTCCGCTCGATAAAGCTAGTCGATACAGCAGGGATTCGTCGCTCGAAGAAAGTGGAAGGTTTTATTGAAGAGCAGTCGGTTTACCGCTCACTTCGTGCCATCACAGAATCTGACGTGGTTCTATTCATGGTGGATTCAACTCTAGGAATCACTCACCAAGATAGACGCCTTCTTGATATTGCCCTTGAGAAAGGAAAATCACTTATTATTTGTTTGAATAAGATCGATCTTCTCCGTGAGACGTTTGCCAATCAGAAGAAAAAGAAAGAGTGGCTAGAAGATTTAAAATATAAAATCCCGTGGCTCGGGTTCTGTCAGCTGGTTACGATTTCGGCACGCCAGAATCGCAACTTGGGCTTCCTTAAAGGGGCCATCCGCCACACGATTGAAGTCCGTCATAAGAAGATTTCAACTGGTCAGTTGAATAAAACACTTCAAACTCTAGTCGATCGCCATCCAGTGGTGGTGAATAAGACGGGTGGAGTGAAATTCAGAGTGAAGTACGCTTCGATGATTAAGTCAGCTCCGCCAACGTTCTTGCTCTTTACCAATAAGAGTCAGGGCATTCCTGAAAACTACAGAAAATATCTCGTGAATGGTTTAAGACAAGACTTTAATCTTTTGAACACGCCAGTACATTTGATCTTTAGAACCTCATCCGATCTCGAGCGTCGCATGAAGAAAATTCAAGCGAAGACGAAGAAGAATTAGTTCACAAATTTCGCGATTCCTCCTGGAGCTTCTAGGAGGGATCGCAATTTCTCTCTCATCTCACCTTTGACTTCCACCCCATCGTGATACATTAAGATCGGCTCAAAATGGTGATCCAAAACCTTAAAAGCCACTTGATCGGGACTAATCGTGTAGCGCCCGAGCTGATGACTGGTGGGCCAGCTCTCTTGATCATAGACTACATATGCAAGCTCAGAGCAAACGATCTCTCTTTGAGTTTCAACATCAAAATTGAAATCAGAAGGTTTCCCGTACTGCTCGAGGGCCTTCACAATCATTTCCCCCTTTAAGTCTTCAGCCAGTGTTTCTTGGCGAATGATGAGGAGATCATCAATATCCATGAAATGCTCAATCGTATTAAGCGTGACTCCGGGAAGACGAAGGGCTTCAAGCACTCCTTTTGATTCTAAGAGTTGAGGAAGAACTGCCTTCACCGCAGGATGTTCGGTGATGGGAATGATCGCCCTCTGGTATCTCACGAAATAATGACTCCACTCGCTCACAGGCCCAATCCAGATGGCCACATGTCCATAGAAGCCGGGGATAAAGCGATCGGTGAGGCGCATGGGAGTTTTCTCAAAAAGGATATCAAGAGGTTTTAGTTTCTCTTTAAGGCTTTTCATTTTTTGGACGTCGCTTGCGAGCTTTTTTAATTTTCCATCTCGTGTTTGGATGGAGCCGATGCTATTTCCAAAGATCTGGCTAATTTTCCCAATGAGTCGTTGGAGTCGATCGGTGAGGCGACCTGAGTTTAATTGTCTCTGCATATCGAGAACTTGACCCAAGCGATAGGTGTCGTCTTTGGAGCGCAGTCTTTGGGCGGTAAAGGATTGCTGAATGTAGCTTTCGAAGATGAGTTCGCTCTCATCAAGGGGAGTCCCTCCTCTCAGCTTCTCTTCTTGAACAAGGGCCAAAATGTCGGCTTGTGAGTCTTTCCAGCGAGATTCTTCAATGGCGGTTTGATAAAAAGTCGTGAGCCATTTTTTTTCTTGAGGAATATCGTTTTCAATTACTAGTCGCAGTCTTGGGGTCTCGTTCAAGGCAAGAGAGAGACGGAAGAATTGGTCATACATCATCACGAGACTTGCAGCATGCATGCGTATTTTGGCAAAAAAGTTTTTTGATTGTGGGTCTTGAGAGTTATAGGTGATGAGTA
>JAIEMA010000005.1 GCA_019752535.1 Bacteriovoracaceae bacterium
CGATGAATGACTTCTCTGGCTTTTTCTAAAAATTTTTTCCCTAAAGCTGTAGGTCTTACTGGGTTTACACTTCTATCAAAGATGATGACTTGCAAATAATCTTCAAGCTTTGCAATTTGCATACTAAGTGTTGGCTGCGTGACAAAACATTCACGCGCTGCCTGAGCAAAATTGTGACATCTCTCTACGGCTAAAATGTATTTAAGTTGCGTTAAAGTCATGGGTTTCCTAAATCAAGTCGCTCTTGGTAGCATTGAATCACGAATGTTTCGGGAGGTCGATATGTTGGCGCTTTTGCTTTGTGTCGGGTTTATAGCAGGCTCACTTTTACCATGGCAGCCTGTGGTGAACTCCAGGCTCGGAGAATCTCTGCAATCACCAGTTTGGAGTGGGTTTATTAGTTTTACTGGTGGTGCACTACTTTTAGGATTAATCGCTCTGGCCCAGGGAAATATCGCAGAAAGATTTCAAAAACTCACTACTGTTCCACTTTGGACTTTAACTGGTGGGGCTTTAGGAAGCTTGTTTGTGATTGTCTCTATTCTTCTTGTTCCAAGAGTGGGAGCAACAACTTTGAGTTTATGCTTTATCTGTGGACAACTTATTATGTCAGTCGTGATGGATCACTACGGACTGGCGGGGCTCACTGTAAGACCGATCGATACTTATCGAATCATTGGAATTTTGTTTCTTCTCGCTGGACTTCTACTTGTGGTAAAGACACCTCATGCGTCTTGAAAATATTGTTCTTAATTTTGACTCTAAAGGCTTAGCTGGTCTTCATACTCTCTCTCTTCATCTTCATAGAGGAGAGATTCTCTGTATCCTAGGCCCAAGTGGTGCAGGAAAATCCACACTTCTTAAAGTTTTAAGTGGTGATCTTACTCCTCAGCGCGGATCAATTGAGCACGCGATGACGAGTACCTTAATGGAAGCTGACTTGAAGCTGGATGACACTGTGACTATTCAACAACTCTTGATGAATGCAGTGACAAGATCATTTGATGAAGAAAAAAAACTACAACTGGCCCGTGATCTTGCCGATGCCTTTGAATTTCCGATGCAACTTAAAAAACGCATCAACGAAGTCTCTGAAGGGCAAAAGCAAAGAGTAAAAATCGCTTACTCACTTGTTAACCAACCTGAACTTTTGCTTCTAGATGAGCCCTTCTCTCACTTAGACACTCCTCTTCGTTTAGAATTGTTGAAGCTTCTCAAAACTTATGTCAAAAACCGTGAAATGACTGTGGTATGGGTCACACACCAAAGAGAAGAGGCGCTCGCTTTCTCCGATCGCTTAGGAATCATGCATTTTGGAAAGTGGGAACAAATTGATACACCTCAAAATTTATTCTGGAGACCAAAAAGTCTCGTCGTGGCTCAACTCTTAGGCTTTCAGAATTTTGTCACTGTCACTCGCTCAAATCCTAATGAATTATGGCAAACGCCTTATGGAAGTTGGAACTCACAAGGGATTGGAAGAGATAAAACTCATCTTGTTCTCTCCATTCCTGCCTCTTCTTTTGCCATCCAAAATGATGGCGCTTGGAGCGGAAAAATCACTCAAATCAGCTTTTTAGGACTCACAAGCGAGATCACCGTGGAATCTTCAGGTCATCTTTGGCGTATGCAGTGGCATGGACCGCTTAAAAATGAGCTGCAAGTAGGCGAAATTTGTCGATATTCTGTCGATCTTTCTCATAGCGTTGGCATCGACTGTCTGTAAGGAAAGTGATAGATAACCTTTCATGGCCCATACCTATTTTGACCGTGAAACCTATCAGAGAAAGCCGGCTTGGCTAAAAGTCCCTCTTCCCACTGGCGAAGACTTTAAGGACATACGCGATAACTTAAGAAAAAATGGACTCTCTACCGTTTGTGAAGAAGCGAAGTGCCCGAATATTTCTGAATGCTGGAGCTCACGCACAGCAACCATCATGATCTTAGGTGATACTTGCACACGTGCCTGCAAGTTTTGTCATGTGAAAACAGGAAACCCAAAAGGGTTTATTAATCATGATGAAATTGCAAATTCGGCCAAGATGGTTGGCATTATGTCACTCAAATACGTCGTCATCACCAGTGTGGATAGAGATGATGTGGCCGACCATGGTTCAGGTCACTTTGCAGCTGTTGTTAATGAAATCCATAAAGAATTTCCTGAAACAAAAGTTGAAGTTCTTATTCCCGATTTTGCTGGCATAGAAGCTCACATGCACACTCTCGCAAAGAGTGAACCCTTTGTGATCGCTCAAAACATTGAAACCGTCAGACGCCTGACTCATCCTGTCCGTGACCCAAGAGCTGGCTACGATAAGACTCTTCAGTGCTTAAGCTTCTACAAAAAAAATTATCCCCACATCCAAACCAAAACTTCTCTTCAAGTCGGTCATGGTGAAACATGGGAAGAGATACAAGAGACATTAGTCGATCTCAGAAAAATTGATTGCGACATCGTCACCTTTGGCCAGTACCTTCAGCCCTCTAAGCGCCACTTAGATGTGAAGAAATTCTATACTCCTGAAGACTTTGAAGAGATGAAACGGATGGCCCAAAAACTTGGATTCAAATTCGTCGCTTCAGGCCCCCTTGTGAGATCATCTTACAAAGCGGCAGATTTCCTAGAGTATGCAGAGGTTCAAAAGTGAATCCGGAAATTATTCAAACTCAAGGCTGGACTCTGGCGACTTGTTGGAATTGGGATTACCAAGAGGCTTGGGACTTTCAAAAAAAAACTGTTGAGAGAGTGCGAGAAACGGGCGAGAAGTGGCTTATCGCTTGTTCTCATCCTGAAGTCCTGACCAATGGCCGTGGACTTCAGAAAGCTAAAAAAAATCAATCGTTCGAGCTGCAAGATTTTAAAGTTTCTGCCTTTCCTTCCCTGCCTATTCCTTTTTATCAAATTGAGCGTGGCGGAGGACTCACCTTTCATCATCCGGGCCAGTTGATTCTTTATCCCATCGTGAAGCTTCATCCACAAAGACTAGGACTCTCTTCTCTTGTGGATAATCTTTTGATCTCCACTCAAAGTGCTCTTGAAGAGAGAGGGATTAGCGACCTTGATCATAAAAGAGATCTTTTGGGTTTATGGAAAGGATCAAAAAAACTCGCAAGCGTTGGAATCGCAGTTGATCGAATGGTTACGATTCATGGACTGGCCCTCAATGTTGAAAAATTCGATTCACTCAAGCAAAAGCTAGCCTTTCTCTCACCCTGTGGAATGGGGTTTGAAACATACACATCGGTTGAAGAAGTCACAGGAAGGAAACTCAAGCCTCAAGACTTAATGCCTGAAGTAACGAGGAGATTTTTTCATGCGTGGGAATAGTTTTGGAAAATTGTTCTCTCTGACTTCATTTGGTGAAAGTCATGGTGCGGCCATTGGTGTTGTACTAGATGGTGTTCCTTCTGGACTCACTTTTGATTTGCAAGCTCTTCACAATGAACTCAAGCGCCGTGCCCCAGGTCAGAGCGCATTTACGACAGCAAGAAAAGAAGACGATGCGCCAGAAGTTCTCTCCGGCATTTTTGAAGGAAAAACTCTTGGCACTCCCATCTGTGTCATCGTTAAAAATACCGATCAGCGCTCACAAGACTACAAGGCCGAAGATTATCGTCCTGGTCATGCCGACAAAACGACAGAGATCAAATTTGGTATCAGAGACTATAGAGGCGGGGGTCGCTCCTCGGGTAGAGAGACCATCGCTCGTGTGATTGCCGGTTATTTTGCTTCTCTTATCCTTCCTCAAATGAAGGCTTTTGCTTGGAGTGAAAGTATCGGGACTTTTAAAAATGGGCCCGTCACAACTGATGAACGCACAATACTTGGTTTTACTGATGAAGAAGTTTCTAAAAAAGTTGAAACCTTTCTTCTTGATTGCAAGGCTCAAGGGGAATCATCGGGAGGAGTTGTGGGTCTAAAAGTCACTGGCGCTCCTGCAGGCCTTGGTGAGCCCGCCTTTGATAAACTAAAAGCAGATCTTGCTAAGGCCATGCTCTCATTGCCAGGATGCTTAGGGATTGAAATAGGGGCCGGATTTGCGGGAACTCAGATGCCTGGAAGTGAACTTTCCAAAGATTCAAAAAACTTTGGTGGAATGGAAGGCGGAATTACTAATGGAGAAGATTTACTTCTTCGAGTGGCCTTTAAAGCCCCCTCCACTTTAGGTGATAAAGCCAAAGCTGGCCGACATGATCCGTGTCTGCTTCCAAGAGTACTGCCTGTCGTTGAAGCGATGGCAAAAATTGTCATCGCCGATCATCACTTAAGGCAGCGGGCGTATTTGACCGGCGGCATTGGCGCGTAAGAATTCATCAGTGAGCCCAATCTCTGAGCGAAGATAATTTCCGAGCATCAGTTTTCTATTATCTGCTTCACACTTCATGAGCATATTTGATTCCGGATTTTCAAAGCAGAAACTCTCTCCGTTTATCCATGCACCTGATTCATCGGCAGCAATTCCAAATGAATTAATCGCTGCATTCCTTGCCGCAAACATATCTTGTCCAAAACTCCAGTAAGTCACTTCGGATAATGTGCGCTCATAGAGAGTAGGCAGCATATCGATATGAGATCCCCAATTCTTTGGGTTCCAAGACGCTGGCTTTAGAGCATCAGGAAGATAGATATAAAACGGGACTGCATATTTTTTAATTAAACCAGGCTTACCTTCATCTTTTCCAATCCAAAAAGAATGATCACCCGTTGCTGCAATCACTGTCTTATCTTTTAAATCACCAGATTTAATCTTTGTGATGAAATCCCCAAGCTGGCGATTGGAATATTGCATAGTTTTAAAACGTTGCAAAACTTCATCCGGTGTTTTGGTAAAAAGATTTTTCATGGATTCAGGAATTTTCGAGAGACCATTTTGCTTAAACGTTGAGGGCGTCTCATAGGGAGGATGATTGGAAGTCGTGAGTACTAAAAAGAACTGTGGCTTTGTGGCCACTTTAATTTCTTGTTCAATATATTTGAAAAGATACTCATCAAATATCCCCCACTCATTGCCACGATCAGATTCTTTAATTGATAAAAGATTCATTTTATCTGTAAGCTGTTCGGCTCCTTCAAGCTGATCCCAACCTTGAGACTGAAGGTAGCTCCCCAACTGCCTCCAACCTAGCTTCCCACCATACAAGTAGCGCGTGTTATAGCCAGCTTGCTTATAAGGCCAGTGCGCACCACTTGCCAGTTGCGTGCGCATATACTCACCTTCAGATAAAAAACGCGCACCAGGTCTGAGCGGAAGTCCCGTCGCCACAGAAACTATGCTTCCAATTGTGCCATTTTCACTTGAGAGGAAATTGAGAAATAAATAATCCTGTTCAGTATGAGGGCGAAGCGAATCAAGAAATGGCATCTCTTTTTCAAATGGCCACCACATCGATCCAAAACTTTCCATCACAACAAGTATGACATGGGGAGGATTAGCCACGGCAGCTGGATTCAAATTGGTTTTCTTTTTAAGATCATCTAAGCCTGTCCAACCATTCACTGGAGGAGTTGCATTACGATAAGTTAATAGGTCAGAAACCGCAGTAGAGAGCTGAGTGTAACCTTGCTGAGTAAGATAGCGAACTTCCTCTTTACCAAATTCTTTGCGAATTTTATAAGCGCGATTTAGAGCAATCGCTCCATTTACACTTAATTCATTGATCGATTCAATATCCGATATATGAGCATCTTCAATTGAAAGTGGTAAGCGAGTAAAATTTCCGCGACCTAGAAATGCAATTAAAACGAGACTTGCAGAAAATATCAACCCCAACTCTTCTCGAGCGAAAGGCTGAGAATAAAAAAGATCAATCCGCTCTTTTTTAAACCATTTTCCTAGCAACCACCAATTTAGACCAAGACCCGCCAGGATCATCGGAATCCACAAAAACACATTATAGTTTTTATAAATAGAGGTCAGAACAGCGGAGGTGTCATCTTCCCACAAACCAAAAAACAAAATATTAATGTGATCTTGAAAGAATGAGTAGAACCCTAAATCACACACCATTAAAGAAACAAGAATGAATATAAAAAAGAAATTCCAAACTCGATGAAACCAAGGAAGAAATTTGAGATAGCCATCACGAGGAAACGCAAATCCAATTAAAGTAAGAATATAAGGAACTGTAAGAACATAGGCGACAGGTATCAAATCGTAGCGGAAACCTAAAAACATCGCCTTTAAAGTGAGAGGAAGGTTTTTTTTAAGAACAACCAACTCTGTAAATTTGAAGATAAAAAACAATCTACCAAGCATTAACACTAGGGCCATCAGCATTGCTGTTTTGATCAGCTGATTAATCTGGTGAAATAAATAGGGCTGTGCCTTTTCAGGTCCATAACGCATAGGAAGACATCCTCATATAGGAGTTTTCCATTATCTTAGCTTGAGCAATGGAGAGCGAAAAGGAATTGATTAATCCGACAAAACCGCTCAGTCGTCTGCGAAGTTTAAATTTCTCTCGAAATCATCTGGCTTCGAAGCATTAGACTTGGCTTCATCCAAAGTCACAGAGCCTTTGCGATAAAGATCAGTTAAATGCTGATCAAATGTTTGCATGCCATTAGATCGCTTTGCGATATAGGTATAGATTTCGATCGTTTTATCCGCTTCTTGAATGGCTTCTCGAATACCAGGATTATTGACCATGATTTCCTGCACGGCCACCCTGCCCTTACCGTCTGCCTTTTTAACCAATCTTTGGCTTATTGTTGCATGCAAATTGTCAGCGATACGCTGCCTGACTGGACCCTGCTCTTCTGGTGGAAACATCGAGATGAGACGACCAATTGTTGAAAGAGCATCAGTGGTGTGAACGGTACCAAAGACTAAGTGACCAGTTTCGGCCGCTTTGATGGCAATACCAATTGTTTCAGCATCACGCATCTCACCAATCAAAATAATATCAGGATCCTGACGAAGAGCTGCTCTCAGGGCTGAGTTAAAATCTTCAGTATCAGCACCAATTTCTCGCTGAGTGATTCTGGCTTTAATTGTTGTATGCACAAATTCGACAGGATCTTCAAGAGTCAAGATGTGAACGGGTTGAGTCCTGTTGATATAATTTATCATCGCTGCGAGAGTCGAACTTTTACCAGAGCCTGTTGCACCTGTCACAAGGACAAGTCCTTGCCCCGCAGAGGCAATTTTATTAATGGCCTCAGGCAAACCGAGTTCTTCGGAAGTTGGAATTTTGTCAGAAATGATTCTGAGAATAAGTCCCATCTTCCCTTGATATTTCATGAAATTAATACGCACACGACAGACGCCTTCTACTGCATAAGATCCGTCATATTCTCTCAGCTTATTTCTTGATAATTTCTCAAGAACCTCATCATCTTTAATGATAATTTTGCAGATCGCACGCATGTCATCAGCAGTTAGTGGCTCCATTTTTACTGAAACCAAGTCACCACGCAGTCGAAATGAAGGTTTTTCATCTTGGCGCAAATGGATATCACTGACATTATTGGCCACTGCATTTTTCACTAAACTAGTGAAGCCTTCTTTCGAAATACCCATAGATAAAAATCCTTTAAATTCTTATCGGGACGACTCAAGGAAAACCAAAGAAAAACCTCTGAAAAGTAATTTGCTCGGAATTAATTTTTAGCAACAAGTGCTATCATGTCCTATGGCCGAACTTCCTTCCTATATCTTCCGCCGCTCAGGTCTTCCACCACTGTGGACGAGTGAAGATCTGTATTTCGATGGAGATGAATTCTATGCTGAAATACTCAAGGATATAGACAAGGCTGAATCTCTCATCACCATGGAAATGTACATCCTAGAAGATGACCCTTTGGGAGAGAGATTTTTTCAATCTCTTAACGCTGCTGCTGAGAGAGGAGTGAAAGTGTTCCTTATGCTCGATGGGGTGGGATCGCATAATTTCATTCAAAAGATTCAAAACAGAGACTATTCACAAAATTTAAAAATCAAAATTTATAATCCTCATCCTTGGACTTTTGCCAATGAGCATTTTATTGATTTTTTCAAAATGGCTCAGGTGTTCCTCAAGCGATTGATCGGTGTTAACAAAAGAGATCATCGAAAAATCATCACCATTGACGAGAGAACAAGTTACACGGGCAGCTTCAATATTAGTACGAATCACTCAAAAGAATTCAGCCAAGACGATGCCTGGCATGATATCGGTTTAAAACTTACCGGTTGGATTGCTCCACTCTTTATCCTCTCACTCATGAAAAGCTGGGGCCTAACAGCATTTTTCAAGTACAAAAGAAAAATGCCCAAGAAGAGATTTATCAAATTCACTCACCCTGACGTTCGATTTAATCAAAGCTTCAGGCTTCGAAGAGCATTGTATAAGGACTTCCTTAAAAGAATTAAAAGATCTAAAAAAAGAATTTGGCTCTCCACGGGATACTTTCAACCGAGGCGCAGAATTATTCGTCTGCTAAAAGATGCAGCAAAACGTGGAGTGGATGTTCGCATTTTACTTTCGACTAAAAGTGATGTGTTCTACTACAGTCTACTTCAAACCTACTATCACTACGAACTCATCAAGGCCGGGGTTCGTATTTATGAATATGATCCAACCGTCATTCACGCAAAAAATTATTTTTTAGATGACTGGATTACAGTCGGTTCTACAAATCTTAATTACAGAAGTTTTATGCATGACCTTGAGGTTGATGTCAGAGTCCAGCATCCTGAAAATAAAAAGAAATTAAATACAAACTTTGAGAAACTACAAACAGAGTCTAAAGGAATTACCATGAAAACACTCTCTGAGAGAAAATGGTATATTCAGTGGGCCTCACGCTTTGTCTTCCTCTTTCGATACTGGAATTAATATGCTCATCAAAATTTTGACTTACAATATTCATAAAGGTTTTGATATTTTTAATCGTCGATTTATTTTGGCCAATATCAAACAGCAAATTCGCCTTCTCAATCCAGATGTCGTTTGCCTACAAGAAGTACAAGGTGAGCACGAACATTTAAAGAAAAAAGTGAATGACTGGCCTCTTGAGGCTCAATTTGAGTTTCTAGCAGACACCATGTGGCCTCACCATACTTATGGAAAAAATGCTGTCTATCCCCATGGACATCACGGGAACGCCCTTCTTTCAAAATATCCGATCAAGTATTGGCACAATCTTGATCTCACTCTTGATAAATCTGAGATGCGCGGAATGCTTCATGCTGAAATTTATCTGCCCGATGAAAACAGAACATTTCATATGTTCAATACTCACATTAATTTGTTTCACAGGGCCCGAGTCAAACAAGCGAAGCTTATGCATAACTACATTAATGAAAAACTTCATCATGAAGCTCCCTTCGTACTAGTGGGGGATTTCAATGACTGGCTCTTACGTCTTGACCCGATGATGAGGGAGGGACTCAAAGCTCAAGAGCTTTTTCATCACCTCTATGGCTCTCATGCGCGAACATTTCCCTGCTTTCTGCCCAAGCTTCCACTCGATAGAGTTTATGTCAGACATGCAATTCCTGTTCAAGGGATGGTTCTCAAAGACGGGCCATGGAAAGATCTCTCGGATCACTTACCCATCTATGCTGAGGTCGAGGTTTAATTATTTTACTTGGACGTAGTTCAAATCAGCAAAAATTCCGCCAACACCGCTATCGCCGTATCCAGCTTTCAATGTGAGCTTTGCGACTTCGCTTAAAGGGTAATCATACTGACTTCCCCAATGATTCACTTTGACTGTTTTAACACCTTTAGCATCAGTATAAACCTTCTCTAAAGAGATCCAGTGCAATTCCTTACTACCCGGAACTTCAATCATGAACATCGTGGGATGAGGATTGCCTTCTTTAACAACTGCCTCAATCGCACTCTCTTGCACTTTCATTGTTTGAGCGAGTGTGACTTTGCCTTCAAAGTACTGCTCCACCAAAGTATTAGGGCGATAGCCGTGCGTAACTTTTTTCTTGGCACAGCCATTGGCCTGCAGAAAATCATTATAGTCTTCGGCCATAGTCGTTGGCATCACACCGGGAGTAATATCATTAAAAGCACTGTCCTCTCTGGAACACTCTCCTGTTTTAACAAGCGAGGGAGAGAGATGACCACACAGACTGTAGAGAAGATTTGTGGCGGCAGTCTGTCCGCAACGTCCTTCCCATCCACCCACTCCCCAAGAAGATCCTTGCTCTGCACTCAAAGTTTTATCTGGGCAGGTATAGCCTTGGAGTGTGGCATTTTTGGGGATTTTAACCTCAAGATTCACTTGATAGTTTTTTGCCACATAGACGTTATCAATAGCAGCTTTGTATGTCGGATTAAAAAGATCTTTCTTGGGAGCTTCTGCTTTTGAAGAAGCATTAATGCTCTTCATCCTTTCAAAATTATTTTTTAAATCCTCTTGGCACTTTTTATCACTTGCACCATTTTCACAAGTGTTATGAAAAGAACAGACCACCTTGTCACCACAAGCATAATACCCAATGGCACTCTTCTGACCGGTCTTATTATAGTAAATAGTAATCTCGTCACATTTAGAACGAGCGACAGAACTAAACTGTGGCGCTGTTTTAAGATTATCGACAAATAATTTTTTGCGAGTGAAATAATTCGCAGGAGCAGAGCAAGACCTCACTTCGCCTGGAGTTGTAAATTCGCTAATTGAGAGGAAGTCTGAAGCCAGGGTTGCCGATTCATGGAGCTCGATTGATGTTTGAAGATCGGCCCAAGCCTGAGTGGCAAAAAATAATATGAGTGCAAAAAACATTCAATTCTCCCCCAGCCATTATCTCCAGGAATGAGCTTAAGACCTAGACGGAAAAATGATCGTCACCTAAGTTGCTGTAATAACTAAGTTAGAGAGAAGATTCACTCACAGAAATATGCCTCATTTTCCAGTGTTCTACTTTTGGGTTCATGACCTTGAACCATAGAGGCGGAATAAGGGCCAAAAGAATCATTCCCGGATACCCAGAAGGCAGCTGAGGAGCTTCGTCGTGATGCTTAAGAATGGTGTAAGGCAGATGCGCCAGGGCGTGATGGTCTGAGTGTCTTTGAAGATTAAAGAGCAAAAGATTCGAAAATTTGTGAGCTGAATTCCACGAGTGAATCGGAGTCACTTTTTCATAGCGACCGTTTCCAAGTGCTTTTCTTGAGAGTCCATAGTGTTCTAAATAATTCACTAATTCTAAAAGAACAAATCCAGTAATTCCCTGAAAGATAAAAAAGACAAAAACTTTCCATCCAAAGAGAGCGGAAACAAGAGTCCATAACGCTGAAAGAGAGATGCCAATAAGCACTTTTTTCTGATCAATTTTCAATGCATGCTTAAAGCTATCTTTTATAGATCGAATAACAAAAGCATAAACGTTTTCATTGAGTCTAGCGCTGGCAGGATCCTCTGGAGTAGAAACCATGAGATGATGACCTCTCACATGCTCGACTGCAAAATGCTGATACCAGACGGATGACAAAAGTAAATCGGCAACGAATCGCGGAAGTTTCTCTTTCTTATGACATAGCTCGTGCCCAACAGTAATTCCAAGACCTCCGGTATATAAACCCACCACAAAAGCCAGCAGCAAGACCTCCATCCAAGAGGTTGTATGGTAAACAGTTGAGGCGCCGTAGAAGATGAGAGCAACATGAGTGAAGGCAAATAAATAAAGAGCCGGCCCCCAAACTTTTGGTAATTTCCAAAGATTCTCTTCTTCCTTGGTAGGATTTTTCTTATCAACACCAATTGCAGCATCAAAGAGAGGAATCCCTACAAAGACAAAAAGTACCGGTACCAATGAAGCGGGAAAAGGGTAACTCACACCCCAAAAGGCGATGACCGTAAAAATTAAAAAGGCAAAAAATTGAATAGGATGCATGGGGCTAGATTAAAAAAAATCTAGTTAATGGCCATCTTCTTTCCATCTTGAAAGAGCCAAGTCGGGCCTACAAAGACTTTTCTTTCACCATCAATGACAATTCCGGCGCCATCTGGGCAAACATAAAGGGAACGCTTTTGTTTGCGAGTGAATTTTCTAAATTCGGCATCATAGCGAGGAGAATTGCGATAATGAGGAAAGAAATCAAACTCTACCAGGGCCATGGCATCAAGATTCTTAATATTGTCGTGGTTTTCGTCGCGATCAAATGAAGGCATAGCCGCCGTTTCTATATCTGGAGTCATCATAATGGCTCCTGCAGAAAGTCCCGTCAGAATGCCTCCATGATGAACATAGTCTCGAAGAGCTTCAAGCATCTTTGTTTTTCTTAACCACAGAAGAAAATGGAATGTATTTCCTCCCCCTAGATGAATAACATCGGCCTTAAGTACTTCTTTAAAGAGGATGCGATCAAAGGGAACATCGACTGGGAAATGCAGAAAACGCTTAACCCGAAAGCGGCGATACTGATCGACGAAATGCTGAAATTCAATTTCTGAAAGATAAGATGAGGCAGGGATATAGGCCATGAGTGGATTTTTTGCATCCACCATACGAAAGAGTTCATCATCTAAGACGCGATTAGCGCGGGCATCTCCACCCGCGTACATTACCAATTTCACTTATAAACCTTCGCGGCACTCCCGCACAATTCCGGCCATGTCTCGCAGTATATTTTTTTGCCTTACCGGAAAATCTTCACCTGAATCTTCACTGATTTTTTTTCTCAGGTCAGGGTTTAAGGTTTGATAATGAGCAAATTCACTCACTAGATTAAAAATTTCTTCGGATTTCAAACGAGGACGAGACTTCCCAACTTTCTGAACGACATAAGTAATCGAGTCACCAGTGACACGGTCATACTTATTGATGACTGAAGATCTCATCGTAATATCGAGCAGTATTTGATGACGCTCTTTATTCTCAAGCTTCGCCACTAAATCTACGAGATTAAGATAAGAGACTTGGAAGCGCTGGATTTGTTTTTTGAGCATCGGAGTCATACGTAAATCGTTCTTTGTCGCATAACTTGAACGAATAATTTCGATAAACTCCAATGGCTCTAGAAGTGATCCACGAGTCAGATAGAGCTGCGGTAGCTCTCGCAAAATGTCACGCATACAGAAAACGGCATCACGTGTAATACCATCAGCAACTTTGTATACACCCTTCTGGCTCTTCGCTGATTCAAACCAAGTAAAAGCTCTTCTAAAAACTCTTAAATGATTTAAATGCGCTTTCATTAGATCAGCGCTGTATTTTTCCTTAAACCCAATCTTATACATTAAATTTTCGTATTTCGATGTTTCAAAAACTTCGTCGAATTTTTTTAATGAACTATGATTCTTGAAATCGGCCAGAGGACGCTTCTTCTTTTTAACAAGAAAGTCTGTTATCTGTGCAAAGCACTGAACAATATATTTGGCTTTCTGTCTCTGCTCTAAGATTGTTGTGGAAAATCTTTGGACATCATCATAGCGGTATTCACTATGAAATAATCCAAACTGGCGGATAGAACCATAATCAATCACACCACCATCCATGAGAATATTATCTCCATCCCAGTCGAGCCAACAGAAGATATACTCATCTTCGAAACGAGCCGCTGTCGAGGCAAACGTTTTAGCCACTTGATTGAGCATGTAGTTATATTTTTCACTCGGAGATTTTTCTCTGACATCTTCCCAGTCACCGTTTAAAACTTGGCGCTCGATATAGTAATCGGCCACTTGCTTAAGAGTTTTAAGATTGCCTTGTTTCAAATGATTAAAGAAGTGAGAAGGACGGATCAGATTTCTATAGGCTCTCACGTTAATAGCTAAGCCTTTATCGTATTCTACTGTTGCCAGTAATCTTTCTGTCTTGACACGGTTTTTATGAAAGACTTCGCTAAAAAATAAAGTCTCTAATCCCTCACCTGTTTCACTACAGCCGCAGCCATAAGAAATTGTAGGATCACCCGTTTGATAATAGCGTTTGTTGATATTCACTGCTGGAGAGAGTTTGGTTCCTCCAGTTCCACAGCTTGAGACATCCCAAGTCACACCTTGATGGCGAATCTGTCCATTCCAGATCGTGCGCCCGTCACCCGAAGTTCGACCTGTTTTATCAGGATGCTGAAGCTGTAAATAGCGAGTGGCCATATAAGTATTAGGCTTCATCTCGTCTGCAGGCACTTGAACTTTGTTTTCGATATCCCATTCATTGATAATTTGAATGCTGAATGTATCGAGGATTTGTTTTTCTAATTCAGGATTAAGTTCATTAGGGTGATCTTTGGGAATGAGTCCCATCTCTTTGGCGAGATCAAAATGAAAAAAGACGACACGTCCACCTTTCTTCACTCTCGCCTGGTACTCAACTCGCCCCTCTGGGACTTGGGCTTTAAAAGGATGCTCTCCATTAATTTTGGCAAAGGGAGCATAATGCTTTTTATTGTCATCAGTTTGCATATCAAGTTTTTTCGTTGATCCCAAAACTTACCATCCTTGGTATTACTCAATAAAATTATAGGACTGTAGACACGTAACACCAAACTAAAATTGTCAGAGGGATGTTTTTTCCTCTATAGCAGAGCTAAGAGGTCAAGAAATTGAGTGCGATAGGTGGTATTTTGAAGGTGAAAAGCGTCAGTATGCTGACCCTTCTCAATTTTCCACCACCATTTTTTTGATTTCACCAAATCGAATCCTTCTTTTCCTAATTCATAAGGAACGACAGGATCATCAGGTGCATGCATGAATAAAACAGGAATCGCTATTTTTGAGAGTACTTTCTTGGAGGCATATTCATCAGAGACAACAAGATAGGCCAAAGGAGAGAGAGGCCACGTGAGCCAAACGCTCTTCATCTTGGCAAACGCGATATCCTTGTAACTTGGAAAAGTTGAATCCTGAACGAGTAGACTCACCTCTTTTTGATGAGGGAAATCCACAATCGCGCGCGCAGCAATTTGCCCTCCAAGACTTTGCCCATAGACAATGAAGGTCTTCGTTTGTCTGGATTGATGATCTTTAAATGACCAATCAAGGGCAGCTAGCGCATCCTCATAGACGCCCTTCTGACTGGGCTCCCCTTCAGAGAATCCATACCCTCGATAATCAAAGACCAGAAGGTCATACTCCTGCTTCACAAGCCAGGCGAGATTGAAAAAATGCGATGACATATTTTCTGCATTTCCGTGAAAGAGAATGATTGTCCCTTTAGGTGACTGAGCACGAAAGGCCCAGGTCAGAAGCTTTGTGCCATCCTTAGAGGTAATCCAAGTTTCTTCAGGCTCAAGCCCCACTCTTTGAGGGGCCAAGAGAGCTCCCTTGATAGGCTGGTAAAAGACTCCGGAGCAACTCGTGCATAACAGAAGCAGAATGATCTTAACCTTGCCCTGACTTAGTATTAACGGATTCCTCATCACCATGAAGAAGTCTTTTAGGCGAAGATAGAGAGCATGGAGGTCTTTATGACTCATTTTATGGCCCGTACATTTTTATTTTTAGCTAGTCCATTTTTGATGGTGCTCTATTGGCGCAACAACATCAAAAAAATTGATCTTGAAGAGCTAAGGATGATGGTTTCTTACAATGATCTCGGAAGTTTTTTTCCTGAGCGTTAATCACTCTACGTCAAAATCGAAATAGCGCCCTGGGAAAGCTTCAGTCACGAGTGAGAAATGCCACCACTCTTTATCGTAATTTTTAAAACCGTTCTTCACCATCAAATCAAAAAGTAATTTTCTATTTTTTCTCTGCTCTTCAGTAATCTGAGCTGAAGCGGTGTGAGATTTTTCATGAAAAAAATCAAACACAGTCCCCATATCCAGCTCTTCGCCATTCGCATTGACTAAAGTCAGATCGACAGCACTTCCGCGAGAGTGACTTGATTGTCTGGCGATATACCCCAGCTCAAACAATTGAGCCTTTGAGTAGTTGGGATAATATTTCTCTTTGATCTCTTGCACGTCACCAGGGCGCTTGCCCCAGTCTTGAAAAAACTGAACGGCTTTTACCGGACGATAAGCATCATAGATCTTTAAACTCAGTCCCAGCTTTTGGGCTTCGGCTTGCGCGAGACATAATTTTTTTGCTCCCGTTTCACTAAAGATCGCCTCCACTCTACGGTAGCCATCAACCACCTCACCCGTGAAATTTTCTGTGGTCGCGTAAGTCGCGCCAATCACAAGAGATGGACAAATTTGAGAGAGAGAGACAAAACCATTAGGGATCATCGTTTTACCTTCAAGAGTCGCACACGCCACCAATGTGAATATTAGAATTTTAAAAGAAACGGTAGAAGCCCAGTTGAATTTCACGACCTTTACTCTCCTGACCTGCACCCTTAAGTGAGTATGACCAAACTTTAGAAGCATGATAACGAATCTCTAAGGAATGAGTAAAGATTTGGTCAGAAAACAGGGGGGCTTGGAGATAATTAGACCATTTATAACCAATTATCGAGAGCATAGAGATCTTTTTCGATGGCACCCAGCGTCCCCACACTTCAGGGCCCACTGCCGCTCTCCACTGTGTGGGAAACCCATTACTGTAATCGAGTTCAAACTTAGTGAGGAAAGCCAGAAAATTCTCAGAAGTCGAAGACCCAATACTTGCTCCGCCACCGGCTTCTAAAGTCGTGGCGAGGCAATACTTACAAGCATTGTCTGTGATCGTGCGCATCCCAAGCTTGGCCGTCCAAGAAAGGGAGTTCTGCCATTGAGTGATGGGCTGAAAACTTGAAACTCTAAAAATATCCAGATTATCAAGATAAGCCTTATTCACTTGTCCATATTCAGTTTGCTGAAGACGACCTGTGAGACCTGCAAAATGAATTTCCGAAAATGTCGGCTGACCGGGAAGAGGGTCAAGTAAATCATGAAGAGCAAATCTCATACTTGCCGTCCCAAAACTTCCTTGTCCATCACGGTAACCCGCTCCAGCCCCCCCAGCGCTGAGAGCGATGACCATTTTCCGGGGTAAATTCAGAAGCAGGAGTCATGCTCAAAGGCTTCGAGGTGTATTCTGTCACAGCTCTAGCCGTCAGCAGCTCATGTCTCTTCGCATTTGTTGCTTTTGTTTCGTAGACCAATCCTTTGGCATTGATAAAATCAAATCCATCAATCGCCGTATCAAGCAAATCCGCTCGAATTTGGGGATGATGAATAGTTCCTACAATTTCTTCAGAGCGTAGAGGATTATTGACCAAGTCATGGACGATTTTAATTTCAATATCTGATAATTTTTTTGTCCGAAACTCTAGACGAGAGAGGACAGAGGGACGGTAGCGCGAGCCGGCCACGAGATTGGGCTCTTCAATCACCACACGAACCGTATCAATAGGAATCACATACAACGAAGGCAGACGATTGGTGAGATTCAAATCTGGGTTGCCCACTTCCATGAGACTTAAAACATGGTAGCTGCAATTTTCAGTAAAAAATTTGTAATCAAAATATGTAGGCCCCAACTCCCACATGTGCTCCACCATACGATCGATTTGGGGTTGAGTAAAATTGAGCTTGTACTCCCAAAGATCGCGGGACTCAAAGTCATTATACTCACGAACTTTATAATAATAAGGAACGGCCGTGAATGTGCCTGGGAACAGCCCAAGCATGGATTTGGTGGCGTACACCAAAACATTACTCGTATCCATGACAGCGGCGTAATTGATTCCGTAATCTAATAGTTCTGCTTGGTCTTGATCATCTTGTCGATGAGTCGCTGAATTGAAACGTAAAAATGTGTGACCAAAAGCTGAAGCGGGTGAATTAATAAAATAGGATGAAAAAATGAGGCTGACAGATTTCGCATTGAGTTTCGAGACAAACTCACGAAATTCAGGACATTCATTGACTGGATTTAAATTTAAAGTAGGAATTTTTACTTTAAGCCAATTGTAGCGGGCCGGGAAACGACAGAGAGCAGACTTTGAGTCGATGGGATGTGTGATTGATTGGAAAGCTTTAATGGTGGCTTCTAATTCTTCTACCGGATCGCTCTTTCCATTTTTCGAAAGGTAACTCGCCTCACCATCGGCCTGGGCGGCGTAACCAAAAAGCGTTTTTTTATAATGAACCATGTTGAGCCACAAAGGCTCTTTAGCCCATGACTCCACATTGGCCTGAGCCATGTGAGGAAGTAACAAAAAAAAAGCGCCCAGGATAATCCCAGGCGCCAAGAGTTTAAGCTTTGATCTCAAATTAGATCGAAGTTCCGCAAGCAGTTGCAGCTACACCGTTGATCTGAGTAGCCACTTCATTTGTGCCAACATCAGAAGTAGGGTAAATCATTTTGTAGTTAGACTTCAAAGCTTTGCCAAAAGTAGCTGTATCTTCACAGCCGTAAACTTTTGAAAGACCAGAGATCGTTTCGCCATTGCCTTTAGCAATGTCGTTAGCCAAAGCCATTTTATTAGCTTCGATATAAGCTTCAACTTGAGCTGTTTTTCCTGCAGTAGGAGAATCACAGTTCAAAGTACCAGAAGAGATGGCGAAAGTTTGGTTACCAGAAGTGCCGTTAGTAGTAGCAGCAAGAACTTGCTTCCACCATGTGTTGTCTTTTTCAAAGATCATTGAACCCAATCCACAACCAGAAGCGCCGTAAGGGGCTGCGAAAGCAGATACAGACATAAGAGCAACGGCCAATACTAAAAGCTTTTTCATTCAAACTCCAAAGGTTAACAAACACAGATTGTCTGTGTTTCAAAAATTGTTTTATCAATCGTGCAAGGTGAAGCCGCTTAGGGCAAGGGGAAAATAAGGTGAATAGACCTTACTTGATTGCGACACTCAAGAAATGAAGCGTTAGTTAATACCTAAAGATTTGAAAGTTAAATAAGTCAGACGCAAACGCTTCTCTGTGCTCTCATCCATCGCAAGAAGAAGTTGTTCTAGTTCATCAGCAAGTCCAAGATCACAAACAAATTTGTCGGCCTCCACTTCGGCCATTAAAGGATCTCTCTCGCCTTCGGCTTCTAATTCATAGATCACCAAAGCTACTTCGTGGGCCAAGAAAGCAACGGCTTCTTTGCCACCACGAGCGAGCAGTCTTTGGTATTCAGGAAATACAACCACAGTGTTTCTCATCTGGTAGCGATGAGCCCCTAGGGCCTGAAAAACCTGTGAGGGAACAAAAGCGATGGTATGTTGAACAAGTTTTGTGAGGAGTGCAGCAGGTAGCATAGTGACAAGAGTTTCAAAGGTCTCTTTAATTTTTGCATTTTGCAAAATCCAACTATGATCAGCCTCAGAGAAGAAATATTTCTTAAACTGCTCTCTTTGCTCTTTATGAGTTTGAGTAGATGAGCGGCGATATTTTTGGAATAAATTTAACATTATTAACCTCAAGTCTTTCTCTTTTCGGCTAATGCAAAAAAAACTTTGGGTGTTATAATAAATTCTATGCGTTGCTTGATAATTCTAGTTTTTTCACTCTTACCAGCTCTCTCCTTCGCTCAGGAGGTTAGACGTTGGTACCCTAATAAAAATAGCTTCCCAGAGGGAGAATGCGTGCGCATGCATGCTCCATCTGATGGAAATAACTATGTCGAGAAAGTGAAATCCGAGGAGTGCCGTCCAGAAAAAGTCAGCTATTTATGGCAAAAAAACATCTGTTATGAAGTGGACTCTGAGACTCAGGGACAACAGTTTGGAGTAAGAACAGATGGGCCAATCCCCTGCGCTCCTGAAGGCTCCCTCTTTGCTTTTGAAGATAAAAAGCGCGAATGCTGGCTGGTGGATCCTTCTGGTGGACTAAAATTCAGGGCCAAGGTTGAGATGAAAGAATGCATGCCGGCCAAAGAAAATATCATCAAAAAATTCTTTGTGAATGCCACCGGACTGGGTGGTGAATGCCTAGAAGTTCATAAAACTGAAGGCCCCACTCGCTGGCAATGGAGACTCAATACATATGAGTGCAAGCCAGAGAAAACAAAATTTTTGTGGCGATCAACGGGAGAACTTAAAGGTGAGTGCTGGGAGTTAGCCGAAGACGGTCCACAATATTACAGCGAAAAAGTGGGTCTTGATTCTTGTCGGCCAAAAGCAGTGACCTATCGCTTCGAGAGACAAAATGAAATGCGTGGTGAGTGCTATGAAATTGACTACCAAACAAAAGGGCAAAACTGGATCAAGAGAGTTGAACCTAAGTTTTGCCGTCCAGATCCTTAATTATTGTGGAAATGGCATCTCGTCGCTTTCAACATTCATGTTGATGGGACTGGCGTATTTCTCACCGATCGCCGTGAGAATATTTTGAGGAATTTTAACGGCTTTATATTTTTTGCCATTCGTTGTTCTAATCCAAAATCCATTCATTAAACGATCCGGACTTGAGATGCGAATGGGCTTGATTGAAATAATATGATCGAGGTTGATCAGCATTTCCACTTCACTTTCACGTGCTGTGTTTTGATCTTTCGGATTTAAAATAACAAATTTAGCAAAATTCATAGCAACCTCTCTTGCCACTATTCTAAGGGACAAAAATGCTTTTATGAGTTGGGTGTGGAGATTTTACAGTCTAAAAACACAGCCCGCATTCAGGGCATTCAGAAGCCTGTGTGCTAAATGACGTCCCACAAGCTGGACAAGTTGCTGAATCCTTAGAGGGATCAAAGACTTGAGCCACCAAATTCCAATCAACACTTAAGCCCTGAGTAAGTTTTTGGTACTGCTCTTTCATGACTTCCTGAACAACTGGAATGGCCATCTCTGGAACCAAAACTTCCACCGTCACGGTGCAACCTCGAGTGCAGGTATGGGCATTATGATCGAGTTGGGCGTCTACTTGGCGAGTCGCCAAGATGCGTTGAAGGGTTTTAGCCTCCTCTAGAGGCATTGTGCCTAAACGAATCAAATTCATAGACCCATTTTAGCTCGAAATCTCCTTCAACTCTCACTTTTTCCTCTGCTATAGTCGAATCTTCATACTGGAGAAAAATTGTGAAACTAGCAGTAGCAAAATTTGGTGGCACGAGCATGATGGATGCCTCCATCGCCCTCAAATCTGCCCATGTTTTGGGCCAGCGCCCTGAGATTCGCCTTTGTGTGATTTCGGCCACCGCCGGAACGACCAATCAGCTCTTCACCATGGCCCGTGAATCGGCCCAACATCTGCCAACAGCTTTTGAAGCTTTTCGTGATCGTCACCTGCGCTTTATTCAAGAACTCACCAATGATAAAAATGCCATCGAAGAGGTCAATAAACTCTGCCATCGGGTGCAAGAAATCCTTCAAGGCATGAAACTCCTCAAAGAGACATCTCTCTCTGCTCTTGATGATCTTGTGAGCCACGGCGAACTCATCAGCTCTCTACTTTTTGTTGAAGCACTCAAGAAGCAAGGAAAAAAAGTAAAATGGGTTGATGCACGCACTATTATGAAAACGACTTCAGATCATGGAAGAGCTCTACCTCTTCTCGATCTTTTACGTCAGCATGCGGAAAATGAAATCAAGCCTCACCTCCATGAATTTATCGTTGTCACTCAAGGCTATATTGGCTCTGATATGCATGGACGTACGACCACACTAGGAAAAGAGGGCTCCGATTATTCTACTGCCCTTCTGGCCGAAGCACTTGATGCCAGCGAAATTCAAATCTGGAAAGACGTGGCCGGAGTCATGACGACTGATCCTCGTCTCGTAAAAGAAGCTCACACCTTAGAAGAGATTACTTTTCAAGAAATCTCAGAGCTCACGCGATTTGGGGCTAAGGTCATTCATCCCGATACATTTCTGCCAGCTATCCGCGCTCAGATTCCTGTCTATGTGGGCTACTCGCAAGATCCAAATTTGAGAGGCACAAAAGTTGTCTTGAAGTCGGCTCATCACCCGCCAGTGCGAGCGATTGCATTAAAACGTGAGCAAAAATGGCTCACCATCAAAGAGCCTGAAGGATTTAATCATCCAGCCTTCATCTTGAATGTCATGCAAACGCTGAATAAATATAAAATTATCCCTACGCTCATTAACACGAGTGAAAATCGGATGGGGATGGTGATTGATAAAATCTACACCCTCACGGCAGATTGCTTGCGTGAACTCGCTCAGTGGGGAGAGACCCATATTCATGAAGGCGAAGTGCTCTCAATTGTGGGGCTTGGTATTAGTGCAAAATCAGAAATCCAAAGTATGGCCCTTCGTCATTTAAACGGGGCTCATCCTTATATGGTCTCCTGTGGGGCCAGCGAAAACTCAATCTGCTTAATGGTGGCCACAGGTCTTGGAGAGAATATTTTAAAATCACTCCACCACACTCTTTTGGAGAAGGCATGAAAGTCGCAGTCATTGGCAAAGGAAAGACGGGAGGACATCTCCTCAATCTGATCTCTAAAAATGATATCGTAGGCCCCTTTGGTCGCTCCACACCTCTGGATCTTCAAAAGGCTGATATTGGTATTATTTTTGTTCCGGGCGACTCTTTCCTTGAAATGATTCCCTCTCTTCTTGAAAGCAAAAAACCTATGGTGATTGGTGCGACTGGCATGGAGTGGCCAAAAGATTTAGACGCTAAACTGCGCGCCCAAAAAGTGGCTTGGGTGCATGCCACGAACTTCTCCTTAGGCATTCAGCTCTTTCGCCAACTCATCAAGACGGTTAATCGGATGCAAAAAAATCTTCCGGCCTTTAAGGCGGAACTTTTAGATATTCATCACACAAAAAAATTGGATGCACCTTCTGGTACGGCCAAGTCTCTCGCGCAATGGAGTCACTTTGAAGTGCCTATCGAAGCAAAAAGAGAAGGTGATATCGTAGGTTTCCATGAACTGACTTTAAAATTTGCTCAAGAAACAATTAAAATCTCACACGATGCCCATGACCGTTCGCTCTTTGCTCAAGGGGCACTGGATGTCGCAAAACTTTGGATAAATAAACCTTTGGGTGATGGACTTCACCCACTTGAAAACCTTATGGATCACTTGGAGAAAGCATGAAAAGCCAAACAGAACTCAACAAACATGTCGTCTGGACCGCCGTCGTCACTCCCCTTCTACAAGATGGAAAGATTGACTATGCTTCTCTTGAAAATCTTTTAAACAAACAAGCTGAGGCCGGAAACGGTATCGTGCTTCTGGGATCAACAGCAGAGGCCTTAAATCTTTCATCTCAAGATAAAAATGAGATCGTCCGTTTCGCTACTAAACTCAATCTCAAAACTAGCATGATCTTAGGCATTGGCGGTCATCAACTCGATGATCAATTGAACTGGATGAAATTTGGTGAAGATCACGCTTTTGATGGCTACCTCTTAGTGACTCCACTTTACGCCAAACCAGGACTCGTGGGGCAAACGAAGTGGTTTGAAACTTTAATGAACACCTCGACTCGCCCTTGTATGCTTTATAACGTTCCCGGCAGATCGGCCGTGGCCATGCATCCTGGAGTGCTCACCAATTTAGCTGGACATAAAAATCTTTGGTCACTGAAAGAAGCCAGTGGCTCGATTGAGAAGTACTCACAATTCAGACAAGCGGCTCCTAGCCTCACAATTTATTCAGGTGACGACGCTCTCCTTCCCTTCTTTGTCCCGATGGGATGCGCAGGAGTAGTGTCTGTGGCCGGAAACGTGTGGCCAAAAGAGACTCGCCGTTATGCAGAACTCTCTCTTGCGCAAAAATTTGAAAAGATTTTCCCTCTTTGGGAGAAAGCCTCTAATAGTTTATTTTTAGCCTCTAATCCACTTCCGGTGAAAGCTCTGCTTCATCACAAAGGTTGGATCAAAACGAATGTCATGCAAGCTCCACTTCATCATGAGGATTTTAAAGATGTGGCGAAGCTTGCAGCGATTGATACAGAGGTTGCACAATGGATGAAGGAGAACGCATGAGCTGGGAGCAATTACTCAACGATCTTGAATCTGGAAAAGTCCGTTCCGCCGAAAAAGTGGGTAATGAATGGAAAGCCAATACGGCCGTCAAAGAAGGAATCTTGGCCGCTTTTAAAGCCGGGCAACTTAAAGCTGAGAATGGTTTTGTCGATAAACACAATCTCTTTCCTCAAGAGTTTACCGTCGATCGTGGTGTGCGCCTTGTTCCAGGTGGATCAAGTGTTCGTCGCGGCTCATACGTTGCTCGTGGAGTGGTGATCATGCCTCCAGCTTATATCAACGTCGGAGCCTATGTGGATGAAGGGACGATGGTTGATTCACACGCGCTCGTGGGCTCATGTGCTCAGATTGGAAAACGCGTGCATTTATCTGCAGGTGTGCAGATCGGTGGCGTGCTTGAGCCGATTGGCATGAGACCTGTCGTGATTGAAGATGATGTGTTTGTTGGTGCAGGATCGATCATCGTTGAAGGCATACTTGTGAGAAAGCGTGCCGTGATCGCACCAGGTGTGATCCTCTCGAAAGCTGTTGAAGTTTATGATGTGGTTAATCAGTGTGTGATTCCTCGCGGAGAAGGTATTCCTGAAGGCGCAGTCGTCGTTCCTGGCACACGTGCGTTTTCAACTTCAAATGATTTCATCAAATCAAAAGGGCTCATGCTTCAGTGCCCTGTCATCATCAAATACCGAGATGAAAAAACTGACACCTCACTTGTTCTTGAAGATGCCCTACGCTGATGGAAAAAGTTGAGTGGCAGGGAAAATTTCTAAAAATGACGACCGAGAAAATCGGAGAGATCATCTGGGAGAGAGCTTATCTTCCAGGTGGCTTGGTCATTTTTCCTGTTACTTCGGAGGGAAAAATCCTTCTTATCCGTGAGAGGCGCCCGCATGAGAATCCTCCTGTGAGACTTAAACCTGTCTCTGGGATGCTGGATGCTGGTGAATCACCCCTAGAGTGTGCGCAAAGAGAGCTTCAAGAAGAGATTGGATTCAAAGCCACTTCAATGAAAGAGTTTTGGACTTATAAAACGAGCGGCACCGTCAATTCAGTCACTCATTTTTTTCTGGCCACGGGTCTTATTCCCTCAAAGCTTCCTAATCCCGATGGAGAAGATGTGATTGAAGAAATCATCGCCTTTACTCCCGATGAAGTGGCAGCGAAGGTTGCTAGTGAAGAGATGCGATGGGGAGTTTCAGTGATGGGTTGGTTTAAGCTTCTTCAAACAAATCTATTAGCGAAATAGACATCCAATATCCGACGTCCATGAGCGCTCGGCTGTTGTAAAAGTTCTCAAAATTGAAACTTTTAATCCCCCAACGATCAAAGTTTTTTGAATTCTATTTCCAGCATTATCTACAGTCGCAGGCATTGAGGATTTAAAATAGCCTGGCTTCAATTCATAGGCGGCAGAGGCTTCAAGATTAAAATCACGATCCATCGATGAATCAAGCATCAGGTGAACATCTCCGTTAGGACGATTCACAATATCCAGAAAGCAGCGCTCTCCAGTCGGATCAACGCCCTCATATTCATATTCTGTCAGTATTGTTCGAAGAGCTTCGATTGCATTCGGCTGGGCGCTCTTGAAGGAAAAACATAAGAATAGAGAGATAAGTATTAAATAGTTCATATTTATTATGCTCCCTAAGTTCACTCTTTTAGGCAATCCATTGCCAACTTTAAGCCTATAATCACTGAGATTTATTGGTTTGTATTAAACATCTCTTAATAATTAACCTCGTTTACGATGACTTAGGGCGATTTCCTTAATTCCTCATTTATATGTCATAGAATCCTGACATGGCGAAAGCAACCCTTCTTCCGACATCTGATATCGAGCAATCAAAACGCTTCTATCAAAGATTGGGTTTCTCTTTGGGCCAAAATCTAACCAATAAAAAAGTCGCGCTGACACTCATTCGAGAAGAAATTGTCTTGGAGTTCTATTTAGAGGCGAATCTGAATCCATTAAAGAATTCATCTCTCTCTTCCTTCTCTGTCTTAGAAACAGAAAAACTGGCCAAAGAGCTTGCTGAAAAATTCGCGCCAGAAGATACAGATTGCCCAGGATGGCTTTTGCCTCTTAAAAACGGAGAGATCCACGTGGTGGATCCCTCTGGAAATTTAATAATGATTAGAAGAAAAGCAGCTTAGAGATTAATGACACATTCAACTTTATCTTCACGGACATCGCGATTATTCACAATCACTCGGGCGACGACTACATATTGAGTCATCGTATCTACAGCAAGAGTGCGAAACACTTCTTCCACGCTATTGATACCGTCTGTTGAATAAGTTTTTTCACTTGAGAGGAAGTAACGAGTCCCTGGATTCCAACGGTACATTGTACCCGTCTCTACTTCACGAGAAATAGTCATCCCGTTCATTTTGGCTGAAGTCTTAATTCCCTTGTTACTCTTTGCGATTAGAACCGAACACTCGATTCCTTCAGGAGAGACACCTGAATAAAGGCCTGGAGCTAAAACATTTGTGAGAGCGGCTGTCGCATCAAGCTCTTGAGCAAAAGCAGAAGAACAAACGAGAGTAAGAGCAATCAATAAACTTTTCATTTTTAACCTCATCCTATTTGCCGTTTTATAACACAAGCAAACCGCCTGGACAGCCTTAGTGAGAATATTTTATAGGATACTCTTCACACTAATTGTCGAAGCATGCGTCTCAAGGGCTCTGCGGCTCCCCAAAGGAGCTGATCGCCACAAGTAAATACGTTTAAAAACTCATCGCCTAAGCTCATTTTTCTCACTCTCCCCACCGCAATATCAAGCTTTCCAGAGACAGAAGCCGGAGTCAGAGCGTTGAGAGTCTTCTCTTTATCATTTTCAACAAATCTCACCCATTGATTATCTGACTTAATCGTCTCTTCAATTTCTTTAAGACTTATATTTTTATTCAATTTAATCGTGAGCGCCTGTGAGTGGCAGCGAAGGGCCCCTACTCTCACACAGGTTCCATCGATGGGAATCTCTTTTGAAGTGCCCAGGATTTTATTGGCTTCGGCTTGAGCTTTCCACTCCTCACGACTCTGGCCACTCGGAAGAGCCGAATCAATCCACGGAAGGACGTTCGCGGCCAGTGGAAATCCAAACGCCTCTTTAGGAAATTTCTCACCTATAAGCATTTGAGAAACACTTTTTTCAAGCTCCAGTGCCCCCACTCCTGCGTTCATGTCATTGCGAAGGTTGTCGCCCAAAAATTGCATCTGCTTTAAAAGCTCGATCATATTCTTCGCCCCAGCGCCTGAAGCCGCTTGGTAAGTGTGACTTGAGGCCCATTCCACCCAGCCTTTCTTAAAGAGACCACCCACACCCAAGAGCATCAAAGAAACAGTACAGTTTCCTCCGATCCAATCCTTCACACCTGATTCACGAGCGCGATCAATCACCGCTTGATTAACCGGATCTAAAATAATGACCGCATTCTTTTCCATACGAAGAGCTGAAGCGGCATCAATCCAATGGCCCTTCCAGCCAGCCCCTCTAAGCTTAGGATGAATCTCCTTGGTCCAATCTCCACCCTGGCAGGTGAGAATCATGTCCATCTCTTGAAGATCTGAAAGCTTGTTGGCATCTTTGAGCGGAAGACCATCAGGTCCCGCTTCAGAGGCTTGAGAAGTAGAAAAATAGACAGGGTGAAAGGTTTTAAAATCTCCCTCTGCTTTCATGCGTTCAATCAAAACTGAACCCACCATGCCTCTCCATCCCACTAAACCCACTTTTTTCATAAAACTTGCTCCTGTAAGCCAATGTAAAGTTGCAATTTTCTCTTGGCACAGATATGTTTTATCTGTTCCCAAGAGGTGCGAATCCTAAGTAAGACGGGGGAAGCTGCCAAAGCTTTTGATCCCATCCCAGGTTTGATTCGCCGAAACGTTTTCGATATTGGCATCGGTAATGTTGGTCTTGCAAGGTTGAAAGCCACAAGATTGTCACTCTGGTTAATACCGGGTGGAGCGCTTAGGGAGAAAGAACTCGGTAAGTAATTTCCTCCCCGAGCTCTTCTCAACCTCTACACTCCCCCGGTTTTTTCTTCTGAATTTATTAAACGAAGCTCGAGAGCTTCAAGGAAGTCGTGTATGAAATTAATCGTTTCAAAATTTGGTGGAACTTCGATGGGAAGCGCAGAAGCTATGCGCAGAAGTGCAGTCATCTCTAAACGCCAGGGCGCCAAAATAATTGTCGTCTCAGCGACTTCTGGAACGACTAATAAATTAATTGAGCTCGCTCGAGTCGCTGAAAAAGGTGATTGGGAATCAAGCGAGAAAATTCTCTTTGAACTTCGTGAGCGACACTTCACGATTGGAAAAGAACTTTCGATAACGACATACACGCAAACAGCAATCGAAGACTTATTGAATAATACCGAAACTCTCGCCCGTGGAATTCATCTCATGCGGGAGTGCTCTCCACGAGCATTCGATCGCATGCAATCTTTCGGTGAGCGCCTCTCTTCATTATTATTTACTGAAGCCTTGGCTCAAGAATGGCCTGAGTTTCAAGTCAAATGCCTCGATGTGCGCACGGTGCTGGCGACGGATTCAATTTATGGCAAGGCCACTCCTTTAATTGAAAAAACAAAAGAGAATGCCACTAAAATTTTAGGAAAAATCCGTGAGCAAAAAATCGCTTACGTCACTCAAGGCTTTATTGGCATGGACCCTCAAGGTCACACGACAACTTTAGGCCGAGGCGGCTCTGATTATTCCGCCTCTCTATTAGGTGAAGCTGTTGGGGCCGACATCGTTGAGATTTGGACTGACGTAGACGGCATCGCTACAACCGACCCACGCCTTCATAAAGGTGCCCGCGCCATTCGTGATATCACTTTTAAAGAAGCGGCAGAGATGGCCGTCTTTGGAGCGAAAGTTCTTCATCCAACCACACTGACTCCAGCGATGAGACAGGACATTCCAGTTTTTGTGGGAAGCTCTTTTGAGCCAGAGAAAGCGGGCACATGGATTAGAAAAGAAGTTCAGGACGCTCCAACTTTTAGGGCCGTGGCTTTAAAAAAAGATCAGGCCCTTGTGACTCTTTCCACTCCCAAGATGTTAAACACTCACGGATTCCTCTCGCGTGTGTTCGGAGTCTTCGAGCAGCACCGTGTGAGTGTTGATGCCATCACGACATCTGAGATCTCGATTGCGATGACTATTGATCGCAGCATGCTTGATCACCAAGAATTATTCACTGATCTTAGAGAGCTGGGTGAAGTCACGATTGAAGAAGGCTTCTCTCTCGTCTCCCTTATCGGCAATAGCATGAATCACAAACCAGGCCTTGCCGTGAAAATCTTCGGGGCGATTGAAGATGTGAATGTTCGCATGATCTGTCTTGGGGCTTCTAAGCATAACTTCTGTGTGCTGGTTCACGAGAATCAAGGCCCAGAAGTCGTCTCTAGGCTGCACACTGCTTTGATTGAAGCTTAGCGCAACGCGCTAACCTCAAGAAAATACGTTAGCTACGCCGAACTATGGAAAAATAACTAATACTCTTGTTTGGTATGCCGAACAGATGTATACTTTATCTCATTAAGGGGATCAACGTGTACGTTTGTATCTGTAAAGGCATCACACAAAAACAAGTCGAAGAAGCGGTCGCCTCTCGCAAGGGCCAATCGACAAAAGACATCATGAGATCTCTCGGTGTCGGCTCTGACTGTGGCACTTGCGTTGAAGATGCTATCGAACAGATGTTGGATGTCTCGAACAAAAAACCACGCCATCGTCATTCTCAAGACACACAAAATAACTCACGCCAAAGCGAGTAGCTCTTTCCTACTCCTCTCTCCCAGTTTATTCTGACTCCATTAAAGAAGGAGTCATCATGAAAGGTTCACCAAAAGTTATCGAAGCTCTTAATTCAGTTCTTATGAAAGAGCTCACGGCCATCAATCAATATTTTCTCCATGCTCGCATGCTTGAGAATTGGGGATTGAAAAAAATTGGTAAACTTGAATATGAAGCTTCAATCGATGAGATGAAGCATTCAGATATGGTCATCAAGAGAATTCTTTTCTTAGAAGGCCTTCCGAATTTACAAAAACTTGGAAAACTCAGAATTGGTCAAGACGTGAAAGAAATTTTGACGGCTGATCTTGCTGTCGAAAATGAAGCTGTCCCTCATCTTAAAGATTGCATCAAGCTTGCTGAAACGGAGAAGGATTACGTCTCTCGTGATCTCTTCCTTTCGATCTTAGCTTCTGAAGAAAAACATGTGGACTGGCTAGAGACTCAACTTGAACTCTTCAAGCGTGTGGGTCCTCAAAACTACATGCAGTCTCAGATGGAGCCAGATCAGGGCGCTGACTAGAAAACGACTCTTAAGACCTCCCTCGTGGAGGTCTTTTTTTTGCCAAGATTTCACGCCGCTCCTTCTACTCTCGAAGACTTACATATTTCTAGAATTTCTTAATATCTAGCTAACTCTCCGTAATCAATTCAGATTTAAAGTTTTTCATCGACAAATCTCAAATGGCTGCAAGATAGGTTCATGCAAAAGAAACCTTATATTCCGTTCCCCTCAAAAATGCTTGGTATGAAACCAGAAGCTGAACTCGACTTTGATGTCTTCGAAGAGACGCCTCAAGGCAGAATTGTGATGTGCTATCACCGTCACGATCCCTTAAGTAAAGATCAGTTCAACAAACTCTTAAGGCATGAAAAGAAACCTCTCTTCGTGTCTCAAGAAGACAGGCAACACTTGATCAACTACATCGGCTCTCATTCAGGCGGCCTTGGTGAAGGATTGAGTCTGGAGCAGAAAAGTTTATCGACTCAAGTGATCACGCCTTTTATTGAAACGGCTTTTATCGAAATGCTCAATAGTTTACCTGCAGAAATACGCCCAATCATTGAACCAACCCAAGCTGGTATTGAAGCCTGTGCCTATGACATCGCTTCAAGTGGAACTGGTTTTAGCTTGATGCTTCGATTGTTCTGCAGTCATGACTATTTAGTTCGTCACAGTTTTCTCGTCGCCGCCCTCTCCCTTGCCGCTCTGACAGAAGACAAAAGAGAGATTTCCTCTCAAGATAGAAGGGCCATCGTCACGGGTGCGCTCTTGCATGACATTGGAATGCTCAGGATTGATGAAGACCTTTACGCTAAGCCGGACTTGCTTCCAGAGGAATGGACTGAGATGCGTCTTCACCCTGAAGTGGGACAGAAAATTTTAAATCTGTGCGAGAACATTCCTGCTAAATCTTTAGCGATAATCGCTGGTCACCATGCTCAACCGAACGGGCGTGGATATGGTGGAACGGCCAGTGAGGAAGCGCTTCTCGTTGGAGCGATGGATGCCTTTGCTAGTCTCTTGGTGGCCACTCCCTATCGCCATAAGGTTTTCAATGCAGCTGATGCATGGTTTTTAATGAAAGAAGATGAAGGTCACTTTGACGATTACGCTTTAAAACTGATTAATCAAATTTTTGTGAATGGCTGGAAGAAAAGAGCAGCTTAAAAGAGAAGGGCCCCAGCGGGGCCCTTTTAATTACGGAAGAATATTCTGACGAGGCATTTTCTCAGGCGCCGTCGCGAGGTCATTCCAGAAGTGTGAGTATTGCTTTTTAAAAGCCTTCACTGCTTCTTCGTTTCTGATCACATAGAAGTTCTCATAATTCTTATCAAAAGCGGCAGAAGTGAAATTGCCCGCCCCCGCAAAGACCACATCTTCATCACTCATTTCAAAGACCATGAATTTATTATGCTGCAAGAAGACCTGAGACTGATTGGTCTCCATGAACTTCATTTTTAATCCAAGATCTCTCAAAGGAAGAACTTTATAAGCTTCAAGACGAGTATTGCGACCAGTGTCCACTCTTAACTTCCAAGACCAGTACATGTCGTCATCAGTGATCAAGCGAACATCTTGACCAAGATTTAAAAGCTCAGTGAAGAGACGGACAAAATCACCGCTAAAACGGTGAGCAGTGGCAGAAACATGTTTCGCTCTCTTCGCGAGATCAGTCAAAGTGGCAAACGCCTCTTTGCCCTGACCAGGGACGAAGAATGACTTAATATCATCTTCTTCTTTGACTTTAATGTTTTTGCGACACTCGCTCATGAAGGCGACAAATTCTTTTCTCGAATCGCCATGATTGATCATTCCTTCACGCACACACTTATGCGCTTGAATGAAATGCGTCTTAGGACTAGTTGTAATAAAGTTCCAATTCTCGTGATGAATAGCTGTACCAGTCGACATATTACCCGAACTAAACACAAGGCGAACTTCTTTGGCATCATCAGGATTCACCATAAAAATCTTATTATGAGCGTATCCAAGACCATTGCGCTGACCGCGATAATGAACAGTGACATCTGTTCCACACTTCTTTAATCCCTCGGCCATTGAGTTTCCGTTCTCATCTTCTTCTGGTGCTGAGTCGATCACCATCGTGAGCTTCATTCCACGCTTCACAGCTGCGCATAGAGCATCGGCCACTGGCTTGTTGGAGAAGCTTAAATAAGCCAAGAAGATTTCTTTGGTTGTCGGCTCTTCGATCCACTCAATAAGTCTAAATTGTGGAGAGCTTGTGCGACTTGCTGATGGCGCCATATCAGAAGCTTTGCAATAAACGTCTTTAGGCTTTGCCGTCAGTGTTGATCCATCTTCGGCCAAAACTGGACGGTCGTACTTAACTTCCGCACACTTTGGATTCGTAAAAAGAGTTTCAAACTTATAGGGAGAAAAATCAGAGAGTTTCGCGGCTTGAGCGAGACTCGATAAAGCCAAAAGACTACAAATGAGAAAGTGTTTCACTTTTACTCCTCCTAACGCAGTTAGTTTAAATGAACGCGCTAGATATCGCGGCGCAAATCATCTGTCACATGCGCCCCGCAGCATCCTTGACTCTAAGAGGAGAGCTAGGCATAAGTGTGCATTATCAAATGGAGAACCAATGAAACTTATTTTATTTATCGCACTCAGTCTCACTTCATTTTCGGTATTCGCTCGTCAATACACTCAATGCTCAAGCGACGGACTCTATAGCGTTGTGAATTTACCAAGCGAAGTGAAAGGCACACTTTTTCTCACGGCCGGTGCAGAAACTGATGATCGCATGCTTGCAGACATTGAACTCATGGACACTGAAGAAGGTCAGCACATCTATAAAGTTCTGAATGCTCCTTTTGAAGGTTTGGTTTTCTTTCCTTCAAATGCCCTTGGGAAAAATCTCAACAATATTAACGTCATCTTGAAAGCTGATAGTGTGACCTATGACTTTTCATGCTTCACACGCATCTATGAAGAGTAAATGAGCACTGTTTTTGCTTTAATTCTCAGCACGATTTGGTTTTCTTGGAGCCTGTTGGTGGATTTTTTTATCATCCCTAACGTCTTTCAGAAAATTCCGGATTTTTTCATGGCCGGCAATCTTGGCCTTGCTGTGTTTAGCAAACTCAACCTTCTGGAGTTTCCACTGGCGACTCTCTTGATGATAAGCCTGATCTTTCATTTTAAGAAAACTCAAGCACAGAAGTGGCTGATGATTTCAGGATTCCTCTTATTGGGGATTGCTTCTATTTACCTCTTCTCACTCACGCCCAAACTCTCTAGCCTCACAGCGACTTGGGAGTATGCTGAAAAGATGGGAACCCTTGGCCCTCACGGACAAGATGTTCAACAGCTTCATCAGAACTATCATCGTCTCTACATTGGGATGGATTCAGTCAAAATGCTTCTATTGCTTGTGAACATGAGCTTTCTTGGATTCTTTATTTCAAGGAAGGCATGAAAACAGATCTCATCAAAGCAGGCGGAATCATTTTTGCTCCTATGGAGGGAGTCACTGATCCTATTTACCGTGAAACAGTCACGGAAGTTTGCCCTGGCTGGGACGTGCTGGCCTGTGATTTTTTAAGAGTCCCCAATGCTGGCCATTACCCCAAAAAACATCTGATCAAACATTTGGGTGAACGCTTCTACAACGATCCCGACTGGAACGCGCGCACCATGTTTCAAATCCTCACCTCTCCCAATGCTTACACTGTAGAGATGGTAAAGCAGATTCAAGAGGTGGGAATAAAGTGGATTGATCTGAACCTAGGCTGCCCTTCGAACACCGTCTGTAAAAATGGTGGCGGTTCATTTTTGCTTAAAGATCTTTTCACTCTTGAGCGAATCGTCTCAAGCATTCGCAAAAACTTCAACGGGCGCTTCACTTGTAAGGTGCGTGTCGGTTGGGCCGATGGTGGGCAGTTTAGCGATACGATCAAACTTTTAAATGACGCCGGCGCAGAGATGATTACTGTACACGGACGCACCCGCGAGATGATGTATAAAGAGCCTGCGCGCTGGCATTGGATTGAAGAAGCAGTAAAGGTGTCTCAGGTTCCTATCGTTGGAAATGGTGATGTGTGGAGTGCTCTAGATGCTAAACGTATGCTGAAAGACACTGGCTGTTATGCGGTGATGGTGGCCAGAGGAGCGCTTAAAACACCATGGTTTCCGATGCACTACTATGAGGGAGTTCAAGAAACACCTGATGTGCGCTTAATGATGGCCCAGAAATTTCTCTCAGTTTATGCTGAAAAGATGCTCGCTTCCGGTGTGCATGAGAAAGGCTTAGTGAAGCAGTTAAAATCTGTGACTCGCTTCATCTTTGATGAGCTTCCAGAAGGTGAAGCCTTAAGAAGAAAGGTTCTTCTCTCTCAGAGCACTTCAAATATATTCAATGAAATTAACGGCGCTTCTCTTTGCTAAATCCATAATCGAGTAAGCGATCAAAGAGGAGCGACTGAACGTGCTCTTCTTTTCTGTATTTGTTATAAAAACAGGGATCATTGTAATCAATCTCAAGTTCAATCGGTCTGCGATAATTCGTCATAACCTGATAGAGAGGAAGCTTGGAGTGAGCTTGCTGGCATCGTCTAAAGAGTCGCCCTTCTTTACGTGAGAGGTAGTCTGAGAACAATGCACACATATGTGAGCTCGTCTGTCCCTTAAGAACACCACCTAAAATCGGCGAGTCATTGTCTAATGAATCATCAATCATTCGGCCGATCTCTTTTCTAAAGCCTCTCTCAAAACTTTGCTTTGTCGTCTCGAAAGCTTCAAGTCTAAAAGCCAGTGCAGAGGCCGAGAGATTCTTATAAAGGTTTAAGACTCTCACCTGTACAGCGCGCTTAATCATATAATCTGCGTACGACGCATGCCCAGGAACATCACGATCAAGAATGTCTCTATTCAAATAGAAATTCTCAATGGCACGGAAGGGTCTCTCAAATCTCTCGAAAGAGATTTGAGGAATCATAAGAACAGTTTGGCGAGTCACTTGAGCCACTGAGCCGTAACTGAACTCAGCAAACATTTCTTCACCAAGTTTATCGACGCGAGCGATGAAATCTTCATAAGACTCTGTCTCAAGCTGCTCAACATCGATGAATGCACGAATCTTTTGAAGCATTCTCAAAGTGCCGGTGAAAAGCGGCTTATACTGAGAAGGCAATTCCTCTTTATCAACAGGGAAGGATGATAAATACTCTTCCAAGAACGCAAATTGCTTACTTAAGTTTCTCGTCGTGAGTACCAATTCATCTCTAAGATCTTTAAAAGATCTCTTCTCACGAATTGTCGCGATCACAGTCGTGATGACTAGCTTGTAGTTTTCAATTTTAGTTACAGTATTGTTATATTTCTCTTTAAGCGTAAGAGGGATATTTCCCGCTCCCGTTGAAAGGATCTCAATCCCTCTGTTGCCCATATCATTGAGCCAGCGAGCGATCACTTCATCCGGAGAATTCGCTGGAGGAATGACGATTTCATTGGGACGAATACGAACGGCCACGAAATAGTTAAAAATGAGTTCAAGATCTAGGGTCACGGCCGACCCCATCTCACCCACCTTATTCATGATGAGTTTGACTTGAGGCATGAGTTGAAGTGCTCTTTGATACTTCTCGTACTGTCCTTCACTGCCAGATGAGTAGCGATTATTAATAATCTCTTCCACTCTTGCGGTGTCGGAAACAGCTTGGACAGCTCTTTTTAATTCACAAGCCTGCGAAGTAATCGCCTGATAAGTACAAGCGATGATCTGATTATTCTTTTGGGCGACAAGATTTGTGAGAGCTTTCTTCACCCCTGAGTTGGCAAGAATCATCGCAATCTCTACCCCGGCTTCAACGCCAGCAGCTGCTGCAGGCATATAAAGCTGGCCCGTGGCCATACCAACATAGGAAGTCGCATTCAGAATGACAGGGAGAACTTGTTTCCATCCACCAATCTTTCCCACGCAATTTGTCGGCATAGTTGAGAGACTTTGAACCACACCTGAGATTTGGCTAAAGAGAACTTGCTGGCTCTGCTGGAGAGAATTCTGTGAAGTGCTGTTATAGAGTTGAATCTGATAACTATTATCTAAAACACTTTGCTTTAATGTATCGACTTGAGCTTGAAGTGTTTGAGCGCGCGAGGCTTGCTGTGGATCAGAAAGATCAAGGAGAGAGAGTTCCGTTTGCAAAGAGACAATATAGTCACCATACATTTGACCATAAAGCTTTCTGGCTTCTTGTTGAGAGACGTTGTCATTCACGATCTTAAGCATGCTATCAAGATTTGAATTGAGAGATCTGAATGCGGCTTGGCAAACATTGTCGCCATCAATACGAGCTTCAATTTGAGATTTTACAAGTTCTTGAAAAGAAGAAAGTGAGAATTCATCTTTATGTATGAAGCTGCAGTTTTGAAGGAGGTCAGAATTTTTGAGTTCATAATGACCCTGAGCTTGTGCGGCAACACACAAGAAAGCACTTAAGATGGCCAATATCACTAAACGTACAAATTCCATGGCCGGCTTCTATCATGCCAGGATTGATTCGTAAGATAAGTGGTAAAAATGACAGGTTTCTAAAAGTGAGTCTGAGAAAAAGTCACGCGTTCTTTAGCAGTTAGCCCTTTTGAAACCTCTTGGGCCACCCTTTCAAGTCTTGGGACAAGGCCTGCCACATTTGCGATTTGAATCGCGAGCCCAGGTCGAGCATTAAGCTCCAAAAGTATAGGTCCATGGTCCGGAGTCAGGACAATATCGACACCCAAATACCCCAGCCCCACCATATCGTAGCAACGGGCCGCAAGCTCAAGAACTTCCTGCCAGTGAGGAAGCTTAAGTCCATCCAAGCGATGACCTGTATCAGGATGCACCTCGACCATTTGATTTTTTATCACTGCGTGATGAGTGGTTCCATCTTTAAGGTTAATTCCCGCTCCAATCGCCCCTTGATGAAGATTCGCCTTTCCATCAGAGTCTTTAGTCGGAAGTCTCACCATACTCATGACAGGAAAACCTTCATGCACAATCACACGGACATCAGGAATTCCGCCATAGCAGTAATCATTAAAGACCGGATGCATATCAATTTTTTGTTGAATGATGGCCGTATCAGGCAGACCAGACAGAGAGTAAAGCCCAGAGAGAATACCAGAGATGTGATGGCGAATCTCATCCATCTCCATAATCCTACCGCTCGAGCGCTTAAAAGTGATCCAGCCTGACTCATCTTTAATCACTTCAGAGATCACAACAATTCCATTTCCTTGAGAGCCATTAGCAGGCTTAATCACAAAGGAAGAGAGTTTGCTGATTTGATGAGGGAAATTTTTCAAATCACCGAAGCTAGAAATCGCAAAATAGTTTTCAGGCATCGGGACACCCCATGCCTCTGCACGTGCAGCTGTCTTCACCTTGTCATCCACTAGCGGATAGCTTGATCTCTTATTATGGCGAAGGATATAGCGCCCAATACGATTATTGATGCCCAAAATCCCAAGCTCTCGCAATTGAGAGAAGATCATTTCTTCGCCTTCTTTTTGAGCTGGCTGACAAGGTCTCTGAAGCGAATAAACTCTGAGACACGATAGCCTTTGTATTTACCAATCAAAATCAAGATCGCAATAATTCCAAACAAGAGTTCTGGATTGGTGAACATTAAAATTTCTAGCGTTGGGAAAGAATAAAGAGCAAAAGTGAGAATAGAAATAATAAGTGTTCCCAACAAAGTCTTGAAGGTGTTGGTCCATCCATCTTCAGTGAGCATGATACTAAAGCGCTCAATAAATGAAGTCACAATAACGATGGGGAAATAACCAATATGTGAAGCGCCAAACACTTCTGCAAGGCCAGTGAAGGCGATAATCATCAAAAGTAAAATCACTAAAGTGAGAATGATAGACATCCTAGGAACGGCCAAGAGAAAGAGTTTATCCAAAACGTATCGCTCTAAACAACCAATTGCGACTACGGCGAGAAAAAAGAACAAACCAAAGGCAAGCGATGTCTCTTTAAAGAAAAGCGTTAAAAGGATCGGGGTGAACATACCAAAAGTAGGCACGCCAATAATATTTCGAGCTAAGCAGAGAACTAATGTCCCTAAAGGAATCAGCAAAATGGTGCTGAAGATTGATTGAACCGGAAGCGAAAGTTTATAGAGGGAGAGAAACCCTATGGAAGAACCTTTTCTCAAAATATCTTTTCGATACTCGGCTTTATTAAACTTATTAATAACGGCTCTATCAATTTGTATTGAATAGAGAACTTTTTTCTTTGAAATTGTTTTTTCAATTTCTTCAAAATGGTGATGCAGCACCAAGTAGCGATCTGGCCTCTCGCCAAAGAGAGCACGGTTGGTGTCCACCGGAATCCAACGGTTATTTAAAAAGACTTCGTTCGCAAATGTCAGATGAATCTTCTCATCTGGGGGCTCATTAATTAAAGGAAGTCTCAACATGGCCACAATGCGTGCAGGCACATCTTTACGTCGTAAGAGATAGGTATAGAGGCGGGCCTTAACGAGAGGGGATCCTTTTCCTGAATTCAGCGCATCGACAATTGTTTTGTATTTGATGTTTCGCTGAATCTCTTCATTTACATAATAGAAAGCTTTGCGGGCGACGAGAGACTTCTCTTCTCCTCCCTCAAATATCGCTCCTTCAAGTAATTTAACCGCTGCTTCCTCTTCAATCGTGAGCACCGGAAGCTTAAGATATTTTTTAATCTGCTTTGGATAAACAGTCGTAAAATCTTTCTCGATTTTCTTCACAATGACTGGGTTGATGTCGATTCGAGCGGAATAGGTTACTCGATTCACAATCGGCTCTTTAGAGAGCCAAGTGAGCATCGCAGAATCGGAATTGCGGTCCACTAAAGTATCAATTCCTTTTGAGCGAATTTTTTCATCCGTAATCTTAAGACCATCGCCAGAGCGAGGGATAGGAAATGAGACGGAAGTGGCTTGCGCATCTTTTGGCTTAAGCGAGACGTGATAGTTCCACACATCATCCACTTTTTGAGGAAGTAGAGAGAGCTTTAAGAAATAGGTCTTATAGGTAATGAGTCCAGCAGGGATTAAAATGAGAATCGTGACTAGCCAGGGAGTGAGTTTTTTCATGACTAATCTCCCAACACGTGTGAGCGGGCCACATCAACGGTGAAGTGTCCTAGAAGAAAATTACGGCCGACCAAAAGTTTATACGCCATCTTGTCTCGATCATTGAGATTCAAAGAAATTTCTCTTATGACACTTCCTAATTTAACTTTTTCTCTAATAACGTAACGTCGCCCTGTAAAACCACCAGCGTTGGCCACTTTTTGTGTGCTCTCAACTTTGCGAATGGCTTCGGCTTCCTTTCCATTGGCATCACGAGTTTTAAATTTTACATAAAGGCCATCTTCTCTTCTCACTTCTTCCACTCCAAAGGCGTGTATTGAAGTGGTTTTAGCCCCAGTATCAATGCGCGATCTGAATTTCATTTTTAAATCGGGAAGCTCAACCCACTCCACTCTTCCGATCATAATTTTGTCTTTGAGTATTTGGGTGTATCCGTTCAGCGAGAACGTAAGAAATAAAACGAAGAAGGCCAATAGTCCGTGGCGCATGAATATCACTCCAGTGATGAGTGCCTTATTTTACTCTTGGGCCAGGCTCCGTGGCAACTGCCTAACCCTTCAAAATAACTGGTTTAATAAGGTTTTCCTGAAGTCTTTTACGGATAAGCCGATAAGACCTTATCCACTTAGGAGGGATTCCATGCATCATTTAAAGCGTTTCTTCTTTTACAGCTTCTTTTTTGCCTTTTTTGCGGCAGTAAGTGTTTGGACTTATCCCCATCAGGCCAATCGTGGAATCGCTAGCGTAGAGCAACATTATGCTCCCGCTCATTTCCATTACGACGCCTCTTACAAGCTTTAATTACGAACGAGCTCTCGGACGGCTTGTGATAAGCCGTCCAGAGTGAGTGCGTACATCGGAACTAATTCGCTCACAGTTCTTACAGTCGGACCTTCCCACCATTCTTTAGGTGTCGGATTTAACCAAACCATATGTGGCCAGTGTGTCTTCATTTTTTGAAGCCGCTCAAATCCTGTCGGCGCGCGCTGCCAATCAAGTGGTGGTTTCCCCCACGTGTCGTATTGATATCTCGCCCCTTCATTCATCTCGAAGAGTTCATAAGGGGCCATACTCGCGTCACCCACCCAGATCACTCGCGTGCGAGAATCGTAGAGACGCTGCAATTTTTCAATTTGATCAGCACGCTCTCGACGAAAGCCGGCATCATGATAAATGAAGTCATAGGTGATGTTATGAAAATAGCCGACTTTAAATTCTTTGAAATGTTGAAGCTGATGGGCCGCTGAAAAGAGTGTGTCCACTCGTTTGGCATAAGGGGCCATGCTGCCGCCTGCATCCAGAAGGAGCAAAAGTTTAAGCTGATTCTTTCTGGGTTTTTTATACACCAGTTCAATCTCACCTTCGCGTGAAGACTTCTTCACAGTCTCACTTATGGAGAGCTCTGGTCTACCCCATTGCCCCAGACGTCGAAGGCCTTTAAGTGCAAGTTTCAATTGGCGCACATTAAAGGTTTCATCAGTTCGGTATTCGCGAAAACTTCTCCCACCTAAAACGGCCAGAGCTGACTGATTGCCCGATTGTCCTCCAATACGCAGCCCCTGAGAGTTTTGTCCTGAATGACCAAAGGGAGAGGTTCCTCCGGTGCCAATCCATCGATTGCCTCCATCGTGTCGCTCTTTTTGTTCTTCAAGGCGCTTTTGAAGTTCTTTTAAAAGTTCTTCACTTGGAAGTTTGGGAGCATTGGCGATTTGCTCTTCTGAGAGCTCTTTCTTTTTTGCCTCTTCCAACCATTGATTGAGTTTTTCATGAAAGGCTTGATCGCTGACCAAACCTTTAAAATGAGCAGCAAAAGCCATTTGAAATTTATCGTAGTATTTAACGTCTTTGACCAAAGTGAGTCGGGCCAGCAGATAAAACTCCTCTAAAGTGGGGAGTTTTTCTCTTGCCTCTAAAACTTTATAGAGATCCATCAACTCACCCGGAGTGCTTGGGATTCCTGCGTCTCTTAAATGATAGAAGAAGGGAAGAAACACTTAGCGACCTTTGGCCACGCGAAGATCGTCTTCATTTTTTATGAGTGTGGTAAGAAACGGCACTTGATTCGCTTGCGGCTTGGCTCCTTGTGAGAGAAGGACGTTGATCCAATCAATCAATTCAGAGGTCGAAGGCTTCTTCTTTAAATCCTTCTCGCGCAATATGTAGAACGACTCTAGGGCCATATCAAGCAGTGACTTCTCAATCTGCGGGTGATGAGCGCGCACAATTTTCTCCATGAATGACTTTTCAGGAAATTGGATGAAATGAAAAACACAGCGACGCAAAAATGCATCTGGAAGTTCTTTTTCATTATTTGATGTGATGATGACTAGAGGGCGCGTTTGGGCTTTGATGACTTCATTGGTTTCGGGAATAGTGAACTCCATGCGATCAAGTTCATGCAAAAGATCATTGGGAAATTCGATATCGGCCTTATCAATTTCATCAATCAAGAGGATACATTTTCCAAGCTTAAACGCCTCTCCCATCGTCTCGAGACGAATATAATCTTTGGGCTTTTGCACATCACGGCCTTGAGGGGATCCAAAACGTGCATCATTTAACCGAGTCAGCGTGTCGTAGCTATAGAGTCCATCTTTGGCGAGTGTTGTGCTTTTAATCCCCCAAGTCAGCAGAGGAAGCTTTTTCTCTTCGGCCAAGTGATGAGCAAGCAGCGTTTTCCCTGTGCCTGGCTCTCCTTTCAACAGCAGAGGCCTGCCAGTTATTTCGGCGACACGTACGGCTTCTCTTAATTCATCAGCAACGACATACATCATAAAATTATCCCATCAAGAATTTTAAAAGACCTTCTTTGCCCTTATAGGGTGGATAGCGAACAGGCACATCGATAAGTGTGGTTTGCTTAAAGACGGATTTATGGTGAGTGAAGGTTTTAAAACTTAAAGCGCCATGATAAGCCCCCATTCCAGATTCACCGACACCGCCAAACGGCAGCTCTCCGTTAGCAAGATGCATGATGGTGTCATTCACACAGCCTCCACCGAATGGGATGGTTTCAAGAACTCGCTCTTGATTCTTTGAGTTGGTACTAAAGAAATAGAACGCCAATGGTTTCGGTTTTGATTTAATTATTCGAATCGCATCTTCTAGGGAGTCATAAGTGAGAATGGGAAGTAGTGGCCCAAAGATCTCTTCACTCATAACCGACTGATCCCAATTCACTTCATCAAGAATCGTTGGCGCAAGATAGCGTGTGCTCTTGTCATACTCACCACCAGTGGCGACTTGATTGCCATTCATCAGTGAGATGAGGCGCTCAAGGTGCCTCTCAGAGATGATGCGTCCATAGTCAGGACTCTCCTTTGGATTTTCACCATAAAATTGCTTAATCGCAGCTTTAAGCTCTGCGATCAATTCATCTTTTTTATTTTTTGGGACAAGAACATAATCAGGGGCCACACAGGTTTGACCCGCATTCATCCATTTCCCCCATGCAATTCTCTTAGCCGTCTGAGAAATATTAGCCGAATCATCGATCAAACATGGACTCTTTCCCCCTAGCTCTAAAGTGACCGGAGTGAGGTGCTCTGCCGCTGCTTTCATGACAATCTTTCCGACTTTCGTACTTCCGGTAAAGAAGATGTAATCAAACTTTTCGGCTAAAAGAGCTTGTGTTTCGGCCACTCCACCTTGAACAACAATGACTTCATCGGGAGAGAAGACGAGTTTAATAATTTCTTCAATAACCACACTGCAAGCGGGAGCAAGTTCAGAGGGTTTCACCACTACACGATTGCCAGCCGCGATCGCCCCCACCATCGGTGAGAGTGCGAGTTGAACAGGATAATTCCAAGGTGCAAGAACTAGCACAACACCATAAGGCTCTTTATAAATCGAACTTTTTCCCGGCTGCATTGTCATGGGAGTTGAAACGCGCTCCGGTTCAACAAGCTCAGGCAAAGCTTTAACAAGATGGCCAATCTCCTCAAGGAGAAACCCAATTTCTCCAGACCAAGACTCGAAGGTCGATTTTCCAAGATCCGATTTTAGAGCAGCATTGATGCGTTCTTGATTTTTTATCAACACATCTTTGAGTTTTAATAATTTTTCAGAACGTTCTTCAAGCGAAAGTGCTCCCTTCAGGGAGGCCTCACGCAATAAGGCTAATTCTTTCATTTTCTCTCCTCGGCAGTGAGCTTGATGTATTTGACAAAATTTCTAGCAACAGAAGATTTGCGATAATTTTTTACATGAGGGGCCAGTAGGACATAAGAGCTTTCATACATAAGAGGAATCCACGGAAGATCTTTCATGACGATCTCTTGAATTTGCTCCATCAAATGAATCTTCTCTTGGGCATCAGTGGTAATTCGAAGCGTGCTGTAGAGTTGATCGACCTTGGGATTTGAGTAACCCGCTTTATTAATCCCAGGGGCATTGGAGCCGACTAGTAATTGAAGGATATTTTCGCCATCTGGATAATCAAACAGCCAGTTATCAGTGAAGAATTGTAATTTGCCAGCACGTCCTTGTGAGAGGAATTCATTAAAAGTTAAAACTTTAAACTTCACTTTTATACCAAGCTTAGCAAGTTGCTCTTGGATAAATGTAGCTTCCACTATATTAACGTCTTGATTCCCACGTGTGGCATATTCCAGCTCTTTTAAGCCCTCTCCGTTCGGATACCCCGCTTCAATCATCAACTGCTTCGCCTTGGCCAAATCATAATGATAAGGAAGTGAAGATGAAGGGTCATAACCTGGAAGACCTGGAACCATGAGAGAGTGAGCTTTTAGATTCGTCTTTTGAGACATCAATTCGATATAAGCTTCCACATCAATTCCATGAGCAACAGCTTCTCTGAGTTTTAAATTCTTGCCCCAAACTGGATCACGCATATCGAAAGCTAGCCAACGAAGAGCCTGTACCGGAAAATGTTTAATCTGCACGCCACTTTCTTCAAGCTCATTTCTCAATTTTCCAGCATTACCCAGAAGTCTAGAAAGTAAGCCCTTTGGTACGGCCAAAAGATCAATCTTTTTTTGCATAAAAGCATCCCATCTCTCTTCTTCTGTAGAGAGAACATGGAAGTTAGCAAATCGAACGAAAGGAATTTTCTCTTTAGAACTTTTCAGGAGATCTTGTGTGTTGGCGTAGCGATCACCTGAAGCTGGATAAAAGTCTTCACGGTATTGATCAAACGTTTGGAGCTGATAAGTTTTGTTCGTGAAGCCCAAGTATTGATAAGGGCCTGTTCCCACGAGTGTGTGTGACAAATCATTCTTGTGGTATTCGACCACTTCCCATGGAAGAGGGGCCAGAGCAGAGAGGGCCAAATAATAAATGAGGTTTGGCTCTTGTCTTAAAAGTTTTAGCGTAATGTTTTGACCTGAAATCTTAAGGCCTGAAAGTGGCGATGTTTTTAATTTTCTCCAATCGTCACCCACCATTTGACCAAATTCTTTAAAGCCAACAAGCGTTTCTAGAAAGAATGAACGAAAGGGACTTTTAATTGGCTCAAAAGCGATGCGCTTTAAGGCCAGCGCAAAATCTTCAGCGTGAAGTTCACGTAATTTCCCACCAAAGGATGGATGAGGATGAAAGAAGATTCCGCTTTTGAGTTTGAATGAATATGTTTTTCCATCATCAGAGACTTCAGGCACATTTTCAGCGATTAAAGGCATCACCTCATAAGGGCGTTTTAAATAGTGGTATTGAAAGGGGGGCTCAAGTACTTGTGACATGACGGTAAATGCATCGTCACTATAGGCAAGCGTTTGATCGAATGTTGAAACTTCGTTCTCAACACTTAATTGTAAATAATCTGGTGCTATTTTTTGCGGACGCAATTGATAGACCAAGACAACAGCAAGACTTAAAAAGCCGACAACAAAGAGTGGTATTAGTTTTTTCATCCACCCTATTCTACGGGCAGAATGTCTTTGAAGCGAGTAGGAACACTAAGAAAACGTGCAACTGCTTCATGCGCGGTTCCAAAAGCCAGCCCCATGCCGTGACCACTAAATCCCCCAACAAAAGTCGTGTGTTTTATGAAGGGAGCAGTGCGCACATAAGGCTTTTCTTCTTGAGTAAATCCCATAATGCCAGACCAACGGGCCAAGACATTCATTTTTTGTCCCAATATTCCTTCTGCATAGCTCTGGAGAGCTTGTTGAATAACAGAAGTCGTTTTATCAAAGTTTGAATTCTCCCCAACTTCCTCTAATAGACGCATCCCTCCAACAAGCAAAGTGGGAGTGGCGGACGTAGGATCTTGTCTAAAATAGACCTTATGGGCTGGGTCATAATAATTACCGTTAAGGACTTTCCCACCTAAATCGAGGGCCAGCATTTGAGCTCGCTTGGGAGCCACCCATTTTCCAAGATCAGGATGAAATTCGCCGGCGTAACCATTCAAAGCAAGAAAGACATGACCGGCTTCAATATTTGTCCTTGCACAGACAAGTTGCACCTTATCTCCTCTCTCTTCGGCCCAAGAAACGGCGTTATGCTCAAAGACTAAGACACCTTTTTCTTGAAGAAACTTTTTTAATTCTGTGAGAAGTTTAATCGGATTGACTCGACCTTCATTTTCAAATTTCAACCCACCACTTAATCCTGAAAATCCTAATTCATTTTCTGATATTTTTTTCAGATTCGTGACCTTCATCCTTTGAAGAATCATCAAGTGCTCTTCAAGTTCTCGATCTGAGCGATAGAGAGTTGTGCTTCCCCAAAATTCTTGATGAGCTTCAAATTGAGTGAAGAGATGCTCCTTCATGAGCTTAAGGCTCTCTTGTTTAAAATCCCAATAAGCAGCAGCTTTCAACTCTCCAGACTTGATTGCAAGGTTTGCTAAGTAAGCTGTAGATCCAGCAGTATAAAAGCCCGCATTTCTTCCGCTGGCACCGCTGGCCACTTCCTGAGAATCGATGAGCGCAATTTTGATCTGGGGTGATTTTAATTTTAACCAATAGGCCAGTGAGAGGCCACAAATGCCAGCCCCCACAATGGCAACATCGACTTGTTGTATTTTTGAGGCTTCTATTTTTTTTTGCCAGCAGGATTGAGTCATTTGAGTAACCTTAAAGTCAGACGATACTTCCATTTATTAAAAAAATTATTGTGACGATGAACACGACTAATATCAACAAACGTCTCATTCTCTAAATGAGTGATGACGTCCTGGCTTAAAACCCATGTGCTTGTCACTAATTCATCATCATCGTCCCTCGACAAAAGGGCATCGGCAAGGGCCTTCACTTCTTGTCTTAATTTCAGCACAAGAGCTCCATTTTGAGGTTCTTGCGAAGCATAAATCTCGGCTAATAAATCCACTATGATCGCGCTCAGCTTCTGCATCTCTCTAATATCATCCCCGTCGGATTCAACAATTCCATAATCCACAATAAAATGACCTTGAGGATCCTTTGAACTGACACTCCCACTTGGATAAAGAAGGCGATCTTGAAGATTAAAGAAGAAACTCTCCCCTGCCCCAAGACCTTTATAAATAGAAGTGACTTTCCCACTGGTCACTAAACCATCAGTAACAAAAAAATAGAGATAAATATCATCTTTCATCCAGTCATCAGTCGCCTCAATCACTTCAAAGCGTGAGGCTTGAAGGGCCAAGGCGGGAGCATGAATTTCATTAAGTCTTTGTGTCTCAATCATTGGAAATTTCAAATGCCTAAGACGCAAGATTCGACGTTTAAGAAAGTCAGCATTCATTTTGTAGAAATTGAAGCGTTCCTGAAGCTTCATTCCCAATGGACTCTGAGACTTTTGATGATCAAGCCACGCCTGGGCATCTTTCTCAAAGTCTAAGATTAAATTTTGAGCGTATGAGCTCGTACAAATGAAAAAGAGAAAAATCCACTTCGCCATAATAACTCCTTAAAAAGGAAGTCACGCTAGCGAAGTGAATTTGGTGTCGAATAGGGTTTAAGGCCGATGACAGAAAATTTTATTTTTTAAGCAATCTCTACTTTGTAGTCAAGATCAGCTAAATTCAGTTGATCTTGCAGCGAGATTGCGACGAAAAATCTTTCTGATTCATGAAGCTTATGCGCAAAATCACAAGCTCTAACCACACTGACAAATTTTCGTCCAGTCTCAATGTCACTAATATGACTGACTGTAACCTTGAGAATATCTGCCAATTCACGTTGCGTCAGTCCTTCCCTCGCTCTGATGGATCTCAACAACATAGCAAAGGAGAATTTTTCACCCATTAAGCGCTCTAAAACTTTTTTGGCTTCTTTATGATTTTTCATAAAACTCCTAATACTCATGCTTATTGACTTCAATCACAGTGATGAGAAATGAATTCCCATCTTTCGACTGAATATAGATCGCTCTATAGGCTCTATTGAGACGAATTGATCTCTCGCCCTTTCTCGCTCCCTTAAGTGGCTCATCATGGTAACCACTTACCTTGCGGACATTTATCATTCCCTCAAACTCCACTTGTGCGATCCAAAAAGCCAAGCTTTCTTGGATCTCTCTTGGGACTTTTTTTAGATTTTTAATGGCCCGACGACTCAAAAGTACTCTCATCTACGAACTCCTTAAGTATACACCTTTTTGGTGTATACTTCTAGCTGTTCGTTTTTCTATCTCAAGAGTGCTTATTTAAGCGCTTGGGATCACTAAAAACAGTACGTTATTTCGGATTCGACACATAAACCATCTGGTCATCCCAACGTCCCTCCTGAAACCAATAGGCTTTTTTTATCCCCTCGCGCCTCATGCCAATCGAGCGCACTAAACGCAGCGATCGCCTATTATCCAAATCAATCGCCGCTTCAAGGCGCTGAAGTTTGAGTTGCTGATGGCCAATTTGAATCGCTGCACTGGCAGCCTCTTGACCAAAACCTCTTCCCCAATAGTGATTGAAAATCCGGTAGCCCAAGTTAGAGGAATGCACGCATCCCCTCTCATAGACATAGATATCAATCATGCCTATCAGGCGCGTTTTAAGAAACACGCCATAGATGTAGCACTTATCCTTTTGGGCCAGTCTTCGGTGGCGAGAGACTATTTTCTTAAACTCCCGCTTATTACATCTCTCTTTTTTCATGGGACCATGATCCCATTTATTTTGCGCTTCACGCGCGTTCACATAGGCCTCGTACCATGTGGCATAGTCACTCATGCGCAAAGGGCGCAAGACGAGACGTGAAGTCTTTAAAACAAGTCGTCTCATATAAATCCTCAATTAATATCTGTAAAAATGAATGCGAGTGCGGCGGCGCTAGTTGAAAGCGAAGGCCGCAGTATTTTTAAATGTATTCATCACGACCTCCTTTTTTGAGTGTGAAGCTTATTTATAGAAGAGAAATGAGCGAAAATCAATAGCGTAAATTTTATCTCAAAGCGGTCAGGGGTTTATATTTCTCTCTGTGCTGATAAACCAAGAAGGCACAAGCAAGAACTAAGGCTAAGCCTTGAGTAATGTAAGAGTGAAATAAAAAAACATGCATTCCATAGATGTTTAGAACAACTGGAATCAGCGCCATGAGGATAAGAGGAACATAGCAGTTAAACAGTAAGGCGACTCCAGCCACGAGTTCTGTTAATTTCACCATCTCCATCATAAAACCTGTATCCCACATCCCTTGAATGATTTGAAAGATGTGATCAGGTAGGCCTAAGTCTCTTAATGGGATCAGAGTCCCTACACCTGCATTGGAGATGAGCACATAGCTCATCCAGATTCGGACAATCCTCTCAAGATTTTTTTTGGTTAAGACTTTATGAATGAATATAGCTTTCATGACCTGTCCTTTGTAGGGATAGGCTATGTGTAGTTGAATCATCATTAAAATGAATAGATCTTATGGCTGTGATTCAATTAGCGAATGAATCTTAAGACGCTTTCTTATTTTTGATTTCCGGATAGAAATCTTCAAGATATTCATTTTTATAGCGCAGGAAAATTTGGTAGTTGTGAAATTCGATTTCGCCCATCATGCCAATTTGCGCATCCAATGATTTCTTAAAACACATTTCAATGTAGTTAAGCTGGAAAGCATCAAGGCCCGTGAAGAAATCTTCCGTTAACGGTGTGGCTTTTAAAAGATCTCTAATTGTATTTGCGTGCATTGGCGAACTCCCTCTCGCTTTCTTCTCTTCCCTCTTATCGGGAAAATTTTGGGGAAGATTAACTTCTGGTGGACATCATTGACCCGGCAGAATTACGCTCATCTCATGGGTCTATCAATGACAACTACATTTGTCGGGAACTTGTGCTTTCTTATACTTACTATGAAAGGGCTTGCTCACATGTTAGCACCCACTAACCAAAACCCTAATTGGTGGATCACGGTCAAACTTACACCTCAGTTAAGTGCACGTACGACCTCATTAGTTGAACGAATTACTCGTCAATTCTTTTTCTTCCTACTCTCTATCCTCTCTTGGTGGGTTTTGCGTTTTTCATCCCTCTCTCTGGCTCACTACCTCGCTCTCCCTCTGATTTGGTTTAGCACAGAATGGCTTTCGGCCACTTTACTCCTTCTCACTCCAGCTCGAGGCATTCCTTTCATACACAATGCTCCTTGGAAGTCGGTGGGGTTAAGAGATTTTTGGGGACATCGCTGGAACGTTTGGGTCTCAAAATGGCTGGTGGTAGTGACTCGCAAATTCTTTCCACTAACGGCAACGGCTCAACTTTGGGGAGGCTTTTTCATAAGCGGGCTTTTTCATGAACTGATGTTCGCTTATCCTTACGAGCTCGCCACTGGTAAGTATTCCTACGGTCTCATGATGAGCTACTTTCTTCTTCAGGCCCTGGGTCTTAGTCTTGAGCGTGCCTATTTAAGAAAATCCACCGCTCTGACGTTACGTCTATGGGGATGGGCTTGGATTATTATTCCGATTCCACTCTTTACCCATGGAGCGCTTTTGACTTTATTTTTAGGATCAAACTCGTGAAGGAGAAACTGCTAGCCGTGGGCTTAGAGATGGCCGTGCTCTGTGGCATCGCTTTGCTGTATTACTTTTGGCAACGTCACAGAATTCTTAAAGGACCTAGAGGTTGGCAGATTTCAAAATTAGATGAGCTCCATCACATGGGTGTGACTTGCTCAGAGCCAGAGAAATATTCTGATCTCGATGCCTTTCTCACGGCCACAGAAGAAAAATTGAATTCTGAGTCTCCTTGGATTGAAGGAGAATACTTAAGGCGCTGGAAAAATGCCTCATTGCCTGAAGAGATGAGAGCCACTCTTGCCGACTGCGAAGAATGGTTTATTCAATCCCAACCTAAAACGCGATAGCCTTTATCAGCTAAACATTGATTCACATAATTATGCTTCACTTGATCAGGAGTAAGAGATCCTGCTGCAGCTCCACCTGCCGCTCCAATCGCTCCCCCACGAACAAGCCCACTGCCTAAATTGCCAGTAAACAAACCGCCCACTGCTCCCATCGCTGCACCTATCGCCGCACCGGCCCCAGCTCCTTTAGCAATTTGTTTTCCTTTACTGCTCTCTAGATATTGATCCGCATCGGCCATGCATGAATCAATGTCCTTTTGAGATTGCGACTTACCGACTTCTTTTAACTTTTCATTTGGATAGAGCTGAGGTCTTGAAGCGCAAGAAGTCAGTATGAGAAGTAAGGGGAGGATGATTTTCATGGTGATCTCCAATGTGTTATTCATTCTACTCCATGGAAAAGAAGAATTATATCACGCCACAGGGCTTTAAAACACTCTCGGACGAATTGAATCAGCTACTAAGAGTTGAACGTCCTGAAATCTGTCAGTTAGTGCAGTGGGCAGCGGCTAATGGAGATCGCTCAGAAAACGCTGATTATCAATATGGCAAAAGGCGTCTAAGAGAGATTGATCGTCGTTTAAGGTTTTTACAGTCTCGTCTCGACGCGGCCGTAGTTGTGGATCCCACCAAAATCAAATCTGACAAAGTTCAGTTTGGCGCAACCGTTCAGGCCGAAGACGAAAATGGAAAATTAAAAACATGGTCCATTGTGGGAGTAGACGAAATTGAGACAGCAAAAAATTATATCAGCTGGCAGTCCCCTATCGGTAAAGCTTTGTTAGGAAAAATTGTGGGTGATGAAGTTGTCATTCAAACACCACAAGGGCAAACTGAATTAACGATAACTCAAATAACTTATGTCGCTTTAGCCAAAGAGGTTTCTGCATGAAAAAATTAATGATGATTTTAGCTCTGACGTTCTCGCTCTCAGCTGTTGCTGGATTCAATGATGTTGAATGTATGGGTGTCACTCGCGCCGGGGCCCGTATGGTTCTTGAAGTTGACCGTGGCTTTGGCGGAAGTATGCGCGATGCTCGCACGATCACTTATGGCGCTCGTGGCGAAAATCCAGTGGTTAACAACTACCGCATCTTCCAAATCAGAAAATTTGGCTCACAGCTTGAATTTTTAGGTGATTTTGGATTCAACCTTTCAGTGAATTTGTTTCCAGACCAACAACCACGTTGGGGCTGGACTTACCGTTCTCGCTTTGGAATGGAAAACCTTGATTGCCGCTTCCCTAACGCCCAGTAATAACATGAGAAGCGCTGCGCAATGCGGCGCTTCTCGAATATTTTTCCCAGCGACAAAAATTCTTACTAAACACACAATTAGAGATAGCTTCAAGCAAAGGATGGCAAATGAAGACTTGGTTTAGTTTTTTCATCGTATTTTCAGTGGCACATGCAACAGAGGTTAAATTCGACAAGCATGATAAATTGCATGGTGTGACTGTTGAATCTGGAAAAACTGAAAAAACTCGAGTTTATCGCGGCTACTTCGAAAGAAAAGTTGAAGCTAACTTAGAAACAGTTAAGGCTTCGATCACAAACTTTGCAGAGAAGTGTAATGACGCTTATAAGTCTCGTCGCGAATGGATCAGCAAAGATCAGCACTGCATGTTTAAAAATGAAAATCTCGTTGAAACTCGCGAAGAAAAAAATCTTTTAAAAACGGCTCCTCAGACTTACGTTCTTTCTCGTCATGGCTATAACCGCGGCACATTTCAATACCAAGAACTTGTTCAAGAAACTGTTCGTAAAGATGAGAGTAATCGTAACGTCGTAGAAATTCGCCAAGTGATGCTTTCTGAAAAAGAAGCCAAAGACTGGGTTAAAGATCCAATCAAAAATAATTCTGTCTTTGATCGCATGACGGGTGTTTTCGTTTTAACTGAACTCTCAAACAACGAAACAGAAATTAAATATGAATACCGTGCAGAAACCACCCATTGGCTTCTGAATAAAGAGGTCACTGTACCTCAAGTCTTTGCCAGCATGGGCAAAGGTATTCAAGACCTTTGGGTTTCAATTGAGGGCAAAAGCCTCCCCCAGCGAAACGTGGCCACCCAAAATTAAAATAATCTGGCCGCGTTCAACTGCATATAGACACGTTGACGTGCTCTCGGTTTTGTCTCTCCTGGTGAATACACATCAATAAAGATTGATTCACGACAAGACTCGCCTACGTTTTGAAAGTCACACTTCCCAGTTGTTCCAAGATTAAATTCTGCCACTTCTTGAGGACTCTTAATTGTAATGGCTTGAGAGCCCAAATCTTCATCCACCCAATCGACTGGGCCATTAGCGCCTCCACCTGGAGCAACTAAAATCTTAAGTGGGTATTTAAATTTAAAATTCGCTCCATCCTTTAGGCTAACAAGCATTTTAAAACGACTCTCCACTCCAAGTGGACGACTCATAGGAGTGCTTCTTCCACCCACTCCACCACGAGTCAGCTGAGTATCATCAATTTTCACACTCATCTCGGCGAGACCCTTACCATCAGCAGTGAAATTTCGATTGGCAAGACTGGCCTCAATTAAGGGTTTAAATTGAAAAGCGGCTCTTCTTAGACTTGAGCGAGAATCAGCGAACAGTAATTTTTCAACCCATTCCTGCTCATCAAGTGCGGGATGACCTCTGGTGAAACGCATGGCCTCTAAAGTCAGCTCGGCCGTTTTCATCAAACCATCTTTGCCCCAAAGAGCAATTGCGCGATCAAGCACGTCCTTCATAAATCCACCATAGGCTTCACCATCATCGTGAGCTTCATTGGCAAAGTTGAAAGCAGAAACGTTATAAATGCGCTGGCCCGTTCTTCCAGGGAAATCTCTTTGAAACGATGAAGACTGCACAACAAGTTCAGCTAAGAAGTCAGCAAATCCTTCATGAAATCCTTCACCCTTAGTCAGAGTGATCTGACCCAAGAGACGATCAATCACACCATGTCCAAGCTCATGCCAAACTGTCGTATTATCACGAGCGAAGTTTGAAGCATCGGGTGTGTAGGTCGTAAAGTTAATCGTGTCGCGATTATAGAAAGCATTATTTCTATAAAATGGATCTGGATTGTAGAGGAAGGCTTGGAATTTTCGTGTTGAAATTTCTGGATCAGTAAAGCCGAGCTGATGCATCTGCTCCATCATCTCTGTCACAGACCAGTAGACTTGCACTTGGTCTGATCCATCTTTTAAATAAGCGAGCACACTATTTTCTGGATCTCTTACTGGTCTCACCATGAGCTCTTCAGCCGTAGAATAAGTTTTTCCTCTATATGAGGTTTGAAACAGAAGTGCGACATCACCAAAGAGGCTGACCATGTCTTGCTGAAGATTGTCAGAATATCTCCACGCCAGTGCTTTTTCGTTATCAAACTTTTTTGCTCCTGGATGAATATTCACCCCCACATATCTGCCATCAAGGACTAAACCTTGAGGGCCCGCAAATCCGTTTTCCACTTTCACTGCATTTTTTTGTCCCTGCTGCATCAAAGCTTGAAGAAGCGCCATCGACCAGTAGCCTTTCTTGATGCCTTCTTCAGTTGATCCCTGTTGCTCATCATAGCGAGAGCGCAAGAGTGGAAGCCCAGAGAGAACCTCATAGGGATCAGTGTCCATCGCGACTACTTGATCATTGAGATATTTCAATTCAATTTCTTCAGGCTCCATCGTTTCAGTGGGATTGTACCAATTCTGCTCATAGATTTTGTAACCCATGGCCTTAACTGGAGGAAGCTCTGCCTGAAGGAATTCTTTATACTTTTGAAGAACGATCTTTTGATCGCTATGTGACCAAATAAGTGTGTGGACACCTCTTTGTCCATCCGCTTCAAAAACGCGCACGAACTCATTACTGATCCACTGATCTTTGTGATTTAAAATAGAGATTTGATGGTCATGATGATTGGCGATCGCTTCGCGCACTTGCTTCTCTTGAGTCGCAAGGAGCTCCTTATCATTTAAGTAACTCTTCTCTAAAAGCGGCTCTACACTAGAGTCAATCATTCCAAAGCCATTTTTCATTGATGGCTTCTCGATATGTGCTTCAGCGGCGATAATTTGTCCAAGCTTTGAGCGCCAGATTCTGACTCTTGTTCCCTCAATGGGTTGTCCACCCTTCATTTGCACCAGCATCTCAAACTGCATGGTGGCAAGTTGAGTTCTTTCCGCCATGGCGAAGTCAGTAGCCTTTAAGCTTGTGCCCATTTTAGAGTTAATGAGATTAATGACTTGAAGAGAATTGGGATTACCAGAAAAGGTCGTCAGCCGGGTTTTAATAATATCCGCTCGCGCCTGGGTCATAAGAACGAGTACACCCACAGATATTCCACGAAAGAGACGACGCATAGAAGGTCCTTTGCTTATAGAGATGGCCATCATATCGGAATGCTGAACTTGGTGGGGAAAATGACTTAACCTGCAGTAGAAATTACAGTATAAGCCCTAGGTATGAAACGCTTTCGTCGAGTCTACATCGAGATTTCAAACATCTGTAATTTACAGTGCACCTTCTGTCCTGAGGTTGAGCGTCCTAAATTCATAATGGGTCTGAGTGAGTTTAAAAAGGTTTTAACAGAAGTTGCCCCTTACACAGATGAGATTTGTTTGCATCTCATGGGAGAGCCGCTCTCACATCCCAACTTTGAAGCGATTCTTTTAGAATGTAAAAATCAAAATATGCCCGTTCAACTCACTACGAATGGCACGCTCATGACAAAGTTTCATGCCGACGTATTTTTCAACTCCAGCATCCGCCAAATCAATTTTTCGCTGCATTCATTTAAAGATAATTTCCCGGGTAAAGATTGGCGTCCCTACCTTTATGACCTACTCGATTTCACTCGACTGGCCCTCAAGGAGAAACCTGAACTCTATATCAATTTTCGTCTCTGGAATCTGCCAGGCATCACTACCATGAGAGATGAAAACCAAGATTTCATCGATGAGATTCAGGGCTATTTTGGAATCGCCGTCAATGAGAGAGTAGACGTTTCTCACCGAAGATCAAAAAATATCGTCGGACGCGCCTATTTTCATTTTGATACACGCTTTGAATGGCCATCGTTGCAATCGCCACTCATCTCAGAGAAAGGATTCTGCCATGCTCTCTCACAACATGTGGGCATTCATGCCAATGGCGAGATGGTGGCCTGCTGCCTAGATAAAGAAGCGGGCAATAAGCTTGGAAATGTTTTTGAGCAAAGTTTTGAAGAAATTTTGAATCTTAAAGCTACCCAGCAGTTGCATGAAGGCTTCCAGAAAGGACTGCTTTTGAGTGATCTCTGCCAGCGCTGCACCTTCATTTCACGCTTCAAGAAAACGCCCCTACCACTCTCAAAGTAGAGCGCCCCTATACTATTTTAAATTCAGGGCTTGCATTACGGAGAATTTACGGATAGAGTTATTGATACGGAAACAATACGTAAAGGAAGTTTTATGGCCCTTACTAGAAAACAAAAAGATGTCTTAGATTTTATCACTGAGTTTAAACGTGAAAAAGGTTTCGCTCCTACTCAGAAAGAAATCCAAGCCCATTTTGGTTTTAAATCTCTAGGCTCCGTTCAAGACTACATTAAGTATCTCACTCAAGGTGGGCATCTTAACAATGAATCAAATTCCGTCAGAGGCCTCACTCCGGCGCACATGTCCTCCCAGGGAACCGAAGAGATTCCTCTCTTAGGTAGTATCGCGGCCGGAGTGCCTATTGAGGCGATTGAGAATACAGACACGATTGCTGTGCCCATGACGATGCTTCGCAAGGGCACTCACTACGCGCTTAAAGTAAAAGGCGAAAGTATGATTGAAGATGGCATCTTAAGTGGTGATATCGCAGTCATTCGCCATCAGACTCAAGCCGAGAACGGTCAAATTGTCGTGGCCGTGATTGATAACGAAACCACTTTGAAGCGTTACTTTAAAAAAGCGAAGCAAATTGAACTTCACCCGGCCAATCACACGATGCAACCGATCATTGTTAAAGATCGTGAGTGTGAAATCCGCGGCGTGATGGTGGGACTCCTGCGCGTTTATTGATTTTTTTAATAGAATGATTCCCCTGAACTCACTAACTGCTTGTCATGGAGGACATACAGATGAAACACACACACACCGATCTTTCTCTCAATGAACTTGGAACACGCCTTTGCACACAAATTTCTGAAAAATATGGCGTCGATCAGCGCCTGGCCAGTGAGATGGCCTGGGATCTCTTAGAGATCATGACGGCCATCGATAGTGACCTGGATGCTCTGGATAGGTATTACATTTCGTAGATAAACTTTTTCGCACACACATGAGTTACCCAACGCTGCTTGGAATCAAGCGCCACGGGTTTGGTTTGTCTCCTCTCCTGCACGGAGGTTCTATATGGAAGTTAGAGAATTAATCGCAGCCGCTCGCCACATGCGCCCTTGGGCCCTACTGCTATTTAGCTTTATTGCTTTTCAATCACTTAAAAATGCCAATCCACCTGAGATAAGTCTTGCTCCTCAGCAAGTGTTATTGGCGCAAAGATAAATTAATTAAAAAAATAGGATTCAACCATGTCTTTATCAAGTCCCTGGTTTTGGAAATGGCGTCCTAAGAAAACGCCCTTTACAACAATATGGTTTTTCACCATGAGACCACAGGTTCTCTCTTTAATTGAGATGAATTTGGCATTATCAGGGAGAAAAGCAGTGAGATCAAAATCCTCTTTGCCAGCATCTTTAAGAAACTGTTGAGCTTCTTCCCTTCGAGATTCCTCCCAGTCTTGAAACTGAAGTCCTAGTTTTTTTAACGTGTAGCCATAAGGGCAATGCAGACAAGCCGATTTACAGCAAGATCCCTTAAGTTTTAGGTAACTGCTGGTAAAAACGAGGTTGCCATTGGCATCTTCATAATTCTTCTCTTCGCTCATAACTGACTCTCTTGTATAATAGAGGCATGATTCTCATGCTTTCTATGTATCTTAGCCTCTTTAATGCTCATGCGGCCCCCTCGCTTGAGCGTCTGTGCTTCAATAGTTCCAGTGAGGCACAGAGGGCGATTCCTATTTTGAACGTAATTCTTATCAAAGGGCAAGACGCAATTGACCCTGAAGGAAAATGTCTAAACGTGAGTGTCGATTCTTCAAGGATTGAAGTTTTCCAGCGTTGGGTAAAGACTCGTCTTCCTGAGGCTTATTATCATTTTTCAGCGGCAAGTGCACCGGTTGAAATGTGCGATATCGTAGTCACAAAGCAGAGCCAAAAGAATCAGCAAGATCAAAATATAAATGTGAATACCAAAGGTTTTGGTGCTGTCATCACGGAAGGAAATAACTCAGGAAAAGAAGAGAGCTTCATCAAAGTTTCTTCCGGGAAAAGTGCAGAACTTAGAGTCGATCAAGATGACCTCACTCTGACCTGTGTGAAAAAAAATAATTCTCGCTATCTTATTACTGTGGCCCTCAGATTTATTCCCCCCACACCACCACAGGCTCCTCCTGGCAGTATAATTGTCATGCAAGCTCCACCACCCGATCAGTCTGGAACATCCATTTCCACAGAGATTGAAGTGAGTGTGGGACAGGACGTAAACATCGGCCAAGTGGTGAAGGATTTGAAGAGCAAGCAGACACAAGTAAATTTGCCGGAATCAGCAGAACTAAGTCAAAAAAGTGGAATTGATCAAACACAGTGGTTTTTAAGAATTAAAAACTAGTAGCGTGGGACATCGAGCACTTCAAATTCCTTATAGAGATTTCCTAATCTCTCGTGAAGTGTCTCTAAACTTTTGATGTGATCATCCCCATCATTCTGCTTCATTCTCATAATTCGACCTAGAAGAATAAGTACGAGATTACCTAACTGATGACGAAGAGGTGAAACTTTTTTTAATTCCTGGCGCTGAATAATCCAAGACAATAAAATCTGAGCAGAGACGGAATCCAGAAGATTATTTTCTAAATAAAATTCTGCATACTTCTCTTTGATCTGCTCTTTAGTCCAACTACCTACAGCAATTCTTAATCCTTGCTGAGAACTGTATTTATCTTTTGATGTATAGAAATAAAGATCGGCCGTTTCTGTTTTTGAAGGCATCAACTCGATGTTGAGTTTCTCTGCTGCTTGAGTGAGAGTGTGTAAGAATTTCTTACCATCGACGAGTTCTGCAAAGATGTAAGTTACTGCCACAAATCCTCCGGGCCTAGATGACCCCGGCCGGGGTCAACTCTCTAGTTCCATTTTGCCCCCATGCTGTGCAGCCTTCAACCAAATTCTCTCCACTTGGCCATTTTTCTTGTTTGGCACGAATACTGCTTTATAGAATTTGAGCCGGGGGAAAGGACACCACAAACTTTCACTAAAACGTCACCGAGGCGATGAGAATTCATCCTTCACAATAATCCCTCCCCAAACTTTTCATCGTCCCTACCCCGGCCTCACCCCTCTTCTTCTCTATAAAAAATTCCATCTCCCAACTTTCAATTGCCAAATTAAGCTATAAGGCTCCCATACAAAGGGAATCTTATGAAAAAGCTTTTAAGCGTTTTAGCGCTCACGACATCTTTGACAGCAGCCGCTCAATCTTTTGTGCTTCAAAGCAATGGAGTCCTTCTCTCTATCGATGCAGAAGCCAAGATGTATGACCTAAACCAATTCATTGCTCCCACAACTATTGTAGCTAAGGGTAAAAACTGGCTGCTCGATAAGAATCAACTTTTAACGACAATTGATAGCAAAGGTTTTGTTTATAAGAAGACGGACAGTAAAGGACCTAAAGCGCTTAAGGCTTCGGGTGGTAGCTTCTTTATATCTGACAAGAACGAGATGAATGTCGTGACTCGCGACGGATTTATTTTCACCTATTCAAAAGATGATTTGATTAAGAAGGGTGAAGTTGTTCAGTCCGGCGGCAACTGGCTTGTGATTAAAAAAGATAATATTTTAAATTTAGTTACAATCGACACCGTGAAGGGATTTACCTATACACTCGCTCCTGCAGCTCTTGCAGGCTTGGGTCTTAATCCCTCGTTAATAAAAGAGAAAGGCGGTAATTATTTAGTCGACTCCAATGGAGTGCTCTTCACGGTGGATAAGAACGGTTTAGTGAGCAATAAAAGTTCAATGGGTAAGTTCGCAGGTCTGAAGAAAAACGGCGCAAACTTCCTCGTTGATTCTTTCGGCGCCGTGCGTGTCGTGTTGGATAACGGTTGGATGCTACTTCCTACTCTCCCTGCAAAACTTGGCACAATCTCAAAAGTGAACTCCACTCAAGCGTGGGACGCTGAAGATGAGTTTTTTATATTTGCAGAAACTGCACCTGAGGCAGAACTCACAAGCAGCAATGCTGCAGTCTTCAGCAATATGCTGACAAAACTTATTATTATGACTAGTGAGCAGCCAGATTCACGAACAGTAGTTTTCTAAGGGATCCACTCAAACAACTGATAGTGCTCTCCGTTCATCCCAAGCTTGGTGTACACCTCTTGGGCTGAAGTATTTCTCTTGTCCACGTAAAGGCGAATGCCTTTATAGGTTTGAGGGTTATCTGATACAAGTTTCTGGACATGCTGATAGAGGGCTTTATAGAGACCCTGACCGCGGTGAGTTTTTAAAACATAAACTGAGTGAATCCATAAAATCGTTCCATTTCTCCAGTCACTCCACTCTGGTACAGTCAAAAGACAGCCTGCAAGCTTCCCTTCCACTTCCGCCACCCAATACTTCCCTTTTGAAGGGTCATCAATCACAGCCGAGACACCTTTAAAAACCGTGGCGGGATCAAGTTTAAACTCTTCCGTCTCCCAGGCCATGGTGACTTGAAGATCGGCAATGGTTTGAATATCAGGATAGAGACCTGGACGAATTTTCATTTTAAAACTCCACGCACTCGTTGAGCGAACTCTCTAAGCGCATCATTCATAGGTTTGCCTTGATCCATGACAGCTTTGACTTCTGCGGCCTGCAGGTAATCACTCATCTGATCACCGGGATCATCTTGAGTTTTCACAGGAGCTACGCCCGTTGATTCAAATTCATCTGCAAACTTATTAAGTTCATCCACAGAATATTTTTGCACAAGCTCTTTGATAATTTTGATATCCATTTTCTAGCCTTTGAATTTTTGAACGAACTCTCTAAAACCCTCTTCTTTAGTAATGCTCACTAAATCTTGAGGCTCTCCGTTTTTAAATCCACCCACTGACGGGAGGCCTGGAAGCTCCACCATCTCTTTAATCTTAGGATTTTTCTCCACATCGATTTTAAAAATAGGGATATTAAATTCTTTGGCGACCTTCTCAAACATCGGAGCGGCCACGCGACAAGCGCCACACCAAGAAGCAAAAAAATCAATCAAAACGATCGGCTCTTTTTCAATTACATCCATAATGGTGTCATCTGTTAGCTCTTGCATAATTACTCCTTATAAAATGATACGCAATGAATCGAGATTCAATTGTGCTTCATTCATGGCCTTCTCTAATTTTAGTTTCTGTGTTTTCATGGTCACAATCTCTTGCAATGAAACTGTGGGGTTTACGGCACGAAGTTTCTCTAAACGAGCGATCTCACTATCGAACTTAGTTTTCATCTCTAAAAGAAACTTCTCTTTATACTGCTTCGCCCGTGGTACGGCCGACTCTTTACCTTTCTTTAAAAGCTCTTTCACGACTTCACGGGGCAGTGTTCTGACCTGTGCGATTTTATCGGGCGCTCCCGAGACAACTCCATCATCGACCATCTTCTTAGGAATTTTTTGAGTCATATCCACTCCCTTGGCGTTCAAAAGGACGCGAAGTGGAGTGGGTGGGAACCATTTTTGAGGTTGAAGCTTTCTATCAGCAAGGCATTGAAGAGTGAAAAAAGCTTCAATCAAAAAAGGCTCAGGTGCTTTGGCTTTCCAACTTGAAACCGTCACGTTGCCAAGCTCTTTAGAAGAGATCAAATCCATAATTCCTAAAACCATCGAATGATCCCAGGTGAGAAAATGCAACTCAGGTCGCTTGAGTGCAATTTCGCGAGAAAACGTCACAGATATCCCTTCATGCGGAAGACCCGGGAAGTGAGGAAGATACATATTATCACTAGGCTTTAAGAAATAACTCGTGCCATCCAAATCTTCGACATCCACACCTAGTCGCTCACAAAGGGAGAGCATAAAATCACGAAGCACTGGAGAGCCTTCGGTCTCTTTAAGTGCCGTGATATGTCCTTGGGCCTTAATCTCATCATAAGAATTGAGTTCGACCAAACGATCTTGTCCCTCTTCTAGACGCTCCTCAATTTGTTCATGTTCTTTTTTCGTTTTCTTGATCAAAGCCGCCAGTGCCTTCTCCTCAAGACTTCCCGCTTCGATCAAAGCAATAAGATCAGGTCTCACCGTGGCGTAAAGCTCAGAGGCTCCACGCGGAGAAGATTCAAAGGCATCAAGCCCTTCATGATACCAGCGGAAGAGAATTTCTTCTGATCCACCCAAAAGATACGGCACGTGGATGTTGATATCATTTTTCTGTCCGATACGATCCAAGCGACCAATACGTTGCTCAAGCAAATCAGGAAGTTTTGGGAGATCAAAGAGAATTAAATGCTGAGCGAATTCAAAGTTGCGCCCTTCTGCTCCATTTTCAGTCGATAGTAGAATCTGCGCCCCTTCTGGGTCCATAAACCAAGCGGCTGCACGGTCACGATGCAACAAAGGCATCCCGTTATGAAACACACCGGCCTTCGCTGATGTGAGCTGCTTAAGACTCGCTTCAAGTTGCACCACCATCTCTTTGTCATGACAAAGAAGAAGTGTCTTCGCTTCTTTTGTGGCATTTAAGTGCTCGACCAACCATTCTACTTTTTGAGTGTATTCTTGTTTTTCAGCATTCTTCCCTTTACCAGGATTGATAGGATGAGGATGCAGCACACGTTTAGGGAAAAATTCCGCAAAACTCGCCATGCGCTTTCTGGTATTTCTGAAATACACTCTTCCCGTTCCGTGACGATCAAGGAGATCGGCGAGTGTTTTCTCACGCTCTTCTTTCGTTTTGGGGACATTTAAATCAAGGGCCTTAAGTTTTTTCTCTTGAGTGGCGGTGAGAGCTTTCTCAGCACTTAAGAATTTAGCAATCGCTGAAATCTCTTCATAGCCAGCATGTTCTTCTAAGAATTTGTCATAATCATGAAAGCGCTGAGGATCTAAAAGGTGCAAGCGAGCAAAGTGACCGCCAAGACCTAAAATCTCAGGAGTACCAGAGAGAAGAATTAAGCCTTCTGTATGTTCTGCAATTTTCTCAATCAATTGATACTCTGCTGAGGGATTGCCTGGATTCCAGCGCAACTGATGGGCCTCATCAACGATCAGCATGTCCCATTCATCATTCAAGATACAATCTGAAAGCCATGGGTTTTGCATCAAGTAGCGAAGCGAGACAATAAAGAGTTGCTGATCTTCAAAAGGATTATCCCCCTCTTCAAGTTCAGACTCATGATTAATAGTGGCAAAAGAGAGATTAAACTTTTTGAGCATCTCCACGAACCACTGATACACTAATGAATCTGGAACAATGATAAGTGCTCGCTCCGCTCGACCGGTCATGATGAGATGATGCAAAATCATACCGGCTTCAATGGTTTTTCCTAGCCCCACTTCATCCGCCAGCATCACACGTGGGCGTGGACGAGTGGCCACTTCATGGGCCACATATTGTTGATGAGGTATCAAGGCTAAGCGAGGGCCAGTGAATCCACGAACAGGGGAGAGAAAAAGATTTCTTTGATTAAGCAGAAGATCATAGCGAATTTTAAAAAGATCATTTGAATCCACTTGACCAGCAAACAAACGCTCTTCGGGGCGAGAGAGAGAAAGAGTGTCAGAGAGATTAGTCTCCGCAACAGCACCGGCCGCCGTGAGATAAGTCACAAGACCATTTTTTTCTTGAGCGTCCGTTACGAGATGAGTGCTGCCATCTTGCAGGCGAATTTCATCGCCGGCCATAAATTGAATACGTCTGAGCGGTGCTGTTTGTGTTCCATAGCGACGTTCCACTTTTGCAGCGGGAAAATACACCATCACTGTTTTGGCTTCTGACTCCATAACCATGCCTAGACCCAATTCTGGTTCTGACTCACTGATCCAACGCTGACCGATAAGAAAATTTCTCAAGAGTGACATCCTAGGCAAAATGAAGAAAGATGGTATCCCAATCCTACGTTTATGGGCAATGAGTGAGGTCGATTATGTTGCGCCTGTTTATTCTTATTCTGACTCTATCGTTTACATTTTCTGCACTCGCGCGCCGCTCCGATGCACCAAAATCGGGCGTCTGGAAGTTTGAGCTTAAATACCCGAACACAGAAGTCCCTTTTTTAATGGAACTCGAACCAGGTCGACATGGCTGGAGTGCAGTTCTGGTGAATGGGAAAGAGCGAATCGATATAGAAAAAATCATCGTTTCAAAGGGTAAGTGGATTCTTCCCCTTCAAACCTACCAAAACTATTTAGAGTTCACTTCTCTCTCTCCCAATCTTATTCGTGGCTATTTTGTGAAGCCTAATAAATCTCCTGAAGAGCGCATTCCTCTTGTGGGAACTCATGGCAACATTCGTCGCTTTAAACTTCCGGCCAACAAACCCAAAATTGATCTGAGTGGGAAGTGGTCAATGGAGATGATTGAGGAAGATGGAACTAAATCTCAAGCCGTTTTACTTTTTGATCAATCAGGAAATTCTCTTCACGCCTCTATCATGACAGTTACAGGTGATTATCGTTATATCAATGGCGTGGTCGCCGATGATTCCTTTGAAGCGGCAACCTTCGATGGCGTGTATAATTTTCTCTTTACCGGAAAGCTTGAAGGCAGCACCCTCTCTGGTGTGATCGCAGGAAAGTCGACAACAAAATTTACGGCGACTCGAAATGATAAAGCCACTCTCCCCGATCCTCTCTCACAAACCCAAGTCGAGACTCTGGATTTCACCTTTCCAGATCTCGATGGCAAGAAAGTGAGCCTCAAAGACTTTACTGGTAAACCTGTGATTGTTCAGATCTTTGGCTCATGGTGCCCCAATTGTATTGATGAGCTGGGCTTTTTAGGACCATGGTACAAGCAGAATAAGAATCGTGGCGTTGAAATTATTGCTCTCTCATTTGAGCGGGCACTGAGTGAGAAAGAAGCTCTCTCGCATCTTAAAATGGTCGCTAAAAAACGTGCCATCCCTTACACAGTCCTTTTAGCAGGAAGTTCAAGTGCAGATAAACCAGCCGAAAAGCTTCCTGGAATGAAAAATTTCATTTCATTTCCTACAACTATTTTTTTGGATAAGAATCATAAAGTCATGAAAGTCCATGCCGGCTTTAATGGGCCGGGCACGGGACTTTACTATGATGAATTTAAAAAGATGTTTGAAAAAACAATCGATGAGTTAACGAAATAAGTTATTCGTCTTTGTCTTCTTCATCCTCAGATTCTTCAGTTTCTGATTTTCCGTAATCTTGATCATCGACAGGAAGAGCGGATTCCGATGTATTCACCCCAGGCGTAGGCAGAAGGCCCTGGGACTCAACCTCATCGAGTTTGTAAGCATTGGCCGCCTTATGGACATACACGAGCTCTCCGCCACTCTCTCCAGTGCGATAAGCGGTAAAACATTGAGCGAGCATAATCACAAAACTCAACATCATGAAATAGAGCTGCAGTTCGGCCTTAAGAAATAAGACCAAAATAGCCACGACTGTGGCGGCTACTGAAAAAGCCACGAAGACTTCCGCTTTTTCTTCATGTTCACTGATATGTTTTTTCTCAACCACTTTTTCAACAACATCTTCCTCACTCTCACCAAGATTCATCGAAAGATAACCTGTGGCAGTCGTGAGAACTTGAAGACCGATCACTAACCCCCAAACCATGGGCGAGAAAGCTTTCTGCTTAATCATCACCATGATGGCGACTGCTAAAAGAGGAATAATCACAGAGAGCGCGAGTGGAAAATGCACAAATTGAGGATGCAAAGGCATAGAAGACTCCTAAAAGGTTTCTCTTAGTATGCCTTTAAGACTGTATTATGAGCAAGCCGCCTCTTGTGTTTCAAGGGCGGGCATCCATTTTCTTTTTAATGATCGAGCGAGATGTTTGGGGAAGGCCATAAAGCTGACTTTTCCGATCTGTAAAACCTCATCTCCATTTCTAAAGTCCATCAAATTACCATAGAAGAGATTCAACCAGTCCTCGCGATGGCGGAAACGCTGATCCTGCTCATTTTTTTGGAACATATTTCCTTTCACAGATCCACGGAAGACAAAATTCTTGCGATCAAAGATGGCCTCTTTATCAATAAAGAGCTCCCAGCGATATTTTTCATCAATCATTTTTGCAATCGCCAAATGTTCATTGCTGGCTTGCTTTAAAAAAGGAGAAGGATAGACGTCTTCAAAATAGAGACCTACGTTTCCTAAAGAAGAGAGAACACAAGCGACATTTGAAATCCAAACAGGCTCTAGCCAAGAATTTTTCACGAGATGACCAATCACAACCTTTGAAGTGAGCTTATGAGTTAGGCCCCCGCCCCTGGCGTCTGGTCGCACACAAGTAAGACCCAAGTGAAGAATATTTCCAATCTCCGGAGCTTCTAGAAGATAGGCCGAACAAAAGCCAATCATTCTTCCATCTGGGTCACGTGCGACTGAGATCGCTAAGCGGCTGTATTGCTCACGTTGACCAGTAAGACACTGGTAAAAAGGAATTTCATCCAAGCAAGAGGAGGCGACTGCAAGAATCTCTTGATGAAATTTAAGAAGTTCTGTCTCACTCATGTGAAGACCAGGACGGTAAAATAAATCGATCTCAAAAGGCTTACTTCCAAAACGAATCATAGAACCTCCCTGTTAAGCTCATGCTAAATCCTTTGCCCCAGCCCAAAAATTTATCAATGCCATTCAAGGCATCTTGCTGTGTTTCAGTTGTGATCATTCAGCACAACGGGCAAAAAAACTTCCTTGTCACTATTGAATGCGAAGAGTGCAATTTGAGTCTAGAGTTCGCCAAAAAACTGACGCATTCTTAACTCAACCTTTATAAAACTCACGATTTTGTAAGCAAATGTCAGCGCTTTTGAACCGATGTAAGACAATGCGTACTTGGCAGAGTTTGATCGAACCGCTGTAATCATCTGACACACATCGGACAGACCCTCTTCTAAGGAGATTGAAGTATGGCCCGTCTTAATAAGCATTTGACCAAGCAACACTTGGCCGCGCTAAAAGAAAAGTTGCACACGGAAGCTGAGAGAATTCGTGGGAACTTCACCGTTAAAAAAGCGGAGTACGAAAGTGCTTCACTGACTGGAGCCAAGGACGAAGTTGACGCCGCAAACGACAACATTCTACTTGCTGCAGACATGCGTTTCTCAAATCGTGAAGCGCTGTATTACAAAAAAGTTCTCAAAGCTATCGCCGCAGTCGACACTGAGCAATATGGCATGTGCGATGATTGCGGTGGTGAAATAAGCTTCACTCGCCTTCTGGCCCGACCTACTTCTGAAATGTGCATCATCTGCAAAGAAGAGTCCGAAAAAGAAGAAAATCAAAACTACTTTGAGCGCCGCTCGAAGTCTCTTGGCAGAGAGATGAACGTCGCTTCAACGTGATCGACTACATAGTTTCTGAAAATCCTGACGATCGAATTTTAACAAAAGCCTCCCAAATTCTCAGAAATGGGGGGCTTCTTTGTATGCCCATGGACACCAATTGGGTGGTTTTAGCTGACCCGTATAATAAGCAGGGTGTCGATCGGCTTTATCAGTTTCGTCATGTGGATAACACCAAACATTTTACTGTCTTCTGCTCTAATTTTGCCGATGCGAGTGAAATCGCTGTCATCACAGACACAACTTTTAGACTTCTTCGCCGTGTTGTCCCTGGCTCCTACACTTTTATTTTTAAGGCCCAGAAAAAAATTATTAAGTATCTCAAAGCTTCAAAGACTGACCATGAAGTTGGGATACGCTTTCCTCCTTCAAAGCTCTTACAGAAGCTTTTAGACGTGCACGGCGGTGTCGTGATCGGCACTCACGTGACGGCTGAGATGCTCCAAGACCATGAACCAGAACTTCCCATCTGGTCAGGCCTCATTGAAGAGCAGTTCGGTCATCAGATTGAATTAATTTTAGATTCAGGTGAAAACGATTTCACAGGGCCCACGACCATTATTTCATTTAGTGAAGGCATTCCGGAACTCATCAGATCTGGTGAAGGAAGAGTAGACCTATTCGGATTCTAATCAAGACTGTTTTTTAAAAAGGAACAGTCTCAACTTGTTTTCTTAAATCCTGATGAGTCTTTACCCATGAGTCTGGTGGATTCATCCAAAAACTTTCTGCCTCTGGTGCCCACTGCGCTTGACGTGAACCAACGCTACCGAAACATTTAGCCTTCGTGCTCATATCTTTTGCTCCACCAGTAGAGCCAATCCAGCAAGCCCCGTTGGTATTTCCAACGATATTTGTCGCCATATAATCTTTAAGCTGAGTGAGATTCATATCTGGAGAGAGGGAGGGAGAAGCATAAGCACTAATGCGCCAAGTACCATCATAAGAAGATCTGGGCATTTTACTGATGCGCTCGGTGTTTTGATAATTTTCTACATACCAACCAACTACTCCACCTTCAAAAGAGATCACTTCAATATCTGTGGCAGGCGCTTCTTTGCGATTGGCCATGCAGTTTCGATAAAGTACATAAGCTCTTTCTGTTTTGAATACACAGGTTCTATTTTGATCACTTCCGGGAAATAAATCTCTTCCCAAGAATTTCAACTTTCCTGCATTAATATCTTCTAGAGCTTGTTGAGGAGTGTAGACGCTTGCAGGAGGAGCTGAGGCTTCACAAGTTAAGCAAGGGGGCAGATCCGAGCTTCGATTCATTTAACTGGTCTATCTCTTTAACTAAAGTTGGAGAAGCATAAGCGATAGAATTCATCACCGTGAGAAAAATTAAGAGCTTTTTCATAATGTAAATTTATTCCCGCATTTAAGATTCAAAAATTTTAAAAGTTCAGCATCATCAGCAAAACTAAAATCAGCATTTTTCCATAGAAGTGGAGCTGGCACACTACAGGTCTTACCATTTTGAGTGATCACGGCGTTACCTGGAATTTGTCGTGGGTCTTCTCCACGCTTGTCCACACGAATACTAATACCAGTTCCTGAATAAGTAATTGGAGCAAATTTTCTTTGAAAGCGATTGGGATTCAAATCAATTTTCCCTTCTTTGAGCACTCCCGATTTAATTAACTTGGTATTTTTGTCATAGATCACTTTCTCACCTGTGGCCAAGGTCACATGCCACTCATCTCCTACAACTTCCGCTTTAGGAGGAGTTTTGCGCGGAACGATTAAAATCACAGATTCCATTAACTGAGAAAGGTATCCAGAGCCTGCATCATCAGTGATCCAAAGATAAGTTTCTCTCTTTGAATTATCAGTGGAGACGAAATGCCAATTTCTCTCCACTTTCTCCGCTGGATCAATCGGAGCTCCGGCCATCGCGTTTGGCCCACCCATCGTAAATTCAAAACCAGTGGGACGAGGGATTGGATCATTTTTATCTTTGATATAGGTATTCCTCATATCTTTATCAATACCCTTACCGTTTGTAGAATATTCAAACTGAAGAGGTCTTGGAACTTCTCGCTGAAACGGAGGAAGATCGCTTTGAGGTGGCGCCGGAAATCCATGCTTCATCTCCTCACAACTTAAACAGGGAGGCGAACCTAGTTTTGAGGCATTTAACTTATCAATCTCTTTGACGGCTTCATGAGTGTTCTGCGCCAAAGCCTGAATCGAGAAGAGAGCACTCGCTAGTATTAAATTTTTCATAAGCTAAATTTATTTCCACACTTAAGGTTTAAAAATTTTAAAAGTTCAGCATCATCTGCATATTTAATGTCTGTGTCGTTCCAGAGTTCACGAGCAGGAACTTTACAGCTCTTTCCATTTTGCGTGATCACTGCATTGCCTGGAATTAAACGAGGATCTTCTCCTCGCTTATCCACACGAATGCTAATTCCTTTTCCTGAATAAGTGATTGGAGCAAACTTTCTTTCAAAGCGATTAGGATTCAGGTCCACTTTTCCTTCTGAAAGCACTCCAGACTTAATGAGCTTGGTCTTTTTGTCATATATAACTTTCTCACCTGTGGCCAAGGTCACATGCCACTCGTCACCTACCACTTCAGTTTTAGGCGGCGTTTTTCTTGGAACAATTAAAATCACTGACTCCATTAACTGCGAGAGATAACCAGACCCCGCATCGTCAGTAACCCAGAGATATGTTTCTCTCTTTGAGTTGTCTGAAGAAACGAAATGCCAATTTCTCTCCACTCTCTCAGTTGGATCAATGGGAGATCCGGCCATTTCATTAGGCCCTGACATTCTGAATTCAAATCCAGTAGGGCGAAGATTCGGATCATTTTTATCTTTAAGATAGGTATTTTGTATTCCGACATCCACTCCACCTTGACTTGTGGAGAATTCGAATTCGAATGGACGCGGCTCGATCCTTTCAAAAGGAGGAAGATCTTCAGAAGAGCTTGTAGGTACAATCTTACTGCCATCGGGGTTGCAATCGGCGACAGACCGCCCCGCATTTTCTGTGGCATTTGAGATAACATCAATATTACCAGCAACATTTAGCAGATCATTCTGCACAGTCGCATCATTGACCACTTCACTGTTAACGATGACTTCTGCTGCAATTTTTGCATACCCCGCACGGGCCCTCAGTACTGCCGCTTGAAGACGACCGCACATGCCCGTACCAGCTTGAACACTCTGAGCACATATTTTATCTGCAAAATCAAAAAGCTCTAAGAGTTGAGGCTCTTTTCCTTTAGCCTTAATATCGCGAATGACATCTTCGATCGATTTACCACTTTCTTGAAATTTTTTATCGCAATTCGAGAAGGCTCGACTTCTATCAGTTGAAGTTAATGTTGATGTACAAAGGCCTTCACCAAAGAGCATAGGCTGACATTGCATTTCATTGGCGGCACAACTTCCATTTTGATAATTTGGATTATGTTTTGTGGGAGAAGAACAATAGGCACCCACTCTTTTACTAGGCCAGCCCGCATAAATACAATCAAGGGCTTCATCGGCCCAAGCTTCATTCATTAATTTAAAAAATGTGGCTCTTCTCTTTTCTTCCCAACCAGAGAGCCTCTCATTGATTTGAGCAAAGAAGGCCTTATACTCTTTGAGCAACATGACCTTCTGTCGCATGTTGGATTCTTTAAAAACTTTCTTTCCACTTAACGCCCAAGAGTTAAGGGACATCACCATAAGTAAGGCTAAGACTTTAATTTTCATCAGATCTCCAATGCGTGCTTATCGGTTCAATCGCCCTAGAACCTGAGTGTTTTGCTTTAAGTTGTTGAAATGATGACCTGTAAGTCTTTCAAACTTCCACTTAAGGTCCTAAGAGTGGCTATAATAAATAGATGAAGATGTTTTTGGTTTTAAGCCTGTTATCAAGTTCTCTGTATGCAGGCCAGATGCGCACCTTTGCCACTGATGGCTGCACGATGGCTCCGGATGGAACCGTTTATCGCCGTGGCCTCTGGCATGAATGTTGTGTCGCCCATGACCTCCGCTTCTGGGGAGGAGGAACAAAAGAAGAAAGAATTCTAGCTGATAAAAGTCTTAAGCAGTGTGTGACTGACAAAGCTGGTGTCGTGATTGCGAATCTTTTCTTTGCTGGTGTTCGCGCCGGAAGCGCCTCACCATGGAAGATCCCAAGCAAGAAATGGGGCAACGCCTGGTTTGATCTTGCTGGATATCGCAAGCTCTCAGAAATTGAAATTCAAGAATTGATGACTGAAGTGATGAAGCTTGATCTCAAAGAAGATATTCGAAATGAATATCTTCTCGAATTAGAAAATAGATTAAAAACTAAAGACGACGAAGAAGAAACGATGTGATTTTCCCTGCGTGGATCGTGCCTGCTTTAATTAATGCATTTCTGTGAGCAGAATTAATTCTAAACACCAAGGGCTCTTTCACGGCATCTCTCAGTTGCAACTGATACTTCGTGGGAACTGTCGTATCGCTATTAGCAATAAATAAATACATCGAATTTGGCTGGATATTTCCGGCTACACTTAAGGGATCATGAGGAATAGCGGCTCTGAGCGCTTCTTCATAAGCTTGCGCGTTTGGAAATCCAAGAGTCGAAAGACGTGTCTCTCTTTGCTTGACCACTAACTCTTGATCACTTGTCGCTAAAACTCCAGCAGCATTTCCCGCACCAGCGGCAATCACACTTGCGATAATTCTGGGCTCAGAGCCTGCGACATAAGCTGAGAGCATGCCTCCAAGACTCATTCCGAGAATTCCATAACGACCAGTGAATTTATTTTCAGATTCAAGAATATCAATAATGCTGCTCACTCCGCCTTGCGCTCGAACGTAAGATTCATCATGAATCGAGAGATCAACAGCTTCTCTTTCTGGGGCCACAATCTTTACGACTTGAACGATATAAGCGGCCATACCGTTAGCGCAGAATTTAGCCGCAAGTCTTCTATCTAGAACTGTTTCTCCCACAATCGGTGGGACGATAAAAACGACTGAGCTTTTTTTAGCTGGCACATACTCTTTGGTCGAAATATCCCAAGGAGTCTGATCGATGGGATCAACGGTTTTAAAAACTCTCTCGGCCCCTGTGCATTGAGCGAAAGAGAAAGTACTAAAAAGAAGCGAAGTTAAAATAAATAAATTTTTCATCCACCTTATATAGCGAATGTCGTTAATTAAGGGACTTAACAAGACTTATACATAACCTTTTTACCGCCCCCTAGACGATCCGTTTAGGCTTTTGCCAGGATGGGGCCATGAAAATCTTCTTATTCCTCCTCACCCTCTCCTTGGGAGCATGGGCCCAGGTTGATATTGATAATGAGCTGGCTCACCACACATCCCTCAATGGGACAATTGCTCGCTTAGATGCCTTTTCTAGTGACTATATTGGCTTACCCTATGGCGATGGGGGTCCGCTTGGTGAGGGAGCTCAAGGCCGCTATGACCAAGACCCGCTTTGGCGCTTCGATACTTTTGATTGCACTACGTTTGTAGAAACAATGATCTCCTTAGCGCTTTCAAGTAATGCCGATGAATTTCAACTTCATATGCGTGAAATTCGCTATGCGGACGGACGTGTTGATTATGTTTCAAGAAACCATTTCCCTAGTCGCGACTGGATTCCCAATAATATTCAAAATGGTTATCTTGAAGATCTCACCCATCAACTCGTAGATCCTCAAAATATTCTGACAGCTAGGGCCTTAATTGATCTCCCACGTCACTACCAAATGAAAAAACTCGATGAACTTCGCGTTTTCGACATCCCTCAAAGAGAATTAACTCTTCGATTAGAAGAGTGGAGAGCCGAAGGTTTAAACCTTAAAGCCGAATACGCCACCCTCGATTATATTGCTATTGATTGGCTGGTAAAACATCCTGAAGTTTTAAGAAAAATTCCACACGGAAGTATTGTGAATTTTGTGCGTCCGAACTGGGATCTCACAAGTGTTGCAGGCACGCATATGAATGTCTCTCATCAAGGCTTTATCTTTCAAGTCAATGGAATCACTATGCTACGCCACGCCTCTTCAGGTGGGGACAAACATGTGCGCCAAGAGCCCTTCATGGACTATATTAAAAAGTTCGTGGGGCATGCCACTCTAAAGGGTGTGCATTTCATGGGAATCACTAAGTAAAAAATTCACAGCGACAGTTCATAAAGGATTTAAGCCCTATGCTTAGAGGATGAATCGAATCATTCTCCTACTCGCTTTATGCCTTACGGTTGTGGCCTGCTCAAAGGGGAACTCAAGTTCTGCCCGAAAGAAAGTCACACTTACTCCAGAAATGATGAATATGTTAATGGCCCAGCAGGATCTCAGCTGTCCCACTGGTGACTGCCCTGATTCCATCGCCAGATTATTTATCATTAACTTTGAAGATGCAGAAAATAGCTCAATGTGCTCCGGTTCACTTGTAGGTGAGCGCTTATTACTGACAAACTCTCATTGCATTGAACACGGCTCTCTTGAGCAAGTCTGCGATGGATTCTACGCTGTCTTTAAAACTCAGGCCGGTGGGTATGAGATAGCTCGCTGCAATCAAGTCTTATTTAGGCACAATCATATCGGTCGTTCACGTACAGATTTATCTAATCAAGATTATGCCTTAATTGAACTGGATAGAACTATTCATACAACCCCTCTAAAAATTAATCGCGAAGGTTTTAAAAGTGGAGACACAGTTCACCCCTTTGTCGTGGATCATGTCACTGCGGCTGAAGGTCGAATCATTAAATTAAACTGTGAAGTTTCGACTGATACCTCTAACGGAAGAGATAACGTACTTGAACATTGTCCCGCCATACCTGGTAACTCTGGTTCGGCCATTATTAGTGAATCGGGAGAAATCGCTGGAGTACTTTACGCTGCTCAAGACACAATTGTTGATGAGAGAAGTGACCTCACCTCTCGAATCAATGAGGACACGATCTCTCTTGGCTTTCCCATGAAAAGTATCTTAGAGGATTTAGATCAATGGCTTTAATATAACAGTTCTGTTTCTTCTAGAACCGAGACCAAAATAGCTATTTGTTAGAAAATACCACCTTATTGGGGCCACCTTGCCACTATCCGTAACCAACTTGAGGTTGTTAATTAATAGATAACTACACACAGGAGTTTTCTATGAAATTGCTATTTAGCCTTTCTGCCCTTTTATTATCACTTAATGTCTTTGCTCAACGAGTAGATATGGAAATCAACGGCCGTCCCTACTCTTGCGTTCCAAGAAGCGGCGGAACACCAGGCGGCGGAGATGCTGGAAGCTGCGCGACTGTAGCGTACTCAGGCCCTTTCTCTAGAGAAGAGTCGATCAGACTTTGCGCTGGTTCGAGATCTGAAGCGCCTGCACGCTGTGCCATCGCTGCTTACTCTGGACCTTTTTCAAAAGAAGAATCAATTAATCTTTGTGCTGGAGCCTATTCAACTGGCCCTTCAGAGTGTGCCGTAAAAGCCTACACAGGTATTTTTTCAAAATCTGAAAGTTTAGATCTTTGCAGCAGTCCCTACGCTTCAGTGGCAACAGCTACTTGTGCCATCAATGCATACTCTGGCGCTTACAACAGACAAGAAGCCATTAATCTTTGTCGTAATTCAAAATCTCTTGGCTTAACTGCCGAACTCCTCACAAAAGAAGAGTCCGAGCAATTAATGATTGAAGCCAACGAGAAAGCGATGCGCGAAGGTGTTTACAAGCGCTAAGCCTTAATCTTTCCCTCTTTAATTTGTTGGGCGGTTTCTTGATAGCCGCCCACAAGTTTACCATTCACAAAAACTTGTGGATAAGTAGGCCATCCGCTCCATAACTTGATTGCTAATCTTTTTTTCTAGTTAGAAAAATAACTTCCATACTCAAGATACTTAAATGGAACATTGGCTTCCGTGAGTGCTTTACGCGCTTTACTCACCACTGGGTTTTGCGCCATACCGACAACAACAACTTTATTATTGGCGACGGCATCTTTGACTTCCTTCACAATATCTGGATGAAAACTTGTGATCGCGGCTAAGGCTTCCGGTGACAAAGAATCATTTGCTAAAATATCTCTACTCATACATTCTCCCTGTTTTGTTCAAACTGTTTTTCTACTAATTTATGGTACTGACCGTTTTCATTTTTCATTAGTTCTTGATGACTTCCAGTCTCCACAATTTGTCCGTCTTGCATCACGAGTATTCGATCAGCGCGCTTAACGGTTGATAATCTATGGGCTATGACCATTGTGGTTCTCTTCCCCATTAGCTCTTCTAAGGCTTTCTGAACCAGATGTTCGCTTTCCGCATCAAGAGCACTGGTGGCTTCATCGAGAATGAGAAGTTTGGGATTTTTTAAAATAGCTCTTGCAATCGCCACACGTTGCTTCTGACCACCAGAGAGCTGGATCCCTCTCTCACCGACTAAGGTTTCATATTGATCAGGAAATCCCATGATGAAGTCATGAGCAAAAGCAAGCTTAGAAGCATTGATGACTTCTTCTCTAGAGGCTTGAGGCTTACCGTAACGAATATTATCAAACAATGATTCGGAAACTAAAATTGGCTCCTGAGAAACCAGCCCAATGGATTCACGAAGATCATTAAGGTGATACTGATTAATCGGATGGCCACCGATAAGAATATTGCCCGAAGAAACGTCATAAAATCGCATCAATAACTGAACAAGAGTTGATTTACCCGCACCAGATATTCCAACGACCGCTACTGTTTCTTGAGGAGCTATCGAGAAATTTATTCCTTTGAGCACTGGATACTCTGCACGAGCTGGGTAGGAGAAAGTCACATCCTTAAATTCAAGTTGCCCATCCTTCTTCTCTATTCTTCTCTCGCCACTTTTAATCACAGGATGCATTTCAAGAATGCCAAATATTCTCTCACTGGCGCCAAAAGCCGACATGAAATCCGTCCAAAGGCTTCCTAACATTCCCACAGAAAATGCGACGGTCATCACGTAAAGAAGAAACGAAGTCAGAGTTCCAACTGTCATCTCTTGAGAGATCACCATGGTTCCGCCGTACCAAACGATAAAGACGAGCGAAGCAAAGCCAACCATCGAGACAAGATTCGTAAAACTCGCGATCACGCGGATTTTGCTTTTTGAAATTTTAAATGATTCTTCAAGACGATGACTGTAGCGATTGATCTCAAATTTTTCTTGAGCAAAAGCTTTCACTGTTCGAATGCCTGAGATCCCTTCTTCTGCCACGCCTGTTGAAGTGGCGAGCGCATCTTGAGTGTTTCTTGATATGGCTTTTACTTTTTTTCCAAATCTAGCAGCGAGAAGACCCAAAGGTGGAATGATGACTAAGATAAAAATGGTGAGTTTGTAGGAAGTCATAAACAACATCACCAAGCCCCCCACCGCTTGAGCAAGTGCTCTGACCAACATTGAAATGTTCACGCTTAAGGCATTTTGAAGTAAGGCCGTATCACTTGAGAGTCTTCCAATGAGCTCACCGGTTTTCTGGCGGTCAAAGAAGACCATATCTTGATTGAGTATCTGCGAGAAGAGTTTCTCTCTTAACCGCTTGACTGTTTTTTCACCGGCCAAAGTAAAGAAGTAGTAACGAAGAGCAGAGGTTACTGACTGAATGACGAATAAACCTAAGGCAAACAGGGCGGCTAAATTAAGTTGGCTTTGATCTTTGTTGGCAATTGCTTCATCAATAATACGTTTAATCGAGTGAGGATAGGCCAGAAGAGCGGCACTACTGATGGCCAGGAATAACATCCCCCAACCTAAGAGAGGCCATTCTTCGCGACTGAGTTTTAAAAGTTTTTTCAAAGTTTTCATAAGACATATGTAAAGTCTGCTTTACATTATGTAAAGTTTAGTTTACATATATTTTTATGAATCTTTCAAACACACTTAAAGAGCTGCGCCTAAAAAAAGGTGGCCTCTCTCAACAGCAGCTCGCCGAAATGGTGGGGTGTTCTAGGCAGTCCATCATTGCCATAGAGACAGGTTGTAAAAACCCTTCAGTGGAGTTAGCACTTAAAATTTCTTTGGCCCTTGATACTCCCGTCAATGAGCTGTTCTCATTAGAAGAGGGCAAGGAGAAGGAAAAATTTTGTCAAAAGATCAGTGATTTTTTTAATCTATGGAAGAAGAAATCAAAAACCTAAAATATCGACGTAGGTTTTGCCCTTAGCTAGAGCTGAAGATGACTTAGCCCTTTGGCCCTTAATAAGAATCTTTTTTTGATTAAATAATTCTTTGAGTGCTGTTCTCGAGATGTTTCTTAGCTTTTCATTCTCTTCTTGGTCTCTTAATGCATTTAACAGTACGTTATCCATACGAGACTCTGGTTGCTCGAGTTCAATCACGATTCTAAAAGCATTAGGCACAATCGCAGGAATAGATTCAGACATAAATTACCTCTCAGTACTCATTACCTCTTATCAAGCTCAAAGGCAACCGAGATGGCTTTAGAGACACTCTCTTTGGTAAAGGGCTTACTAATAATCCCCTGGCACTCTGAGATTAAATGATTCAACTCGCTCTCTTCCATATCTACTCCACCAGAAATAAAGACAAATTTAGGGGGCTTAGGTATCTTGCTTTTAACTTCACGAAGAAGCCCTATTCCATCGAGTACCGGCATTTTCATATCCGAGATAATAAGATCTACTGTTTGAGAATTGAGCTTCTCCAACGCTTTTTTGCCATTTTCAGCACTAATTGCTTTATGTCCAAGTGTCTCGACGATATAAGATAAAATTTCTCTAAGGCCCTCCTCATCATCAACAACCAAAACATTATATTTTGAAGCTTCCTTGGTTTTAGTTTCCTGAGTTTGGCTAAGAACTTCCCTCACTTCTGCTTCATTCATGTTTTGTATTGGGAGTATAATTTTAAATTCACTGCCCACATTGATTTGACTCTTAATCTCAAGCTGACCATCATGCTCTTTAATAATTGAATTCACGAGAGCAAGACCAATACCCGTTCCTTTATTCACTTCTTTTGTTGTGAAGAATGGTTCAAGAATCTTGTTAAGATTTTCCTCTGCGATTCCACATCCATTATCTTTTACTGTAAATAAGCATTGCCCATCGACTGAGTCCAAAATGATTTCAATTTGCGAATTGACTCTTCCTTCAAGGGCATCTTTGGCATTGGCGATAAGATTGATGATTGCTTGCTGGAGGCGACCTCTGTTGCCATAAATGATTATTTTATTTTTAATCCTAAAATTGAGCTGGATTCTAACGCCACTTTTTTCATAAATTTCAAACAAAAGATCATAGGTCTCTTTCACAAGATCAGAAAAACTAAAGCTTGAAAGTTGTTCTGAATCAAGGCGAGAAAAAACTCTCAAGCCTTTGACAATGTTTTCAATACGAGTGATGGCTTTATTGATATTATCAAAATAATTTACATTATCTTTCTTGAAGTTAGAGGCTTTAATTTCCCCTTCAAGCATACTGAGATACCCCTTAACTAACGCCAGGGGATTATTAATTTCATGCCCTACACCTGCGGCCATCTGACCAATCGAAGCAAGTTTTGCAGAATGAAGTGAAATTCTTTTTTGCTCTTCAAGCTTCTCTTCCAAATTAAACGAATTAATCATTTCGCCAACAACTTCAAGGAGAGGCTTCATATACTCAATCATCTCTTGGTGATAGCCCGCTCTGGTGTTGGCAACACCAATCATGGCAATAAATTGGCCAGAGTTGTAGCAAGGAAGCCCCAAAAAATTATGAAGCAGTGGATGCCCTGCAGGTAAGCCACCTGATTTAGGATGATTGTCTGGATGATTAACTAATAGTGGATTGCCCGTTTTGATGACTTCACCAAAGAGAGTATTGAGATTTCTAAATTCAAGCCCTTTATCCGTATTTTCTAAAAAGAATTTTTTAACTTCCTCATTCCATGAAATATCAGTGATTGCAAACGAGCGAAGGAAGGGTTTACCTTCAGGATCAAGGTAAATCCCTCCAATAAATCCATAACCACTCTCTGTAATGGAGAGAACTGAACTGAGCACCAATTCAAAGAATTTTTTTCTATTCCCATGAGATTCGATGTAATGCTTACGAATCTCAGAGATTGTATGCTTCATAATCTCTTGCTTTTTTTCTTGAGTGACAACAAACCTAAATGCCACATACTCCGTTATTTTGCCCTCTAAGAAAACTGGGGCGATGGTCGTATCAACCCAATATGTGGATCCATCTTTAGCCCGATTACAAATCTCACCTCTCCATGATTTGCCAGATTTAATCGCCCCCCATAATTCAGTGAAAAATTCTTTTGGATGTGAGCCCGAATTTAAAATCCTATGATCTTTTCCTAGAAGTTCTTCTTTTGAATACTGAGAAATTCTACAGAAGTTTTCATTCACATAAGTAATTTTCCCTTGAGGGTCCGTTTTTACGACAATCGCAAATTGATTCAAGCCTTGATGAAAGCTGATAAGTTCTGCATTTTGTCTGTACGTCGCAATTTGTAAATTTTTTTTCTCACTTATGTCTTGAAAAATTCCAAATATCCCGACAATTGTATTATTTTCAAATCGAGGTTGCCCCATTGATCGAACCCAAAGATGCTTTCCTTGGGCATTAACGAACTCAAATTCTTCATCAAATGAAATTCCATGCTCTATGCAATCAGAAACACATTTTGAAATTCTCGCTTTTTCATGATCTGGATAATAATTAATAGCCTCATCCACTCTGATGGGAATATCTCTAGGTATGGCATGCAGATCATAAACCCCTTCACTCCATCGTAATTCATTTCTTACGACATTAAATTCCCAACTTCCTATGGTAGCAATCCTTTGCAGCTCTTTGAGAAGACTATCTTTGATTAATAGATCAGTGATCTCTCTTCCCACGGCGAACATTAGACATAGATCAGCATCATAGTGAGCAGTCCAGCTAATGGAGCTCCATTCATTTTGCTTATTAAGATAACGATTCACAAAATTGACGGTATCTTCTCCCGATTGAAGTTTCTGAATAATATCGATGGAGGCATTTATATCCTCAGGGTGAATGTAGTCGAGAATCTTTTTTGCCAAAGCGTCAGACTCATTAAGACCAACGAGATTACAGAAAGCTTGATTCACTTGTTTAAAATAGCCGTCAATTCCGGCCATAACGAAAATATCCAAAGATTCTTTAAAGAATCTTTCCATGTCCATTTGATCTAGTTTCATTACCCTATCCTTGCTCATACAAAATTGTATCATTGAGGGATTTTTGAAGATTGATAGATATCAATCTTGCTGGAAAACTTAGCCCACCAAAAACAGTCAAGTATTCACCCATTTCTTAGGAATTGAACGAAAATGACCGAATAGCTCTTATGGTTTATTTACTCTTCTTTTTTCTCATCATTAACGCCTCAGCCGAGGCCAATGTTCTTGATATCGACTTACTCAGTTTTTGTGAAGAAGAGGGACTCAAATCTTATACTCCCCCACCATGTCAGGTTCCTTTAAAAAGTGAGGGCCCCTTAGAGGGCTTAGCTTTCTCGATGAATCAATTGGGCCTTAGTCCCCATTCGACACTTGATAAAGCGGCCACCTGTAAAATGATTCAAGAAATTTCAGCTCAAGATGTTTCTCCTGTTGAAATCCTAAAAAAAACAGAGTCTGGAGAAGAATGGAAATTTCGCTTTCACTTTGGCTATAACCGTACAATTTATGCGCCTACGAATATGAAACTTTCAAGTTCAAGACTCAATGTGGTTATTAAAGATTTTGAATTCCAAGAAAGAACATCTGCCGATTTCTATAATCCCAAGAACTGGGAATCCGCTCAAGACGCTTTCCGCTGGATTGATGAGCCAACAAATATGTTTTCTCTCTCAGCAGAAAAGAAAAATAATGTTTTTTATATCAATGCCTTTCATCCTAAATTTCTTAAAGAGCGCTACCAAGACAAACTTGTTACAGGCACGGTTGATGGAGTGGCCGTCAATCAAGTGATGCCCATCAATGAAGAGTTTGATGGCTATAATGCAAAGCCAGGCGAGATGAATCTTGTTCGCTTCGAGAACACTCATAAGCAGATGGACTGGCAAATCGGTTACGGAAGAAAGTTTGTGATATTTGATAATAAAAAAGCAGGCCAGCTCTCTTATACGCCGCAAGCCTTTGTGGGTCTGACCACTGGAAAACATCTGACGGTTTACACCAAAGAAGGCGAATACTGGGAGTTTGATGACTTTGAAGATAAGAGCAGAATTCAAGGCGTGAATGCGGCTTTAGGCCATGAGCTGGAATACAAAAGAGGAAAATTTGGAGTCTTTGCGGCCCAAAAAGTGACCGTCTCTCATCTTAAGCAGGGCTTTATGGATGGCACTGCCGAATTTAATATGATGTATGTAAATCCCATCACAGTCGGCATTACGATAGATCTCTACAAGACTAAAAAGAAAACAAATCCCTAGATTTAAGTCAAAAAAAAAGCCCCTGGTGAAGGGGCTTTAAACTCTAACAATCGCCAGAGGCGATTAAGTTAAAAAGTGGTGCCCGGTGAGGGACTCGAACCCCCACGATCACTCACCAGATCCTAAGTCTGGCGTGTCTACCAATTCCACCAACCGGGCAAATAGGAGATGAGAATAATCGCTGAATTTGATTCCGGCAAGCCCTAGGAAGCTTTTTTACCCGCTGCACCAGGCTTTGGTTTGGCTTTTTCGAGGTCTTTTTTGAGTTTATCGAGCTGATTTTTAAGCGCCGTGTTCTCGGCACGCATTTTATTGATATCTTTCTTCGATTCACCGAGCAGATTCGTGGCCGCAGAATAGTCCGAAGAAAGCTTTTTAACGGCCGCTTCCATTTGAGACATTTTACTTTTTGTCGCCTGATCCATTTACGGATTAGAGCCCGCCTTCGCCAAGGCCCCAGTAAGCTCCGCCACTTTAGCTTCAAGCTCTTTAATACTTATCTCATATTTCCCCGCACGCTGAGACTCCATGGCCAAATCAAGTTCAAGCTTTTTAAGCTTACCACTTTGATCCTCAGTTTTAGCACTCGCTTGCGCGCCAATCGGTCCAGATGTAGAGATGGCCGATTTGAGAGCTTCTTCTAAGCGAGACTTTTCAGCGCGCAAACGTTGAGTTTCTGCTTGATCAAGCTCCATGCGTGATTTGAGTTTTGTAAGGTCTTTTTGAGCGGCTTGAAGAGCCACTTCTGCCCGCTGCTTATCCATTGTAATTTTTCGAACTTCTTCATCTTTTTTAGGACTGCTGCTACTTCCCTGCTTCTCCATGTTTGAAGCCATAGAGGTCAGCTTGTTTTTATAAACTTCCACCAAACGAGACATGGATTGTTTTTCTTGCTCTAAGGCGCGCAGTTTCTGAGCGTTGTTGGCTTGAGGAGAATTATTCATCGCTCCAACCATTGTGCTTACTTTTATATTGAGATCACTTATCTCTTTATCTTTCTTGGCCATCATAAGGGCCAGACCATCTTTCGCTTTTTGAACAACAATATCTCTCGATTTAAGCGCACGATTGGCCTTCTCGATTTCTTGTGCAAAGAAAGATTCCTTTTGCTGCATTTCTAATTTTGCTTTTTTGATGTCTAACTCAGCTTGCTTAGCCGCTTGAAGGATTTGCTGTTCACGCTCGAGAGCTTCTTTTAAACGTTGAGCATCTTCTGGATTGATCTCTTTCCCACTCGCCAAATCTTGAATCATCTGCATTTTTTGATTCATAGGAAGAAGAGCTGCGTCCGCTTCACTTTCTTGGGCCATCATGGCATTGACTGCATCTTTAGATTTCACATCGATCTTATGCATCTGATTGCGTGCATCTTTTAAAACTTTAAGCTCTGTATTGGCCGCTTCAAGTTGTCCCTTCGCTGTATTAAATTCTGATTCTAGCTGTCTTAATCTTTGAATCAATATTCCATTGGCCGCATCACCGGAATTTCCACCCTCATTTCCTGACTGTGTAGGAGGGGAAAAGAGCTTCTCAATAACTTGAGCACTCTCTATCTTTTTTACTTCCTCTCTTGAACCAGAAATTATTGTTTTAATGTCTGCTTCAGAGCCTTTTAAATAATGAGAGAGTGTTTTAATCAGAGCCGCTTCATCTGTTCCTGGGTTGCTGGCCACAATTTTCTTAACTGAAGTCTTTAAGACTTCACGCAAGAGTTTTTCTTGCTCCTCTGGTGTAATAAGTCCCGAAGCCTCATCTGCGCTCTTACCTGGGTAGAGTTGCTGCATTTTAGCTTGCAGCTCATTTTTAAATATCGATTGAAATTTATAATCTGGAAGTTCCGGAAGAACCGTTTCTGGGATAACAAATGATTCATCCACAGTCACAAATTCATCCATTATTTTTGGAAGTTCAGACTGAGCAAAAAGTTGTAAGTCACTTGAGGTCAATTTATCTAAAGTTTGACCCATTTTAGTTGCAAAACGAGTGAGATGATCTTGGACTTTCTTAGGGGCCAGAGTGTCTACGAGATTGCTCTTATATTTCCAGTCACCCTTAACTTGATCTCCAATTCCTTGGCTGATTCTCATTACAAAATCGTCAGTCTTAATCTTTGATCCCTTGATCATCTGACTTTCTATTTCAGAATCTATACTTCCTGAAATTTTTTGAATCATGTCATCTTTGGCTTTCTTGCCTTTGACCATGATGGCCGCGTCACCTTCACCAGCTCCACCACTGACGACAACAGGAACATCTAACTCAGCTTGCGTTCCCTTAATAAGCTCGGCCATATTAGCTTCATCAAAATCTCCAGAAATCTTTTCAGCAACCTTATCCGCAAATGTATCTTTCAAGCTTTGCTGAAATTTTTCATCATCTTTCAAACTACCACGAACTCTATCAATCTCTTGCTCATAAGCTTGGGAGACATTGTTTTTTCTTACTCGATCCATGACATGCTGAACATCAACTTCTTGCAGATTGGCAATCTCTCCCGCATCGAAGTAATCCGTTAACATATCCATCATTTGTGTCTCAGTCACTTGAGCGATGTCTTGGTCGGGATTGGTCTCTTTCCATTTATCAATCGCAAAAGCGACGAGATTTTTAGCCAAATCAGGATGATCTTTCAAATATCCATCGTGCCCGGTCTCAGGCATAACCATTTCCAACAAGTGACCTGGAAGAGACTTATTATTGAGCTCCTCTAATTCTTCAGCCGTTTTTGTTTTGGCCAACATCAACTGCTGCTCAATGTTTCTTTCAATTTGAGCTGTTGTGAAAACTTGATTTATAAGTAGAGAGCCAAAGCGTAAAGTACGCACACCTTTTTTATTTTGCCACAATCCCGTCAAAACCAATTTTGAAGCCGACTGTATGTACTGAACTTCCATATAATCTGTACTTTGTGCACAGATCGCTAGCAAATATCTCAGAGGATCCTGTCCATTAGGCTCACCAAAACTGTCTAAGAGATATTCTGCGACATAGTTTTTAACAGGTAAATGAATCTGAACAATAGTCTCATGTCCTGTGTGCCCATAATCCACTTCAAAAGGAGCACCACCAATACCGGCCTGCTTTAAATAGAATAAGTAATAAAGAGCATGATCGACATAAGTTCTCACATTCACCACTGAGCCATCGTGAGAGTGAACAAAAGCACTCAAGCGATCCATGTCATTACCAATGCGTAAATGATTGGTCACCTTGAAGCTTGAACCTTCTTTCATTGAAGGGAAGTTTTCATCTAAGTGAACGCTCGCCTGTCCCTTAAAGAATTTATCAAGGGCCACCTTACCCATTTGATCAGAGAACCATTTTTGATCCACGATAAATCGACCATTATTAGCAATGAAAGAGGGATAATCTTTAACTACTCCTAAGGCCACGATCTTGATGTCATCTTCTACCGTATTAAACATACGACCAAGTGAATTGTAATCTTGTTCACCCGTCGTAATGATATGAGTTAATTCCATCCCTGATTCATAACCATCAAGCTCAACAACTTTCGCTTGAAGAGAATCGAGATACTCTTGAAGCTCATCTTGAATGTCTCCTGCATGATGCAAGATAAGGTATGGGCGATTTGTACTCATGCGCTCAACACCTCCACATGGGGGTGTCGTAGCCAAAATCTAAATTTTTCAACAATCCGATGTACCGGGAGACCTTCGATCGGTCGGGCCTGAAATGCCTTCCACAATGTGAGGATTCCATTATGTAAATGGTCCTCTAAGACCTCTTCACGATAATCAACCATATTGTCGGCCATCATCATGAGAGTTTCCCAATCTGACATCACAGAAAGTGACATTCCTTCAGGGAACCCAGTGCCATCACTCTTCTCATGGTGACGAAGAATACTCATTAAAAGTTCAGGATACTCTAGCTTTTTCCCCAAACTCTCAATCGCCTTCTCATAACCAAAGCGAGGATGTTCTAAGAAGAGATTGACCTCTTTTTCACTTGCACCATTCTCTTTAAGAAGTGCATCTCCACCACCTGGGCGCCATCGCTCTTCTTGGCAAGCCAGAGAAACCCAATAACTAAAATCATCGTGAATCAGTCCAGCGTCTAGCCACCAGCTCACGTGATAAATCTCTTTGAGAAATCGAGGGTCATGATAGCCACTGGCCAATGACAAGAGAACGGCAAGGGATGAAACGAGCAATCCCCTTCTGTAAAGGACGACGTGCTTGTTTTGAAACTCTTCAACAAGTTGTGAGTCCGATTTAAACAATTCTCTACAAGCGAAAGACCAATCAATCATCTTCAATCCACCATCAGGCCTTAGACCCAATCGAAGATTTTCCATAAATTGATTTTTAGCTAATTCATAATCAACAGGATCTTGAGCTTGCTGCCAATGCTGAAATGATTTTACTAAGTCAGAAACTTTATCAGTCTGAACAAAGGGTTTCCAAAGAAGATTTTTACTCGCCTTAAATTTTTCACGCCAAGGAAGTTCTAAAAAATCACCTGCGCGCTTTAGGCGAAGAATTTTTCCTGAATTTGTTTTTAAATACAAATCACCAGGCGCGAGTTCCCACTGAACAAGTTGTTCGCCTTCTAAATTTTGTAACTCACCTAGTGTAGGTGGGCTCCAAATAGGATTTGTTATAGAGTTCGACACAATGTCTCACCCTCCTTGACCTTCTACTGATCGGGAAAATCCTTGAAAATTCGAGGAAAACTTAATTATTTGAGTAACATTCGTCATAGTTTTCACAGATGGTGGACGGTTTCACTCAGAGTCACTATGATGCAATCTTTTACTTAAAAGGTCGGTTACTCATGCTCATTTGGGATTCGCTTATACTTGTCGCCTATATCTTCTTGATATTCGGTTTAGCATGGCAAGTCGGTGGAAGAAGTTTCAAAGGAGAGAACACGGCCGAGGGACAATATCTTGCGAATCGCTCCCTTTCATTTCCCGAAGTCATTTGCTCTATTATTGCCACAGAAGTGTCAGCTCTCACTTTTTTAGGTATTCCGGCTTTTGCTTATAACTCAGATTTTAACTTCCTTCAGATCTACATCGGTGCGATTGTCGGTCGATTTGTGGTCGCCAGAATTTTCATTCCTCGCATTTACGGCAAAGGTCTCACTCTTTATGAAGTTATATCTGGAAAAGATGGCAAGGCGTCTGGAAGAAGACTCATTGCCATGTTCTATGCCACGAGCAAGATTTTTTCCGTTGGTGTAAGACTCTTCTCAGGCTCAATTCTGGTTGGCACTTTCATGGGTGTAAACACGATCACGGGGCTCTTGATTACGACTATAATCACATTCATTTACACTCTAGTGGGTGGACTTAAAGCTGTTGTGAGAACAGATATTTTACAGATGTCTTTATTCATCATAGGTGGCCTTGTCGCTCACTATCTCATTCCTCAAGTGGCCAATCAGTCTTGGGGAGATATGATGAGTCTCGCTTATGCGGCAGATAAAACAACGATATTTCATTGGAGTACTCCGATGAGCGTGCTGGCCGGCTTAGCGGGAGGCGTGCTCTTTGATATGTCGACTCACGGTGTGGATCAAGATTTTGCTCAACGTCTTATGGCCTCAAAATCACAAAAAGTGGGCCAATGGGCAATCTTCCTCTCCTCTTTCATCTCAATTGGCGTGGGAGCTCTATTCTTGGGTGTAGGCGCACTCTTATGGAGTTTCTATCAAGTGCACCCCTTTCCTAGTGAGATCCCCAATGCAGATCACTTGTTCGCACATTTCATTGTGACGTATTTTCCGTCAGGCCTTAAAGGATTAATGGTAGCAGGAGTCATGGCCGCAACCATGAGCACCCTCGATTCAACAATCAATGCGCTTTGTGCAACTTTACATAATGATATTTTCCCCAAGAGAGACGAGACGAAACTTTCAAAATATATGTTTTGGGACAATGTCACCATTACGGTTTTGCTCTTTGTCGTGGCCGTAGTTGCTTCCACTAATAGCGGCTTACTGCTGCTCGGACTCAAGATTCAATCTTGGACGGCTGGCGCACTTTTGAGCCTCTTCTTTGCTCGAGTCATCTTCAGAAAATTCTTCTCTGTGCCTTTTGATGCATGGACTGTTTTTGGAGCTTATATTTTGGGAATATCCGGAGTTGCTCTCAACACGATTTTTCTTAAAGGCGATTGGAACTGGAATACTTATTTCGGATGTGGATTTGGATTAGCGGCGCTCTTTCTTTTAGGAAAGTTGCGCCGCCAGCAAAATTAAGACAAGAAAGCTTCTAAATTCTTTGGAAGTCCCTTAGGAATAGCACTCAAGAGAGTCTTAGTGTACTCCTCACGTGGATTCTTGTAGATGCGATCGGCGCGATCCATCTCGACAAGCTTCCCTTTATTCATGACTCCGACCTCATCCGAAATAAAGTTCACAACACCTAGATCGTGAGAGATAAAGATATATGTTAACTTGAACTCCTGTTGGAGATCCAAGAGGAGGTTTAACACTTGAGCCTGAATAGACACATCTAAGGCCGAAACAGATTCATCACAAATGACAAATTCCGGTCGAAGCATCAAGGCACGAGCGATACAAATTCGCTGACGCTGACCACCCGAGAACTCATGCGGATAGCGATTAAGTTGATTCGCCTTAAGCCCCACTTTCTCCATCAATTCTTTGGCCGTATTAAGTCTCTCAGATTTTCCACCGCCAAGTCCATGAACCACCAAAGGCTCAGTTAAGATTTCACCCACAGTCATACGTGGATTAAGAGATGAATACGGATCTTGGAAAATGATTTGCATTTTGCGTCTCAAAAGACGCATCTGTTCATTGGGGAGATGAGTAATATCTTTTCCTTCATAGGAAATACTTCCCGAAGTCGGCTCAATCAAACGAAGAATGGTGCGGCCAAGGGTTGTTTTCCCACATCCCGACTCTCCGACTAGTCCCAAAGTCTTTCCGCGCTTTAATTGAAAGCTCACTCCATCAACGGCTTTCACCTCACCGACTTTTCTGCCAAATAATCCGCCCTTAATAGGGAAATGCGTATGCAGATCCTTAACTTCTAGCAGAATGGGAGAATCATTCTTGGCTTCATAATTTTTTTCAAAAACTTGGACGCGCTCTTTAGTCACTTTAAGAGAGTTTCCTTCTTCATCCATGAAATCACTGACAGTTAAAAGACGCTTTGGATTCGCGCCAAGATCAGGACGACAGGCGATAAGTCCCTTTGTGTAAGGATGATTCGATTTTTCGAAAATTGAGCGCGTTTTATCTTTCTCAACCATTTTCGATCGATACATCACAACCACTTCATCGGCCACATCAGCGATCACACCCAAATCGTGAGTAATGAAGAGCATACTCATCCGGTGCTTTTCTTGAAGACCCTGTAAGAGCTCTATCACTTGTTTTTGAATCGTCACATCAAGGGCTGTCGTAGGTTCATCACATATAAGAAGTTTTGGATCACAGGCAATGGCCATAGCGATCATCACTCTCTGTTTTTGACCACCGCTCATCTCGTGTGGATAGGCATGAACTTTTTGACTTGGATTAGGAATTCCGACTTCATTAAATAAATCAATCGCCTTCTCCCAAGCCGTCTTCTTGTCCATTCCTCTATGAAGCATGAGTGTCTCAGCGACCTGAGCTCCTGTCTTAAACACTGGATTGAGACTTGTCATAGGCTCTTGAAAAATCATCGCAATTTTATTACCGCGAATTTTTCTCATCTCATCATCCGGAAGAGCTAAAAGATCTGTTCCATCAAAAAGAATTTTGCCTGAGATATTGGCCGGAGGCTGAGGAAGAAGGCGCATAATCGCAAGCGAAGTGACACTCTTTCCAGAGCCTGATTCACCAACGATACCTACGGTCTTTCCCATAGGGACATCAAAGCTGATTTTATCTACTGCACGCATCGAATTGTCGCGTGTAATGAAATCGACTGTTAAATCTTGAATAGAGAGTAAAGGACGTTCCATGTCACTTGCCTTTGAGTTTTGGATCGAGGGCATCACGAAGTGCATCCCCCAAAATATTAAATGCTAAAACAACTATAAACATCGCTACCGTCGCACCCGCAAGTTGCCACCAGACGCCACGGGCAAGCTCCATACGCGCATCATCAATCATCGTCCCCCAACTTGGCTCACCCTGAACACCAAGGCCCAAGTAAGAGAGAATCACTTCTGACTTGATCGCCGTTTGAAACTGAAGAGATGTGTTAATAATGACCAAGTGAGTGACGTTGGGAAGGATATGGATAAATAATTTTCTTAAATGCCCTCCACCAATCGCACCTGCCGCTTGCACATATTCGCGCTCTTTATGCTTCATAACTTCACCACGAATTAATCGCGCCAGTCCCACCCAACCGGTCATCCCAAGGGCCAGATAAACCGAAGTAAGTCCTTTACCAAGAATCAGAGTGATCGAGATCAAAAGCATGATATTAGGAATTGAGGAGAAGGTCGTGATGAACCAAGAAATGATGTCATCAATCCAGCCACCAAAATAGCCGGCCAGGGCCCCAATTACTACTCCAATAGGAATAGCGATGAGAGAAGTCACTAGTCCCACGCTCATGGCAATTTTTGTTCCGTGAATAACTTTTGCAAACACATCACGTCCAAAAAGATCAGTCCCTAACCAAAGACTTCCACCCGGAGGCAAATACTCAGCTCCCATGGAAGTCTTCCAATCCGGAACACCCACACCAAAGGAGGCAAGCAAGGCTATCAAAGAGTAAGCAAGGACTATAATAAGTGAGATAAGTGCCCAGCGATCTCTCACTAAGCGCGAGAAAGCATCACCCCATAACGATTTAGTATCTTGATCTTGCATAATGTCCTACTTCAACTTCACTCGCGGATCGGCGAGTGTATAGAGCACGTCTGTGAGTAATGAAAACAAAATATAAGCAATGGAAGAGAGCACGGCCATCGCCTTAATCACTGGAAAGTCAGATGAGTTAAGTGCATTGAGCGTAATCCCACCTAAGCCAGGGATGGAGAAGAAGCTCTCCAACAGAAGAGCTCCGAGAATCAGAAAAGGAATTTGAATCACCACGTAAGTAATAATCGGGATCATCGCATTTCTTAAAACGTGCTTTAAGAGAACCGTGATCTCACCTAATCCTTTAGCACGCGCCGTTCTCACGTAGTCCTGATAAATTTCATCTAAGATGACAGTTCTAAAGAATCGGACATCAGGCCCTAGACTTAAAACAATCCAAATGATTCCAGGAAGAGCGACATAGGAGAGAAACTGAGGGAATTCTGGCTCATAGCCACTAATTTCAAACCATCCCATTTTGTAAGCGAGAAAATATTGAAAGAAGAGAATGTAAGCAACTGACGAAATCGACATGCCAGCAATACACAAAAAACGGATAAATAAGTCGATTCCCTTGCCTCTATAGAAAGCCACGACGAGAGAGAGAAGAACAGAGACGATTGTTGAAATCGCAAAAGCCGGAATAGTAAGAGTCAACGAAGGCCAAGCTCCTTGGCGAATCATATCGTAGATATCTTGGCGGGTCGCCCATGAGCGGCCAAAATCCAAAGTAAAAGAGCTACGTACAACATCCATATACTGAGCAAAAAGTGGTTTATTTAAACCTAACTGTTCGCGAAGATCATGAATCTGCTGAGCTGTCGCATGCTTACCTAATAACAGTGGAGCTGGATCTCCAGCCACCACGTTAAAGAGGATGAAAATGATAAAGCTCACTCCAAAGATAACCGGGATTAAGTAAAGTAATCTTCGAATAATATAATTCGTCATTCCTAGCCTTCGACTAGAACTTCTTTAAAAGTTCTTTTTTTGTTTCTAGATCAACATTCAAATACTGAGACTGTGTGTGGTTGAATTCGATGTACTTATAGTTCTTCAGCCAACCGTGATTGAGAGACACTGTTGTACGGTGAACTCCATAGATCCATGGAACATCATCCCCCACCATCTCATAAAGTTTTTCGTAAAGAGCTGTTCTCTCCGGACTATCTTGCATAATAGCAGCTTGAGCAAAGATCTTATCAAAAGCAGCATTCTTATAGTTTGATGAATTTGATCCTGGTGATTCATTTGGCCCATACATTAACGAGAGGAAGTTCTCAGCATCTGGGTAGTCAGCTCCCCAGGCCATTCCGAACATCTGAGCAGTTTTTGTATTAGTTTTTTTGACTAACTCAGGCCAAGTGTTGGTGCTGATTTTTACCTTTACACCAATATCACTCATACACTTCGCAAAGAACTCACCTTGTTGGCGAGAAACTGTCGAACCAACCGTTTCGTAAGTCAGCTCAGGCAAACCCTTACCTTCTGGATAACCAGCCTCTTTAAGTAGTTTTTTCGCACGTTCAAGATCTCTATCAACAAAAGCATTCTTGTATTCTTTCTTATGACCTGCAATGCCAGGTGGAATGATCGACTGTGCGATTTGAGCCGTATTGTTGAAAAAAAGTTTATTCGATTCAACGCGATCGTAGGCCAGTGAGAGCGCCTGACGAAGTTTCAAATTTGACGTAAACAAAGGATCATTGTGGTTAAAGGCAATGTAAGTCACATCTAGTGAAGGCACCATAGAAAGTCGGATTCCTTTCTTAGCCATTTCAGGAGCAATCTCTTTACCACCAACAATTGCTTGGTCAAAATTATCTTTTGGAACACCCAAGAGATCCGCTGATCCTTTTTGGAAGTTCAACCATTGTGGTTGAGCTTCAATGACAATATTCACAATGATTTTCTCTACGAGTGGAAGTTTTTTTCCAGCATCACTCAAGAGCCCCTGACTCTCATCACTAGCTTCACCTTCTGAAGGATAGAACTTGTCTCTGAAAGTAGGATTACGCTTATAAACAATACGATTTGAATTATCGAAGTAATCAAGAACGAAAGGGCCGGTTCCAACAGGATAGTTTTGAAACTCTTGGCCAAATTTTTCAACTGCTTCATGGGCGACAACAGATGTAAAAGGCATCGCTAATGAATAAAGAAACTGAGGAAATGGCTTATTCAATTTAACTTGAAGAGTGTAATCATCGATCTTCTTTAAGCCAGAGATCTCTTCAGCATAATTTACTTTTTCTGCCGTTGAGTTTTTCTCTCTCCACTCATTTAAACCAGCAATCTTTCCATCCCAAACCCACCAGCCGGTAGACTGAAGCTTCGGATCACCAAGACGCTTAAATGAGTAAACAAAGTCATCGGCCTTAAGTTCTCGTCCTTTGCCATCTGCAAAGGCTTTTGAATCGTGAAACTTCACACCCTTCTTAATTTTAAAAGTGTATGTCAGTCCATCTTTCGAGACTTCAGGCATCGACTCTGCAAGATTGGGAGTCAATTCATACGGACGCTTTAAATAATGAAATTCAAGCAGGGTCTCATACACTTTTCCGACTTCATTTGCAGAATACAGATCCGCTGCATAGATAGGATCAAATCCTTTTATCTTTTGAGAAGATATAAGATTCAAAACTTTCTCATCAAAGTTTTGTTCTCGACTGCAACTTAATGCAAATAGAGTAAGTGATAAAATAGAAACCAAAATACGTTTGGACATAGTCCCTCTCCTCAAGATGGCGAAGTGATCATATTGAAATCACTCTATTTTAAAAGCAAGGTCTTCTCCTGACTATAAAAAGAAAAAGAACACGACAAGAGGTGCAATTTGACACCCGACTCACACAGTCAGGTTAATGATGACTAAAAAAGAGCTCCTGGCGAAGTTCAACTTGATCAGAAAACTCGAGTTTGTGAATGACTTCTATGGTTACTCTCTTAAAGAAAGAGTCAGTAAGATTTTTAAACACAACGCGCATGCTCCATGTGGGTTTTATTTTTATCACACCCGTGAACTCTTCTTTTTTTTCATCCCAACTCCATGTTGAGATCACTTCATCCCACTTACAGTCCCAATTATTGGCAGACTGCAGCACACAGTTTCGAGTCAAAGAAAGTTGATCACTGTGGGTCCAGCGAAGAAGATGGTGGAGATAAAGAACAAAATCTTGACCCAACTGAGGATAATTCAATTTTCTTTTTGTCGAGGCCACTCTTAAGGCATCCACTATCCGCCAGCGAAAATCATTTTGTTCTGGAATGGCCGTGGGTCTTGTTTCATTGAGCTCAGGAAAATCAAAAATTTCTTCACCCTTTAAAGGAATCGAAATCGCCATCTTCCAACCGTTGTTTATAAATAGTGATTCAAACGAGAACACCCATGATTCAGGTCCAACTTCAAGGCGAGCCTTACCTTCTCCATCCATGGAAACAAATTTCCATAGACTTTCAAAAGCCGGATCTTTGGGTGCTTTGGTGGCACATGAAAATAAAAAAAGAAGAATGAAAAAACGAAACCCCATGAACAAGATCATGGGGTGCGAATTGTTTAACGGCAAGTGAGATTATTAATCGTTATTTTCTAGAAGGATTGATGCAGGCGATCTTTCTGAATCTAAACTCTCCAGAACGCTTACAATTTCCTTCTTCTCAGAATTCAAACGCGCATTCTTAAGAGCTTGTTTTAAAAACTCTTTGGCTTGATTGTAGTTTTTCATTTCTTTGTGAATCAAAGCCAAGTGCTTGGCGATGACCATATCATCAGGAACTTTTTTAAATGCGTGAGTTAGCTCTTTTAATGCTTCTTTCTGACGGCCCGTCTTAAAATAGTACCAGCCCAAAGAATCTCTAATGTATCCATCATCCGGAGAGATCGCTAGAGCCTTCTCTATATAAGGAAGAGCTTCCGCTGGCGACTGACCGCGCTCAAGCATCGAATAGCCAATAAAGTTCCAAGCATGAGCATTCTTGGGATCTTTATCTAATATTGTCATAATAATAGAGGTCGATGATTTAAAGTCGCGCACCTTTTCATACAATCCAGCTAAATAGTATTGATGCTGAAGATTGAATTCTTTTTCGCTCGAAACTTTTGCCAAGCTTTGAATCGCTTCAGAGTCCTTTTCTACAGACTCAAAATAGCCAGCTTTCAAGACACTTAATTCGACTTTCAGTTCAGGGATATTTTGAATTTTACTTTCAACAACATTTAAAAATTTATCCCCTAACTTTCCTTCTTTTCCACCTTGATAGAATTCTTGCAGAGCAAGGCTTGAGAGCATGCTCGCCATCTGAAAGCTAGAATCTTGATAAAGTCCGCTTGAAGTAGGGATCTTAGCAAAATAGTCGATTGCAGTTTCAAATTTTTCTAGTTCTTGGTGAATAGCCCCTAGGTAATAGAGAATTTTATCTGAATCTGGGACGTATTGGAGAAGCTCTTTAAAAACAGAGATCGCTTTATCGTATTCCTTAGCATCTGTATAAAGGATACCAAGCTTCACTTTCATATTGAGATCTTCAGGCTCTAAATCAACGAGACGTTCAGCATAAGGGATCACTTCAGCAAATCTCTCTTTAATAAAGAGAGCCTGCACCAAACGATTTAAGATAGACTCATCATTTGGTCTTAGAGCTAAATGTTTTTTATAAACAGCAATGGCCTTGTCAATTTGCTCCCACTGCTCATAAACCAACCCTAAAGCAGCTGCTGATTGAGAGGCAGCTGGATCTCTGCGATGAGAGTCCTCAAAAGCAGAAACGGCCGATTTTAGATCTCCACGATCAACATGCATTTTTCCAAGGTAGTAGCCATAAATTCCATTTTTTGGATGCTCTCTCTGGCAAACCTTAAGCTGACCCTCTGCCTCTTTCCATTTTTTCTCTAGAGCAAGAGATTTACCTAGAAATAAACAAGCATCTTCTTGTTTAGGGTTCTTCGCTAAAATTTTACGATACATCGATTGAGAGTCACTCACCTTGTCCAGGCTTGCATAAATCCCGGCCAGGATCAAAGCGACGGATTCATCTTTTCCATCGTCTCTCTGATAGAGTTTTTGAAGGACGTCTTGCGCCTCTTCCATTTCACCTAAACGAATCAGTGCAACAGCAAATTTTTTATGAACAAACGGGTCATCAGTGAGAGAGATGAGATGGCGGAAAAGCACTGAACCAGTCACGTAATCGCCCTCCATTAGAGCCGAATTACCCTTCAAAAATAAACTTGTAGATAAATACTGAACGGACGAGTGACCTTGTTTTTTTGACTCTGCTACGAGCGTTTCAAGTCGCTGGGAAGCAAGAGCTAAAGCCTCTTCGTTAATTTTAATTTTATCCTCTTCGGTCAAAACATACTTTTCAGTCTGATGCGCACAACTGACGAGCAAAATTCCGAGAGAAATAAGAGTGAAAAAGGCATTTGTGAATTTTTTCATCCGAATGACGTCCTTAGCCAGAAAGACCTTCCAGTGGTCTCTCTGAGAACTTATCGGACAAAAAATCGAGAAATTTTAAACAAACACCATTTGCCCCTATCTTTTTACACAATGAGCCAAGTCGCTGTTATCACAAGCATTGAACGGTATTTTTTGCCTTATCGAATCTTAATATAGTGTTTAGCACAATTATTTTGACGGAGTATGTTGACGGCCTTGCAACGCGTTTAGTATCTATGCCCACGAACAACGCAATTTGCTCAACCGAACATAGCGTCACTTTCCGTAGCTTCGATCTTGCGGAAAGATTTAGACACTTATGGCCGAAACTGACTAAAAGGCGTTTTACAAAACACTAGTTATTTATAATAGTACCTCGGTCTTTATCGACAGGTAGGAAACCAAATCAGATAGGGGAAACGATATGAAAGAAGTTAGAATCATTAAGCGCTACCAGAACCGCAAGCTGTATGACACATTTCAGTCTTGCTACGTGACCCTTGAGGAAATCGCTCAGATCATCCGCGAAGGCCATGAAATCCAAGTCATCGACAACAAGTCAAAAAACGACATCACGTATATGACTCAGATCCAGTTGTTGTTTGATCAAGAGCGTAAAGCTTTGAAGCCAGGTAACACTGAACTTCTTAAGCGCGTTATCCGCTCTGAAGAAGGAACTTTGACTGGCTACATCACAATGCTTGAAGCAAAGCTTGGAATGGAAGTTTCAACTCCAGAAGTAGCACCAGCTGTTACTGAAGAGTTCAAGCCTTTCCTTTCAACAATGACTTCAACTGTTGAGAACACGGCTACTTTGAACTAATATCCTCTTATGAGGAATTCGATTTATAAAAAAGTCGCGGCTTCGGTCGCGACTTTTCTTTTTACAGCCCCCCTATTAGCCCAAACGAAGCCATTCGCTCCGAAGATTCAAACTCCTTCTACAAAAGAAGAGTTAGTTTCAAAGGAAAAGCCTGTTGCTGAAAAACCCAAAGAAGCGGAAAAGTCTGAACCACAAGTTTCGGCTAATGCGCCTGCGCCTCGCCGTCTAAGACAGCACTCTTTTGGTGTAGGTCTTGGTGAGACATTTCTTTTAGGAAAATACGCAGACTATGGTCAAGACAAGATAACAATGGATCTTCTCTATTCATATGCGGCCAGTTACTCATTTGATGTCCTTGTGAATGCTCACTGGAGTGAGCATAAAGACAAATCTGAAAAAATGCGTGTGATGGGATTAAACGCTGCACTCAAGAGCCGTCTTTTTGAATTCGATAATTTCTCACCTTATGTTTTGGGTGGTTTGGGCTTTTATGCTCCAAGAGCTTATCGAAATGTGAATGGCAGCAATAAGTGGTCTGAACAGAAAATCACATTCGGCGCCAATTTTGGTGGCGGCGTTGATTTAAGATTAAATGATGAGTGGACAGTGGGAGCACTTGGACAGCTTCATTGGCCTTTCACTGCAAAACAAGACAATGGTCCTGACGTCAAAGGCTATTACTTTAAACTGCTACTGACTCTCGCCTATTCATTCTGAGGATCACGCATGGGTTTCACCCCGAAGCGTCTTTATATCTTCACTGGCAAAGGTGGGGTGGGCAAAACCACTCTCTCTTTAGCATTTACTCAATGGCTTAGAGAACAAAACCTCTCAGCAACGTACCTCACTCTCTCCCAGCAAGCACTCAGCGACGAGAGGGCGAGCTATCCGACCCAATCTCTAAATGAATGGGGAAACATTCCACATATCCATCTCGAACTTGAAGAATGCGCCGAAGGCTATATTTCCAAAAAACTCGGCTCATCCATGCTCTCTAAATGGATCGTGAAAACGGCATTTTTTAGGGCCCTCGTGAATATGCTGCCCGGCTTTGGGTATGTGATTTCTGTAGGAAAAGTTCTCGATATGCTCAATGAAGACCCACAATTAATTATCGTACTCGATGCACCTGCTTCGGGTCACGCGCTTGCTATGCTTGAGGCGACTTCAAATTTTAGAGAAATTTTTCAAGCGGGCTTAGTTTTTGATGATACAGAGAAAATGCTTAAGAGACTTTACGATGAGAAGCACACAGGAGTGAGGATTCTGACCTTACCCACGTCGCTTTCCATGCAGGAAGCCGTTGAACTTAAAACGTCAGTTCAAAAGCTCGCTCCCCTTGATACTAAAATCTTCCTCAATCATTCTTTAGAAAGTTGGACAACAGAGCTCTCTGATGCCCCTGTTGCAATGAAAGAGAAACTCTCGCTCGAGCTTGAAGTGATTGAAGAATTTAAAAATGATCTCAGCGCCTCAATCCCTTATTCGGCAAGCTCGTCTGCTAAAGAAATTTATCAAGACATTAAATCTTCATTGGAGAAATTTGTTTGAAAATCCCAATAAGATCATTTGATATTTTTTTCGGAACAGGCGGAGTAGGTAAAACGACTCTTGCTACCGCTCGTGCCATTCAATTGGCCAATGAAGGGCAGCGCGTGCTTCTCATGACAATTGATCCGGCTAAGCGCCTCAAAGATATTTTGGGCTTAGGCGATGATTGTGCCGGTGAGATTAAAACTATTAGTGAACTACCCGAGATAGGAAAAATTAAAACTCCTTTTGATGCCCTCTTAATGTCTCCTCCAAAAACGATTGAAAGGATGGGACAGGCGGCCGGAGTGAAAGAGCTCTCTCAAAATAGAATTGTAGAAGTTCTCGCACGCCCCAATGGGGGTATGAATGAAATTCTCTCCTTGATTGAGCTTCAATCCCGACTTGAGTCGGGAAAGTATGATTGTGTGGTTCTTGATACACCACCTGGTCCGCATTTTTTAGATTTCTTAGATGGCCTTGAAAAAATCAAAAGTTTTTTTGATCAACGTTTTGTAGAGATCTTTACTTCTTTAGGCCGAAGAGCAATGGAGCAGCCTCATAAAGGTCTTATGAGCGGGCTAATTGATAAAGTCGTAGGAGCTGGAGTGAATAAGCTTCTCTCTTACCTTCAAAAAGTGACTGGTGAGAAATTTGTAGAGGACTTCCTCGCTGCGCTTGAAGTTATTTATCGCTCTCGCTCTTCATTTGTCTCTGGTCTCGCCATGGAAAAAAAGCTCTGCGATCCACTCCAAGCGAATTGGTTTTTGGTGACATCTGTGGAGCAAGGTAAATTCAACGAAGCTAAAGAAATTCAGCTCGCTGCTGCAAAAAAACAAAGAAAAGAAATGTTTCTTCTTTTAAATAAGGCCCTGATTCACCAGCTGGAGAGCTGGAATCCTGAGGCCGGCTCAAAGGCTGCCAAACTTAAAGAGTCTCTTGTTATCAAAGAGAAGAATTTACGAGATATAACAAAGACGCATTTTACTGGTTTATTTGATTTTCCTGAAATCATGGCCAGCTCGCCCACTCAACATGTTAAAGAATTAGCTCTCCAATGGAGTCATCATGCAAATAGTAACTAAAGATCAACTTGAAGAGTTTGTTTGTAAAAACTGGGAAATGCTCAATCGCCAGATTGATGAGTGGCAAAGTGAATTCACACAGCCCATTTATTCAAGCGTGGATATTCGCGAGAGCCAAACGAAATATGCACCAGTCGATCACAATCTCTACCCTGCTGGTTTTAATAACATCTGTCAGAAAGACCTTAAGGCTGCATCGCAACTTTTTAAAGACGGTCTTCTCAAGTTGTGTCCAGGAGCAGGCAGAGTAGCACTTATCCCTGAGTCTCACACAAAGAATAGATGGTATCTTGAAAATGTGTTCTACCTCGCTCAGTCTCTTGAGGGAGCTGGATTCAGTGTTGATATTATTTCACCTGATAAAAATTTATTTGCAGAAGGTCCAACGCTTCAGCTTAAGACTCAATCTGAATTTGATCTCACTATTCATCAAGTCAAAGTGGAAAACGGTTTTTTCCAAAGAGTGGATGGCAATACAAATATCTATGATGTGATCGTCCTCAATCACGATCAATCAATTCCTTTAGATGTCGATTGGAAGAATTTCCAAACGCCAGTTGCGCCGACACCATTTGCTGGTTGGACTAGACGCCACAAAAACATCCACTTCAAATACTATCGAGAAGCCGCAAAGCAGTTTTGTGAATTGTATGAAATTGATCCTAATCTCATACAAGCTAAATTTAGATCCGTTGACGGCGTTGATTTCGAAACTAAAGAAGGAATTGATAAGCTTGCGAATGAAGTGGACGCCCTCCTCAAGGAGCTGCCAGAGGGTTCAAGTGTATTTGCAAAAGCCTCACAAGGGACCTATGGAATGGGGATTTCCGTGTTCTCAAGTAGAGATGAGGTCCTCAATATGAATCGAAAAACACGTAACAAAATGGATATTGGTAAAAATAATATCAAATTCACTAGTGTCTTAGTTCAAGAGGGTGTGGAGACCATTATTAAGGTTGAAGATGCGCCCGCTGAGATCACGACCTATCTCGTGGCCGGAAAAGCGATGGGTGGTTTTATGCGCTATAACCCCCAGCGTGGTACGAATGCCAATCTCAACTCTCAAGGGATGCTTTATAACAAGTTTTGCTTTAGCGATATTTGCCAAGACACTGATACGCACATCAAAGAAGCCGTTTATGCTTTGATTGGCAGACTATCTGTGCTGGCAGCTTCTCGCGAACTTCATGAATTACAAGAACAAGGAAGACTATAATGAAAAAGAAAACTCACTCATTTGAAACTCGTGCCATCCATGTCGGTGGAGACCCAGATCCAGTCACTGGTGCGATTATGCCGGCCATTTATCAAACTTCTACTTATGTTCAAAGCTCCCCTGGTGAACATAAAGGCTATGAGTACTCTAGAACTCACAATCCCACGAGGGATCGTCTCCAGGAATGCCTAGCTTCACTTGAGGAAGCTGATCACTGCTTAGTCGCTGCTTCAGGGCTTGCGGCGTCCTCTCTGATCATGCATGCCCTTCCTCATGGCAGTAAAGTGCTCTGTGGTGATGATGTCTACGGAGGTACTTACCGTTTATTTACAAAAGTTTTTCAGGACACTCATAAATTTGAGTTCGCCGACACAACAAATCTTAAAACGTTAGAAGCCAAAGTTGTAAAATTTAAACCGGCTCTTATTTGGATTGAGACTCCAACAAATCCGATGCTCAAAATTTCAGATATCGCTGGAATCGTAAAAATAGCGAAGAAAGTAAAAGCGATGGTTGTAGTGGACAATACTTTTATGAGTCCCTACTTTCAAAAGCCACTCACTTTGGGCGCTGACATTGTGATGCACTCGATGACCAAATATATAAATGGTCACTCAGACGTAGTGGCCGGAGCTCTCATGCTCAACAAAGGTCCATTTTATGAGAAGCTTAAATTTTTACAAAACTCTGTCGGCCCTTGTCTGGCTCCGTTTGACTCATGGTTAGTTTTAAGAGGTATTAAAACTCTAGCTATCCGTATGGAAGCCACAGCTAAAAACGCCATCAAAGTGGCGGAGTATCTAGAAAAACATGCGAAAGTTCAAAGCGTGGTCTACCCAGGACTGAAGTCACATCCTCAACATGCTCTAGCAAAAAAGCAAACTTCTGGACATGGCGGTATGATTACCTTTTTCATCAAAGGTGGAATTAAAGAATCGCGCAAATTTTTAGAAAGTGTCCGCTTGTTTGCTCTGGCCGAAAGTTTAGGTGGTGTTGAGAGTTTAATTGAACACCCAGCGATCATGACACATGCTTCAATTCCAGCAAATATTAGAAAAGATCTTGGTATCCATGACAATTTGATACGCTTAAGTGTTGGCATCGAGCACATCGATGACCTGCTTGCCGATCTTGATCAAGCCTTTAAGAAAGTCTGATTTATTTAGAAGGGGCCGGCTGTTCAGTTTTAACTGGTTCAGTCGGTGCTTTCTCTTTCACCTCAACCGGTGCCACAGGTGCTGGAGCAGAATCAGTTGAAACGTCACCTTTAAATTTTTCAAAAATCGATAACACGTCTGTGTAGCGACTAAAGAGCATGTTGTCGCCTAGGTATCTTTCAATTAAAAGATAAGTGCAATATGTTCTTCCATGAGGTGTCGTAAGACTATCACGATCACCTTCCGCAAAAATTAATCCATCATCCTGAATGACATCAACGAGATCAAAGTACTGGCCACAAAAATCAGAAGTGTTACGAGTTTTATCTGGCTTGATGCAATTATCTGTCTTCTTCGCCACATCTATACCAGTCGCAGAAGAGACTTTGATATGAACAGGCTCGCGGCAAACATCAATCACCCATTCTTTTGGAAGATAGCGACGATAAGAAATCTTGATGAGACAGCTTTTTTTCTCAATCACTAATTCATGAGGCAAAAGACCGAATAATGGGCCTTGATGAGCAATCTTAGTTTTGTAACTTGCTTCAAGACAAGACTTAGATGAGAAACGCTCTAAAGCAAGAGCATTAAAACTCAAAGTGAGAAGGAGAAGAAGGCTAAACTTTTTGTATGCCATGGCGATTAACCTCCATCATCACGGCCGTTGCATCTTTACTTAAGAAGTCACCTGATGAATGTTTTTTCAACTGAAAGAATAACTCAATTAGCAGCTCTGAACCAGGCATAGATCCATTTGTTTTCACAAATTGTTCTCTATCCACTCCTGTGCAGGCTTCATTCCAATTAAATATGAACCCTGGAGAGAAAACAATGATTTTTTCACCCCGCGAAAGACCGAAAGAGAACTTGGCCTCATTCATTTTTGTCTCCGAGAACGCCTTCAATTGCGGCAGTGCTCTAGAGCCTTTTTCCTGACTGAATAACTCGAAACCTCCAAAGCAGAAGCCCTCGCATTGCAAGGTTATTTGATCAAGTTTAAGAAGCAATATTTGAACATCTACTGGCTTTTTCTTGTGCTCATTGATGGCCTTCATCTCTAAAGAAGCTTCCTGGATAAAAAGTTGAGGATCAAGACCTTGATCTCCCCCTTTATATTTGTTCAATATTCCAAGTAAGCAGCTAGAGGCTAAGTAAGAAGAGGTATGCAAAAAGATCATATAGACCTGGTTTTGACCTCTAATCACATCAAAGTACTCTGACCCACTTCCATCGCCCACAGCATACTTACTTGTGAGATTTACACCTTTAAGATCTTCAGTTCTTTTTGGAACAACACCTTCATGAATTTTTTTGGCTTTGAGCATTTCATTCTGAGCACCACGAATTAGCTCATCCATCTCTTGGCTAAACTTCACCATCTGCTCTCTGTATCTCGCTCTCTCTTGTTTCTGGCGCCAAAAAAAGAGTAATTGATTTTTGACTAATCCCCATTGAGAGGCATCCATAGGAAGTGATTGAATAGAGATGACCTTGTCTGAAAGAAGCATCAATTTATCCATCCACTCTTTCCAGGATTTTTGCACAGGATGAGGCATGAACAAAATCACAGCTGGATAGGTATTCATCAAAGAGAGGAAATGATCATCAATCGGCGTTCCTTCTAGCGATGGAACATCAATAAGGAGTACGTCGGATCTAGACTCCAGGGCCAATTTTAAGAACTTCTCGGGGCCCAAAACCTCTATATGAGGATAAAAATCCTCTAGATCGAGATGGTGCTCCTGCATCGCCGGTAAAAGGCGGTTATGAATATCAATGATTTGCATGACTTCTTTTCGGGTAGTTACAGGCTAAACCTTAGATTTTTCAGCCCTTTATCTTTCTTCTCAATATTTTCGGGGAGGTTCCGAGAAGTCTAACTGTACGGGATTTTCGTTATCCCTAACTGCTGATTTGGAAATGAGATGAAGAAAACAAACAACGTGTTTCAAATTCCTTCCTTCACAACTGCTCAAGCTTTGCTCACGCTTGCGGCCGAAGGTGAACGTCTTAAGATTGAAAATCAAAAGATGGCAGAAATGATGGCGCGTACAATTTTAAAAGCTCTTGATTGCAAAGACCATTATACATTTGGTCACAGCATGAGAGTGGCGTATTTCTCTCTCGTGACTGGCAGTGAACTTGGATTGACTGAAGATGAGATGAAGGAACTAGAACTTTCGGCCATCTTTCACGATATTGGTAAAATTGGAACTCCTGATCAAGTGCTCAACAAGCCGAGTCGCTTGACTGAAGAAGAGTTCGCTATCATGAAACAGCATCCGGAGCTGTCTTATGAAATTCTTAAAGAGTATCCCTCTCTTGAAAAGATTGGTCTCAATGCCCGCTACCATCATGAAAGATATGATGGCCGAGGCTATCCTGAAGGAATGAAGGGAGAAGAAATCCCTCTTTTCGCAAGAATCATTCTCATCGCTGACACCTTTGATGCTATGACTTCGACAAGACCCTATCGTAAAGGTCTTGATTACAGCGTGGCATTTGATGAACTCAATCAATTCTCTGGTTCGCAGTTCGATCCAAAATGTGTAACAGCTTTTATTGAAGGAATGAGAAAAGAATCACTTAAAGGTGAAGACGAATTCCTCATCCCACTGCTTGACCGCAAATTCTCAAAGAATGCGGCTTAGAGGCAGAAATCCGTTTTTGTATTGCTTGTAATTTTTTTCTTCTGAATCCAGGCGCAACCAGCCTCTGATTGATACACACTATCGGGATAACACTCTTTCAATTTCCCTTGAGACTTCAGAGATGAATTATTCTGCTGACACACCTTAAAGCTAGGTCCATCCACACAAGCCCAGTGCTTCTCTTTGCAGTTATAAACTAAACCGCGTCCAGAGTTATTGTAATCCGGTGGTTCAATATAAGTGTTACCGACCTGAGGAGTGGATTCTTTGTTTTCTTCAATTTGCTTTTCTAGATCCTTCAAAATTTGATCAGTCATATCACCAGACCCAGGAGTCGGAACTCCATTGTCAGTGATTTGATCCGCGCCTGGAGCTGCTTCTCCCCCGGCCCCTTCAGTTGGGGTCGCTTCTTCTCCACCACCTGGCACGTCAGAGAAAATATTATCCACTGGTGGCTCTTCAACGACAGGCTCTTCTGGAGCTGTCGCTTCCACAGGAGCTGAAGCTTCAGACTCAGAAATCGTAGAGGCATCATCACTTGGAATAGCATCTGGAGCTGTCGTCGTAGGAGTTGTGGCCGTCTGATCTGTTGGAGCAGTTGGAGTTGTCGCTTCAGTCGCCGCCGTCTCTTCTACAGGTTTAGCTTCTTCAGTAGTTGCTGCCGCTGTGCCCGCTTCAGCTTCTGCTTTGGCCTTAGCTTCGGCTTCAAGCCTTGCTTTTTCACGTTCTAATTTCTTTTTTGATGGCTTTGGTTTTGCTGCAGCCTCAGTGACTTCTGGGACAGGTTCCTCAGATGGCATCATGGTGTCATAGATCCCATAGAGGACGGCAGCAGCAATGACTGCACGAATGATTTTCTTTTTTTTCTCAGCTGCGGCATCAGGAACTTTTATATTTGGATCAGTAGAGTCTTCATCAGCTGCAGCACCAGGGCCTGTTGAGTCTTCGTTTGATTTTTTTCCACCAAGAACTTTGGTTAAAAAAGGCAATTGAGTGAGCAGTTTTGCTTTCCATGCAGGCATATCACCAGATGCTGGAGCCGGTGAAGATTTTTTCTTGGGCTTCTCTTCCTCTTCTTCCTCATCAGTTTCATCATCGTCCTCTTCATTTTTGGACGCACCACGATTTAAGAAAGGAATCTTTCTTTTAAGTTCTTCTAATTGCTGTTTTAACTTTTCGAGAATAACTCACCTCAAAAATGCTCATTGTAGCTTAACCGCTTAAGATTTATTATAAATGAGGAACGCACGTAGCTCAATGATCTCAACACCCTCCAAGGCAACTAAGTGATCGATGATGGTGTCATAAAATTCAAAATGAGCCTCAAAATGGCGCCCCCACTGCCTGCTGAGGAGGTTCTTCCCATTGAAAAATGGCGTGCCATTCTATGGAGACTGGGTCTTATTGGTGAGTATCCGATAGAGAAAGTTGGCTACGGAAATCTCTCTGCAAGATTGCCCCTATCCAGAGGGGGATTTCTTATTACTGGCACACAAACTGGACACCTGCCACACTTGAATCGGCACCACTACACGCGTGTGGTGGAGTGTGATCTTTCACGCAATAAAGTCAAAGCGGAAGGCCCCATAGGACCATCCAGTGAGAGTCTTACACATTTTGGAATTTATGAGGCAAATCCTCAAATAAATGCCATTTTTCATGTCCATCATCGAGATATTTGGCAGCGAATGATCGATATGAATGCGGAATCAATTGCCGACGATGTCTCCTATGGAACACGTGAGATGGCCGAAGCTGCCAAAAATACGATTCAAGGCAAAGATCAGGGCGTGTTTGTGATGAAAGGTCATCAAGACGGCATCATTGCTTATGGCCCCACAACAGAGATGGCCGGAAAAATTCTGCTTAAGCTTTACCGCGATTTGGGGCCTCAGGAAGTTTTGTAGCAAATCTTTTTATTTTCTCTTCCATTTCATGGCGAGAATTTGCTTCAACCCAAATCCATGTAAAAAGACTCTCTTCTGGAGAAATTACAAAAACTTCTTTTTGATATTTAAGCTCTCTCCATTGAGTGACAGTCAAAGAAATGGGAAATAAACGCAAACCAGCAAATGCTGACTGATTTTTTTTCCATAGCTGATAAGAAATCCAGCCCATGGTTTTACGAGGATTTATCTCTGAGCCGGGATGAAAATGGAGATGACCATCTAGGGTATAAAAAAAGGCATCGACACTAAACACACCTTCATAACCTTTAAGACTGATTTCTTTTTGAAGAACTTTTAAATCCTCGGCCCAATTCAGTGTCTCTTTGGGAGGCTGATTCATTTGATTCACGTCAATGATACTTCCTCTCCATTGAAATCTTTCATCTACGATGTTGGTATAGAATTGATACTTCTTTTCGTCAGGTAGCCATAAGGCACTGAGATCTTGCACACGTTCTAAGAGCGGTTCAAGGACCACCCCTTTTAGAATCATTTTCTCAATTTTTTCTTTGTTTTGGAGGAGAAGGTTGGAATGAATTTTTAAATGTCCCCTACCAGACATTCCATCACTGACTTTGAAAAGCCATTCGCCTGTTGTGACTTTTTCGACAACTTGATCCCACGACTTCACTTCGAAACCGTGTACCTTCTGTCTCTTATCCCACCAGTGAAGGAAATTAACTTTTGATGAGAGCTCTTTCATGAGCGGGATATTTTTTGTCTCGCCCCAATAGTCAACGGCTTCACCAGATTCAGCAATATGGGCTTTAAATCCTCTAAACGACTCTATGTGAGTTAAGTAATCAGTAGAATATTTTCGATGAATAAGAATGGGATGATCAGTTAATGAAAAAAATAAAAACTCTATTGTCGAATTAAGAGAAGGCTTTCTTGGTTTGCCACTGATGAATTCTTCAAAATCGATGTTGATGCGATAAGGCTTCAAGTGAGATTCCAACTCTTGCGATTGGTAACCTTAAACTCATCCACAAACTCTCCCAGTTTTAATACCCAATCCTCTTCAAGGCCAGCGGCTCTTCGCGTCTCTGGACGATAATTAGAGCCCTTCGCTCTTGCGGGAGTAAGGGGATAAGGCAGAACCGAGCGATAATAGTCCCAAAGCGTTTGATCTTTTTTCCATATCCCCATCCAGTGGGCCCCTAGGGCGACATGGGTGATTTCATCTTCATAGACTTGCTTCATGATGTTGGCAGTTTTTTCATCGCCAAGTTGTCTGAACACACTTTCGTACTGAAGAGAGAAATCCAGATTAGCTGACTCAAAAGTCAGCGCCATCAAAGAGAAAAAAGAATCAGGCGTTTTCAATTTTTCCATCTGTCGCCAGAAAAAATTATTCAAGGGCATATCCCCGAACTCAACTCCATCTTCGTTGAGTCTTTGGATGTAGAGAGCTAAATGTTTTTGCTCATCACGTAGCGCAGCTAGAATTCCGCGCTTCATGCGCTCAGAAGTTGCATCAAAGTGAGGGTAAACAAGCAATGCAGCGGCCATCATTTCAATGGCCAGAAGTTCATGATTGGCAAAACTATGAATCGCAATTGAGCGCCCACTTGAAGTTCCTAGGGCATTCCCCTTAGGGAATTTAAGCTGCTTATCAGAAAATGCTAAGCGTTCTATACGACCCGGTGTCTGAGGAAGAGTGTAGGTTTTAAACTCACCCATAGGTGCGGTTAAACTAATGGGCCGCAATTTGTCTTCTAATTTGGGGCCTAAAAGAACGGATTGGGCCCATTCCATGACTGTTAACATTACTTCCGCCCAGGACCTTTGCCGCCACTTTTATTTTTAGATTTATTTCGACGATTTTTGCCGCCTCCAGGACCGCCACCTACACCAGTGAAGGCAGCTGCCGCACGTGATCCCCCTGAACCTGGTCGAGACATGCCGCCAGCGCCAGGTCTTAGGGCTTTTGATCCACCGGCGCGAAGGGCATTAAGATCAATTCCGCTTCCCGAGGGCTTTATTCCTTGAGACTGATCAGCGGCCGGTTTAGGACGAAGATCGTTACGAGGCTCATTACGGGATTCATTACGTTGCTCAGATCGTGGCTCAGAGCGATTATCTCTTCTGCGTCCTCGTCTCTCATCTCGAGGCTGGCGCTCTTCTTTAAAATCTCTCCCAGGGCCGCCACCTTGGCCGCGACGAGAGTTTCGTCTGGCTTGGAAGCAGTTATCACAAATGGCAAAACGAGAACTCATTGAAAGCTTGCTGCCACAACTCGAACACGTTTTTGTCGTCTTCTCAGAGAGCAGGCTATTAAGTTTTTCAACCGCTTTGGCTTTATTTTCTAAAAGCTCACTCTCTTGGAAATTAAAATTCTTTCCATCAAAGTGACGAGCAAGCCACTGATAAAGTTCGACACACTTAATTGATGTCTCTAAATAATCGATATCATCACTGTTGGGATCAATGAACTCATTGAGGATTGGCGCATTATCGACATAGTGCTTAAGTATCCAAAGATAATATTGCACATGCTCAATCAACCCTAAATTCACTGGAGCACAGGCGAATCCAAACATCTCAGTTGTTGAGAGATGACTCAATTCATCTGTCTGCTCAACCATCTCCGCAAGCTCAATCATCTCTTTTAGATCAGTACAGTAGAATGGATTTTCAAACGTCATGGTATTAAACAGACGTAAGAATTCCGAGAGAGAAAGAATAGGAAGACCATTGATATCAAGGGCGCTATTCACACTCTTATAAATTTCTAAATCGGGGCCCACCATCGCCTTGCGACTCTGCTCAAGTGTGTGATCTAAAGCCTCTTGAAGACGATCAAGACCACCCTCCACTCTATTGAGCGTCGTAGTGTATCCCGTTGGGAAGCGATTAAATCGACCCGCTCGACCCGCGATTTGTTTGATCTCACTCATTGAAAGTGGAAATTCTTTATTATCGATAAATTTTGAGAGGGCACTAAAGACAATACGTTGAACCGGAAGATTCATTCCCATGGCAATAGCGTCAGTTGAAACCATGATATCTGTTTCACCAAAATCAAATTTTCTGGCTTGCTCACGTCTCACTTCTGGTGAGAGTCGACCATAGACAATAGAAACTTTGAAATCGAGATTTTCTAGGTCGGCCTTAAATTTAAGGGCATTTCTGCGAGAAAATACAATTAAGGCATCTCCACGCTCAAGCTCTGCCAGAGTGAGTGTGTCACTCATCACTTTAAGTTCAGTCATGCGCTTATATTCTTTCACCTCAAGAGTATCACCCGTAAGTTTTAATATCTGTTTGACGAGTTCTAAGACGGAAGCATCTCCACACAAATGCACTTCATCAGCTTGAAGATTCACCAGAGCGCGAGTCCAAGCCCAACCTCTTTGAGAATCGGTTAGCATCTGAATTTCATCAATGACCGCGCACTCAAATCGCTCATTTAAACGGGCCATCTCAATGGTTGAAGAAAAGTGAGTCGCGCCAGGAATATCAATCACCTCTTCACCAGTAAGTAGCGTTGTGACCGCTCCTTTCTGGTTCATCGTATCAAAAAGCTCAGCAGCCAGAAGTCTTAAGGGTGCAAGGTAGCAGCCCTTCTTGGATTTAACGAGAGCCTCTATCGCATGATAGGTCTTTCCTGAATTGGTCGGGCCCATGTGATAGATGATTTTACGATTAATTTTTCGAGCATCCGCGTGCACCCAGAACTGACCCAGATAATCTCTAAGGATGGTACTTGAGATATCTTTTCTTTTTAAAAGCAGGACGGAGCGAGTGAACTTTTCAAATTCTTTTTTAAGGAAGCCCTCTGGCTTCCAAATTCCCGTTTCTTGCTGAAGGAAGAAGCGATCAAATTCAGCCGGTGTAATAATTTCTGGTTTGAGCCCCTGTTCGACTAAACAAGTATTAAAAAAGACCATGAGCTTTTCACGGTAGACTTTTCCAAGTGGTGAGTTTCCCGAAAACTTAGAGCGAAATATCGCTTTGACTTCACTTTCAATCTTATTAAGCGAGCTGCGTTTAAATTTATTGCGAACGTTATTAATTCCGCGCTCCATATTCTTGCGCAGATTAAACACGTAATTTGAAACATCTGTTATTGAGCGTGTAATCGCCATCTCAAACAAGCGCTCTTCAGCATCGTTGAGAAGTTTCTCTTGCTGGGCCATCACTTCTTCACGAAGCTTGGTGCGATAATCGGCAAGGCACTGAGTGCACTGGCAACTCAGATCACCAGGACTCATCTTTAAATCAAATTTGGTTTTTACTTTTTCTTGAGAGCTATTATGGGCTTCAAGCTTCTCTTTAGCCCAATCACTAAAGCTTTCACGATAAGAGACCGCAAGCTCTTCATTGAAGCTGCTCTCAAGCATCAAAGGCCACTGATCGGTCAGTGGAAACAGATACTCTTCTAATAGAGCGACTTCAAGCAAGGCTTCTCTATCGGTCAGATCTCTGAGAGATCCAAAATTCTTTTCAAAAATGCTTTCAAGAGAAGGGGCCACGCTCAAAAGCTTAAACATTTCTGTATAAACAGTTTGTAGAGTTCCTAGAACGATTGCAGCTTCTTCATTCGAGCGAATAACGGCATCATCCTCACCACTCAAACTAGTAGAGATGAAAGCCTTACGTGCTAAATCTAAATTTGAAAGCAGATCCCCGAAGAAGGGTTGGGGATCTGCCAAAAGAGTCGTTTGTGTTTCGTTCATTAATTCGCTAACTCTACCATATACGCTATGGCGAGTTTAGCAAATTTTGCTGCGTGATCTGCGTTTCCACCAGCTGTCTCAATTGTGTCTTTGTCTGTATGGATGGCGTGATTAATGTCTTCCATAGTTGACTCAAACGGGATTGACGCGGGGAAGCCATTGTTCGTCCAAGAAGCGTGGTCAGAACATCCGTAACCACACTTCGAATAGCCCCAAGGAACTTTCACGTATTCATCAATCAAGCGGCCGATGAATTCATTTTGAGCCGTATTCGTATAGTCAGTCATCATGACGATGTCTTTATTGGCCGTGCCTTTTCTTAGAGTCATGTCGTACTGAAGAACGCCAACGACGTTTTTACCTTGTGACTTAAATGTAGAAGCAATGTCTTTAGAACCTAACAGTCCCACTTCCTCAGCTGCATAGGCCATGAACATGATCGTGCGCTTCGGCTTGAAGTTGTTGGCCAGGGCAATTCTCATCGCTTCAGTAAGAGTTGAAATCCCTGACGCGTTATCATCTGCACCTGGTGCGCGAGACTTAGGACCGCCAAACCAGCCTCCGGCGATTGAGTCAGCATGCCCGCCCATAATGATAATTTCATTTGGGTAGTCAGAGCCTTCAATTGTCATAACAACTGAAGGTTGAGGAAATTTAGAGTGCTTAAAGAGATCAACCTTAATATCAGATCTTGAGTTTGAAAGACTCTTCCAAGTCTTCATTACAAAATTTTGAGAATCTGAACCTGTATCAGCGGTGTAATAGCGATTATGAAAATTCGACATCTCACGAATTTGCTTTTCGATGTTTTTTGCACTCACCTGCTTCACCATCGGCTCCACAAGTTCCTGTTGATCAATATCGTGATCAGAGAAAACACCCTTCATCGCAAAGTGCATGTCACCACGAGGAACAAAGGCTAAAAGTGCTTCTGCTTCTGAATCATGGGAAATAAATCCACCACAGCGGTGAAGTTCATTGTGAATCGCCGAAGAGAGCTTATCGATTTCTTCATCACTCAGCTGAATGAGAGAGACGCCATTGCCTTCTTTTTCTACCATCAATGCTTTTTGCATTGGAGCGAGTTTTCCAAGTATTTGTGAATCTACAGTCACCCAGTGCTTAGGTGATGCAGCAAATGCAGGTAATGTTATGAGTAGTGATAATACGAGTTTTTTCATGCCTTTCCATCCTTGTGAAAGTTACCAAATGATTAGCCCACGTCTGAGACATGTTGCCAAGTATCTGGGGAATTAAGTCAGGGAATGACAGTTCTTTAATAGTAACCATGCGCAGCAATGAGGTTTTGGAGTTATATTAATGGGATGAAAACATCAATTACAAAAATGCTTGGAATTAAACACCCTATAATCATGGCGCCCATGTTTTTGGTTACGACCGAAGAGATGATGATCGCCGCCGGAGAATCGGGAATAACAGGATGCATACCGGCCCTTAACTGGCGAAGCATTGAAGAGCTAGAAGCTGGTATCAAGAAAATTCAAGCGGCCACCAAGGCCCCTATTGGGATCAATCTCATCGTCAATAAGTCGAATCCACTCTATAAAAAGCAACTTTTTAAATGTCTCGACCTAGGGGTGAATTACTTTATCACTTCCCTAGGCTCTCCCGAAGAAGTCATCAAAGAGTCTCATAAACAGGGAGTGAAAGTTTTTTGCGATGTCATTGATGGTGACTACGCCCAGAAAGTGGAAGACCTAGGTGCCGATGCTCATATCGCAGTGAACTCCGGTGCTGGTGGGCATTTGGGAAATATTCCGGCCACTATTCTTGTACCGATGCTTAAAGCGCAGAGTAAAATTCCAGTCATCGCTGCCGGCGGTATCGGTGAGGGCCACGGTTATTTTTCAATGTTTGCTCTTGGAGCTGATGCCGTTTCTATTGGTTCGCCATTCATTGCCACGAAAGAATCTAAAATTAATGATGGCTATAAACAAGCCTGCGTCGATTACGGAGCAAAAGACATTGTTGTCACCACTAAACTCTCTGGAAGTCGCTGCACAGTGATCAAGACACCTTATGTTGAAAAGATCGGCACGGACCAAAACTTTATTGAAAATTTTTTGAATAAAAACAAACAAGCAAAAAAATACGCCAAAATGATTACTTTCTGGAAAGGAATGAAGCTTCTTGAGAAAGCGGCTTTCTCCGCTTCTTACAAGAGTGTGTGGTGTGCTGGTACATCCATTGAATTTACTGAAAAGCAATCAAGCGTCGCTGAAGTCGTCGATCGCTTTGTTTCTGGATTTGAGAAAGCTGAAAAAGAATTTGAATCAAGAAGGAATTCTCCATGAGCGCTTTTGATATCTTAGAGAAATTTCTTAAAAAAGACGACAAACTCTCACGCATGGCCGCTGATAACATGCTTCGTGTGGGAATCCCATTTAACGCTCCTCATGGCTTTTCTTTTAAAAAGCTCGCGCCTGAAGAAGTTCAAATATATCTTCCCAATTTTAAACTCAATCACAATCACCTTGGCGGCATGCACGCCTGTGCGATTGCGACACTTGGTGAATTTTGTGCAGGAATGACTTTAGTGAAGCATTTAGGAATGAAGCGCTATCGCTTTATCCTAAGTGAACTGAGTGTGAAGTATCATCTTCAAGGCAGAACGGGACTTACTGGAGTGGCTAAAATGCCTTCTGAGAGAATCGAGCAAATCAAAGAAGACCTCAAAACTAAAGATAAAATCCTAGTGGAACATAATACCGAAATCATGAACAAGCACGGCGAGAAAGTCGCTGATGTAAGAACTGTTTGGCAGGTGAAAGATTGGGAAAAGGTGCAATTGAAATGAAATCATTAATTATCCTCGCTTTGCTTTCAAGTTGTGCGGCTAAGCCTTTAGGCATCAGAGTTGCTCAAAATGCTGAAGAACTCAAAGCTTGCGATCCTATCCCTACTTTTGTGGCCCTCTCTTGTGGTGAAACAAAGAGCTGTGAAGAGTGCTTAAAAGTGATGAGTGCTGAAGCCCATAAGATGGGAGGAAATGCAATCTTACTTACACCACAGAAAGCCCAATGTGACGCTAGTCAGATGACGGCCCAAGTCTGTCGCTGTCCTTAATTGGGACTACACAATGTCAGAGAAGATCTTTAGCTTAGAAGTTCGCTTCGATTCTTCAATACGTAGTGATTCAAAATCTGAAGCATAGTTTCTTTTTTGAAGTTCACTCTTGAGAAATTCTGCAGCCTTTTCTTCAAGGAATAATTTCTTTCCATAATGACCATTGAGAATCAATACGATCTCTTCGCTCTCAAAATAGATTCCCCCCCCCTGACTCTCACCTAGTCTGTAGGACAAATTGAGCAGCTGCACTTTCTTTTGCTGCAACGGTGTCAAGGCTTTTACTTTTAAAGAATACTTTGGGGGCACATAAATCGATAAGTATTCATTGGATTTTTGAGGAGTACGAACACAGAGAGTAATTGTGGGGAACTTTAGATGGACGATCTTGTGAATGAATTCTTCACCTCTTTTAATTTCTTGCACAGAGTTTGTCTCAAGAATTTCCGAGCCCAATTCTAAAGTCTTACCTTCAGATAAGATCTGCCCTTTATTTTCAGCTTCAAATTTATATCTGGTTTGCAGCGAGGCACCTTCGATGACTTTAAACGCACCTTCGAAGTGATGATCATGAATTGATGTATCAGTGTGAAACCAATAATACATATCAATACAAAATTCCTCGCATCGATAGAGTGTTATTGAAAAATCACTAAATTCACCTTGAGGAAAGGTTTGGGAAGGGAGTTCAAGTTTACTTATTCCCAACTCCAAATCTGCGAGCTGAGGTATACCCTCAATCTTTGTTGCCTTAAGCTCCTGAATTGAGACTTGAGCAAAAGATGAGGCCTTCATCTTTTGAGTGATACTTTCACCTAATTTAATAATTTGCCGTTGAAATGCTTCTAGATTATTCATGTTGAATAATTCTAGCCTTAGGGCGAGCATAAATGCACTAAAATGAGAAAGGGCCCCTAAGGGCCCTTCTTAATTTAAGATTGGGGAACTCAATCTTATTGCAGGCGCTTCAGAGACTTAATATTGGTGATATATGTTACATCTTCACCGCGGCCATCGTCGTTACCTTGTACATTCGACACCCTACAACCATTCGGGCCCGCCACATAATCTGTATCACCGCGTACGAGAATTCCCTCAACTTCTAATGTATTGGCATTGAAAACGGCTGAACCTGAGTTACCACCGTAAGTATCAAGGTTGCCAACAAAGTACATCTCCTTCGTTGAGCGAACCTTTGCACCTGCAGCGACTTTAGTTGGTAAGCCTGTTGGATGGCCAATCACAACGATTGGAGTTCCAACTGCAATCTTTCCTGATTTTCTGAAATTCAATGGACGTCTAGCCGTTACTGGACGATCGAGCTCAATCACTGCGTAATCATTTTGATCATTACTTAAAACTTGCTCGATAATTTTTTTACATCCATAGATATTTTCTTTTCTCACAGTCACTTTGTTCACGCCCGGAGTATCGAGTTTATAGTCAAATACCCATTTGAAATCTGAACAATCACCCATGCTCTTCATGCAGTGACCAGCAGTCACAAGAATCTTGTCACTGACTAAAAATCCAGAACAATTGGCAGCCGTAGGTTGAGCTGCAAATCTCTCCGTCGCACAAATTCCACGACTCATAAGAGTTGGACCAGAGATGACGATGTCTTTTTTGCTTCCACCACTCCATCCTCCACCCGTTGTCGCTAAATCCTTAGCAGGAATCATGGCGGCAGTGGAATTGGCGACTTCTACAAGAGCACTACTTGTCACTTCATAAATATCTTGTCTGTTATCATCACCATAAATGACTTTAGGTTCATGTCTTTGAGCTAGGGCTCCTAATGAACTTAGAGCAAGAGTAGCAAGTAGGATTTTTTTCATTTCTTCTCCCAAGGAAGAGGTGGTGTGCGCGGACACTATCGAGAGTGAGACGATATGGCAGGGGGGTGTGAAAAGATTTCTTACAGCAAAATTCGATAAGTCAAAAAGGCCATAACCCACGCTAATACAAGGGTATAGGCAACCATACCTAGGGGGGCAGCCCAACTTCCTGACTCTCTTTTGATCACGGCAATTGTGGAGATGCATTGAGGGGCAAAAACAAACCAAACGATCAATGAAGCCAAAGTAGCCAAAGAGTATTGCGTGCCAAGGACTGAAGTTAACTGACTGGCCTGTGACTCCTCATCTCCTTCAACAGCATAGACTGTACTTAAAGCCGCCACGAGAACTTCTCTTGCGCCCATCGCAGGAACGAGGGCGGTATTAATTTTCCAATCAAAGCCGAGAGGAGCAAAAATGGGAGTAAAGGCTTTTCCAATCACAGCAGCATAAGAGTGCTCAATATCACCCATCGATCCATTTTCGTGACGAGGGAATGAAACTAAAGCCCAAATGACCAGCGAGAGAAGGAGAATCACTTTACCGGCCTTACTCACAAAAATTTGGGCTTTGTTCATAAGGGTGCGAGCAAGGTGTCTTAACTTTGGCAATCTGTAGGGTGGCAATTCCATCAGAAGCATTGAGGGAGCTTCATGAGGCATGACTTTTCTTAAGACTGCGGCGACCAAAATTGAACTTATCATTGGAAAGACATAGAGACTCATCATAGCGATTCCTTGATAGGAAAAAGGTCCTAGATGAGCTGATGAGGGAATGATCGCTGCAATTAACAAAGTAAAGACTGGTAAGCGAGCAGAGCAAGTCGTGAGAGGAATAACCATCATCGCAACTAACCTTTCACGGCGATCTTCTAAAATACGAGTCGCAAGAACACCAGGAATAGCACAGGCATGACTTGAGAGAAGTGGAATCATGGCTTTTCCTGGAAGCCCAAGCTTTCTCATAAAGCCATCCATCAAAAATGCCGCTCGTCCTAAATAACCCACATCCTCTAGGAACTGAATGAACAAGAAGAGTAAAAGAATTTGTGGAAGAAAAACAATAACACCACCCACTCCTCCTATAATTCCATCAACAATTAAACTGTGGAGCAAAGGATGTGTAATCAGTTGACCGACTTGAGTGCCCAAAAATGACAGAGCTGCCTCAATAAGATCTTGAGCGGGCCCCGCCCAACTGAAGAGGGCCTGGAACATAAGAAATAAAAGTCCAAATAGGACAAAAAATCCGCCAATAGGATGAAGTGCTAAGCTATCAAGTCTAGCCGTTAAAGAGTCTGGACGAAGTGGTGTTTGAATAACTTCTTTTAACCACATATCAATTGTTTTAAATTTCTCAGAAACATAGAGAGGGTTTTTAATTCTTTTTTGATAATCTGGAGCGATCTCTATATTTTTAGCTTCAAAATGATGGAGCGACTGCCCGACTACTTCTTTTAATTGAGGCAAGCCTTCACCCGTGATGGCCGAGACAGGAATGACAGTACAGCCCGAGAGTTGAGAGAGCTTTTCGAAATTTAAAATCTGACCACGCTTTTGAGATTGATCCATCTGAGTCAGAGCAATGACGGGTCTGTGACCAAGCTCTAAGATTTGAAGCAAAAGATAAATAGACTTTTGTAAATGAGTCGAGTCCAAAACTAAAATAAGTGGGCCTGAGTTTTGAATTTTTCCAGTGAGCCAGTCGCGGGCCACTTTTTCATCTAAGGTCGCCACATCTAAAGAATACAAACCCGGTAAGTCTACAAGCTCACAGCCCTCACCTTGAGGAAGCGACATGTGAGCCATTTTTTTCTCAACAGTCACACCAGGAAAGTTCGCTACTTTTTGAAAACTACCCGTCAAAGCATTAAACAATGCTGTCTTACCTACATTGGGCATTCCTACAAGTGCGACAGAGTTCATTATTTAATCTCTTCAATCCCAATCATGAGAGCTTCACTTTTTGCTAAAGCGACATTGATCCCACGTATGCGCACTAAAAATGGATTTTTTAATATGGGAGCAACAGCTTCGCATTTGACTTCCATTCCAGGCACAAAACCCAGCTGGCGAAAACGAGAAGCAACCGGTGAATCTTCGTCCACCGTGAGACTGAGTATTCGATAATTCTGTTGAAGAGTCGCTTCGTTTAAAGTCATGGGGTTTGATATATCAAACACTTGGATGCCTGACAAGCCATCCTTTGCTAAATCTTAACCTGGCCTAAGGCCTTCTGACCGAGATATCACCATAAAAACCGAGACTTTGGAGTTATCTATGACACGCTTTATGATTGTTCTCATCTTCGTTTTAGCTGGCTGTGCAAGCAAATATGAACCGAATAAAAGCTACAAACTCACCCTTCTTCATACCAATGATCACCACGGTCGTTTTTGGTCAAACAAAGATGGCGAATGGGGATTGTCTGCTCGCTCTACTTTAATAAAAAGCATTCGCAAAGAAGCGAACTCCGCTAACGCTGATGTACTTTTACTTGATGCTGGTGATGTCAACACAGGGATTCCGCAGTCTGACATGTTGGACGCTGAGCCGGATTTTAAGGGAATGTCGCGTCTTCAGTACGATGCGATGGCAGTTGGTAATCACGAATTTGACAACAACCTAGAAGTTATTCGCAAACAAGAAAGCTGGGCCGGTTTCCCATTTCTTTCGGCCAATATTTATAAAGATGGTAAAAGATTATTTAAACCCTACATCATCAAAAACATGCATGGGTTAAAAGTAGCCATCTTGGGTCTTACGACAAAGGACACTCCACTAAAATCAAAAATGGAAGGTCACGTAAACGTCGAGTTTAGAGATCCTATTGAAGAAGCTAAGTTAATTGTTCCGGAACTAAGAAAAAAAGTACAAATCGTTATCGCTCTTACTCATATGGGACATTTCGCCAATGAAAATCATGGAGCTGACTCGCCAGGAGATGTAACTCTTGCAAGAACTGTCTCAGGGATCGATATAATTATCGGTGGCCACACCCAAATTCCTCTCTTCAAGCCAGACATCCAGAACGGAACTATAATTGTTCAAGCTTATGAGTGGGGAAAGTATTTAGGTAAGATTGATGTCGTGAGCAAGAATGGAAAGCTAGAGCTCAAAAATTATGAATTGATTCCTATCAATCATAAAGATCAAAAAGAAAAAATTGCTGAAGATAAGGAATTAAAAGAATTCCTCGCTCCTTTTAAATCACAAGGTGATAAGACTTTGCTTGTTGCTGTAGGAAAGAGTGACGAAAAACTAGAAGGTGACAGAGCCGTTGTTCGTTTTAAAGAAACAAACTTAGGCAACATCGTGACTGAAGCCTATCGCTCAAAGTTTGGAGCAGACATCGGCTTAGCTAATGCTGGTGGCATTAGAGATAGTATCCCAGCTGGTGTCATCAATTATGAGAGCATTCTTACTGTCCTTCCATTTGGAAATGACATCGTGACTGTTCAATTATCCGGCATGGAACTCAAGGCTTATCTCTCTCGCGTCCTCTCTGAGCTCACGCCAGGATCAGGGAGTTATGCCCAAATGACGGGAGTAAAGGCGACTTTTAATCTCAAGAATAAAACATTTAGCAAGTTAGTGATTGCTAACAAACCAATTGAGATGAAAAAAATCTACACCCTTGCCCTCCCAAGCTTTATCGCTGGAGGCGGTGATAACTGGCCTGATCTTCGTAGCAAAAATCTTCAAAGCTTTGGATTTATGGATGCAGATGTTGTCCGTGAGTACATTACGAAGCACGGAACATTTAAAACAAATGAATTTGGGCCATTCGATAACATCAAAATTTTAAAGTAAGTTCGCATTCGCCTGAGCCCAAAACTCAGGCTCTGTGCCTCAAGACTAGACTATTTTTCAAGTGTCAGAGACGATAAAGGTAACCAAGGATGGTTACTTATGAAAAGACTAGGATTAGGTCTTCTTTCACTGCTTGTAAGTTTCACTTCTCTCGCCTCTCCGGCATGGTCACCCATCGACCAAGATCACCTTGAAATAGTCGACCATTTTGCCATCACCATTGGCTACAGTGAGGAATTTGAAGTCCCTCAATGGGTTGGATATGTCATGAGAAAAGATAATCTGAGGGGATGTGTATCAAGAGGCAGCAACTTTAGAGTTGATCCACTGATTTCTACCAGAAGTGCCTCTCCAGATGACTATAAGTCCTCTGGCTTTGATAGAGGTCACATCGCTCCTGCAGGAGACATGAAATGGCATGCTCAAGCCATGAGTGAGTCGTTTTACATGAGCAACATGACTCCTCAAACAGCAAAAATGAATAGAGGCCAGTGGGCACAATTAGAAAATCAGGCACGTGCTTGGATGAAAGAAGCCGATGAAACACTTGTGATCTCTGGGCCCATCCTTCAAGCGGGTCTGCCAAGAATTGGAAACTCTCAAGTGGCCGTTCCTTATGAGCATTACAAAATATTATTAAGAAACAGGGCCGGAAAAAAGAGCGCCATTGCCTTTTTGATGGGGCAGAATCCAGCGACAAACGATTTAAGTACTTATGCAGTAAGTGTTCGTACCATTGAAGAGAAAACGGGGCTGAATTTCTTTCCTCATCTCTCACAAAGCGAACAAGATGATGTTGAGCAAAATCTAGATCTCAATCAATGGAATTTTAAAGCTTCTTTTAATTATGATCCTTGCCTAAACTAAAGGAAGTTCAATCACAAAAGTTGTTAGTTGAGATTTTTCTAGTAAATACAACTTACCCTTATGAGATTCTATTATCTTCTTTGAGATGGATAAGCCAAGGCCCACACCTTTTCCAATATCCTTGGTGGTAAAGAATGGCTCAAATATTTTTTGAGTCATCTCTTTTGGAACACCTGGGCCTGTATCAGAAATGGAGATTTTGACGTGGCCTTCTATTAAATCAATTTTAAGACCTACAGTCCCACCAGCTTTTAAAACTTGGAAAGCATTCATAAGCAAATTGAGTAAGACTTGAGAAATTTCGATAGGACGACAAAATACTTCGACGTCATTCTTTAACAGCTCGATGTTGAGAGTAATTTTTTCTTCGATGAATTTATCTTTTACGAGGTCATAGGTGTCTTTAACAATTGAATTCAAGCTCTGATGAACCATCGGATCTTGAGAGGAATCTCTCGACATTCGTTTCATCGAAAGAACTGTTTTTGAAATCCTCTGCAAAGTAAGATTTGATTTATCTAAATATTGTAGAAAGTTCTCTTTATTAAAATTATCTCTTTCAAGATTCTTTTTCATCAAATCGATAAATCCTCTCAAAATACTTAAAGGATTGTTGATCTCATGAGCAATCCCTCCGGCCATTTCACCAAGAGCTGTTAGTTTGGTTGATTGTCTCAAGCGAATATCACTCTCTTTTCTCTTCGAGATATCTTCACAAACGATAACGACTCCACCTATTTCACCTTGGAAATTCTTCCAGGGAACCAGCTGCCATGAAATCCAAGTTGAAACTCCAGGAGATAAAATAATCTCTTCATCTGGGTTGCCTAAGACTTCACCCATTTGACATCGTAGCACACGCTGTTTCCATTCATCTTGATAATGAGCGTGAGCGTCCCAAACCTTTACCCCAATAGGATTTTCTACAATGAATTCATATTGTTTAAGCCAAGAATCTGACAAAGCGATATAGCGGGACTCTTTGTCTAACATGGCCAAAGGTAGAGGAAGCGCAGTTAAAAGGGCTTTGAGTTCTTTTTCTCTAATTTCTTTTTTTTCAGCTTCAAGTAATTTATTAAGAATACGTCTATGATCAGCTTCAAAGATGCCACTGGCAAATGAGGCCACCATAATAGCAAAAAACTTGTCTTCTGTAGTCCATTCCCGATTTCTGACGGATGATTCACAACAAATAATACCGGCCATCTCGCCATCAAAAAAAACAGGAACATCAATTAGTGAATTCACGTTAAAAGGAACACAGTAACTATCCTTGAATTCAGAAGTAAAAGGACTAGTCATGCAGTCTTCTACCGCAACAACTCTCTCCTCTTTAATCGCAGCAAAATAAAGAGGGGCTTCGTCTTCCGTTATGACTGCGCCATCACTCCATTTTTTGGTGTTAACATCAAAATTAGCTTCTGAGACAATTTGAGTTCTTTCCTTATCATAAGACCAGAAACCCACAATATCGATTTCCATGGCTTGTGCCACTTCTTGAGTCAGGAAACGTAATGCCGTCTTTCGATCACCTTTGTTTAACAGTGAGTGACTGGCGATCCTGGCAATTGTGGTTTGATAAAAATTGAAATCTCTCTTCATTTAAGCCATTAATCCTGCACGCTTTAAGAGAGCATCGACAGAAGGCTCTTTACCTCGGAATTTTTTGTAAAGCTCCATCGGGTGCTCGGTTCCACCTTTTTCAAGTATGTGTTCTCTGAACAAAGCCGCCGCGATCGGATCGAAGATTCCTTTTTCTTGGAAAAATTCAAATGCATCTGCATCCAAGACTTCAGCCCACTTGTAGCTATAGTATCCGGCCGAATATCCTCCAGCAAAGATATGAGAAAAAGAACATGAGCCATTGGTTCCTTCCACGTTTGGAAGTAAATTTGTACCCTCTGTGGCTTTCATTTCAAATGTAACAACATCTTTAATCTCAGATGGATTAGTGGAGTGCCAGGCCATATCGAGACTCGCGAAAGTTAACTGTCTCATCGTAGCGAGACCTTCTAGGAAATTACCCGCCTTCTTAATTTGATCGATAAGTTCAAGAGAAATTTTCTCACCTGTTTCAAAGTGGTGAGCAAATAAATCGAGACACTCTTTTTCTTGAACCCAATTTTCCATAATCTGAGAGGGCAATTCGACGAAATCCCAATAGACACTCGTGCCAGATAAGGCCGTATAACGGCATTGAGACAACAGACCATGGAGAGCATGACCAAATTCATGATAGAGAGTCGTCACTTCATTAAGTGTCAAAAGTGAGGGCTTAGTTTTCGTGGGTTTTGTGAAATTACAAACAATTCCGACATGCGGTCTTCTCACTTCTCCACGAATAAGTCCTTGGTCAGACAAATTTGTCATCCAAGCACCACCGCGCTTTGTTTCTCGTGGAAAGAAGTCCATGTAAAACAGCCCCATGAAACCTTTCTTCGCATCAGAGACTTCAAACACTTTTACATCTTCATGATAGGTGGGAAGATCTTTCACTTCTTTGTATTGAAGACCATAGAGCTTTCCGGTGACCGCGAAAATTCCATCAATTACTTTTTCTAACTGGAAGAAGGGTCTAAGTTTCTCTTCATCAAGACCAATTTCTCGCTGTTTTAAAATTTCAGAATAATAAGCAGAATCCCATCTCTCGATTTGATTGATGCCATCAATCTCTTTTGCAAGAGCATTGAGTTGAGCGATTTCTTTTTTGGCTTGAGGCTTAGCTTTCTCTTGTAGCTCTTTTAAGAAGGCAGTCACTTTTTGTGGAGTTGAAGCCATTCTCTCTTCAAGCACATAATCTGCGTGCGTTTTATAGCCCAAAAGATTCGCTCTCTCATGGCGAAGTTTAGTGATCGTCATGACATTTTGTTGATTATCTAACTCTCCTCCAAATGCTTTAGAAGCATTGGCCATAAAGATCTCTTTTCTCAATTCGCGATTTTTTGCATAAGTAAGAACTGGCACAATCATCGGGTAATCAAGAGTTATCAGCCATGACCCCTTCTTACCCTTCTTCTCAGCGGCTTCTGCAGAAGCTTCTTTAAAAGATGCAGGCAACCCTTCTAAGAGTTTTTCATCTGTAATGACTTTCTCAAACTGATTAGTGGCCTTAAGAACATTTTGAGAAAATGCGAGCGTGGTCTTTGAGAGTTCCTCGTCTATTTCTCTTAGGCGTGTCTTGTCTTTGGCATTGAGATTGGCGCCGTTTCTCACGAACCCTCGGTATGTTTTCTCCAAAATCATACGCTCTTCACTTGTAAGAGTTTGCTTCTCTCTAGATTCCCAACACTCTTTAATTCTAGCAAACACAATTGGATCTAATGTCACATCATTACCAAAAACAGTAAGCTTCTGAGACATCTCAGGGGCGATCTTTTCTAATTCCTCAGGACAGTGAGCAGAGTGCAAATTGTAAAAAACACCAGCAACTTGGCCAACCGTTTCTCTGAGCTCATCGAGCTTCACAATGACATCGTTAAATGAACTTCCCGTTTGTTTTTTCCAAAGTTCTAAATTTTTTCTAGCATCTTCTAATGATTTATCTAGAGCAGGAATGAAATCTGCAATTTTAACTTGATCAAAGGGGATGGCCCCAAAACGTAATGTTGAAGGTTGGAGTAATGCTTGCATATCAAATCCTTTTAATGAAACAGGCGACGCTGTAACTTGAATAATAAGTAAATTGTGACTGTCCAAATGAGAAGAGCGACAATCATAACCTTATTGAGCATCTCGGCAGACTGATAATAAATCAAGACGCCGGCAATCGAGGCTTTAGCAGTACGATAAACGAACATATCAGTGAGGTATTTGGCTCCATACTTTTGAACTGGCTTCATCGGATGATAAAGAAGCTCTTTGCCGGCACTAAAAAGTGAATAGTCACTAGCTTTAAGAAAGACATAGAGAACGGCGCTAGCAGTCAAAATTCCAGAATTAAGCCCAAAAAGCAGACAAGCTAAGTAAGATATCGGGATAAAAAAATGCAGACTTCTCTCTCCAAAAAACTTCAACAAGAGAGGCAGGACAACTAATTGGAGGGCCAATGTTAATGAGTTGGTGGCCGTATAGACTTCACCTAAATAAGCCGTCCTCAAACTTGAATCAGTGATGGCTTTTTCAAAATAAAGACTGAATTGAAAATCAGCAATATTAATAACTATCTGGCTGAGGGCCACAATCAAACCAATGAGAAAAACATATCTTTTTAAATCAATTGAATTGAGTGACTTTAATGGTGAATGCTCAGCTCTTGAAACTGATTCCGTTCCAGGAATTTTTTCTAGATAGATCGCAAAAAGTGCAGAAATAAATACAAGTGACAATCCAGCATACAGAGTCACACTCGTTCCAAAGCTTTTAGCAAAATAAGTGGTAAGCAATCCTCCAAGAATCCCACCGATACTTCCTAAGGCACCAAGAGGGCCAATCCATTTGAGAAAGTCTTGGCGATTAAGCCAACTATTTGCATAGGCCAGCAGGAGATGAACCTGTAAGACGATATAAACTTCTTTCCATGCGAATAGAAAGAGCGCTCCAGATTTAATTGAATTGAGATAAGCAAAGTGACCCATGCCAAAGAAGAGAACACTAAATAAGCTGATACTTAAAAATGTAAAATGAAATCCCTTCGAACTTTGGAGACGGTTTGAAACTCCAACGGCAATGGCCAGTAAGACCACTGCCAAAAGCCAACCCTGAGGTGATGCTTTCGCACCGTATGCTTCGACAAAATAAGTCGTAGAGCTCGCGCGAACAAGGGGGTAATTGAAGAGGACAAAGAGGTAGCTTAGTCCTAAAAAAATAAAGTTTCGACGATTCACTTGAGGTAGCTGTCGCCTTTTTGGATATCGATGAATTCTTCTGGATGATTAAATTGAGTGAAGTCAAAAGAGGTAGAAAACTCTTTGCTCTTTAACTCTCCATTACAAAGATCTTTCATGAAGGCAAAAAATAAATTTCGAGTTTCTTCACTCATCAAATGCTCCATGAGACAGGAATCTTTGTGAGCCGTTTCTTCATTCACACCGACAATATCTTTTAAAAAATAAAACAAAAGAGTTCTAGAAGATAAAATATCGTGAACAGCGTGATGTCCCAATTGAGAGAGTGAGAGAAATTTTGAATCGTCTTCTAAGACGAGATCACGCTTTCTTAAATTATTAAGTGCAGTTGAAACTGAGCCTTTCGTGAGTCCCATTTCATGAGCAATATCAGTGACTCGTGCATAACCTTTCGTCTCTTTCAGCTTATGAATGGCCAAAAGGTAGTGAACCATCGAGTGAGTCAGGTCATTATCATGAGTGTGCTGGACGGGAGATTTCTTATCTGTATTCATGCCCCTACCCTATCCCCCCCTGCGTTTAGCGTCAAATGATAATTATTCTTTGCACTTAGCCATCATGGACAAGGCCCGTGCAGAGAGAATAAACCTTTGATTTAATTAACGCTCCGCCGACTGATCGAGTTTGCCTCTCCATTTGGACCCTTAAGGCATGTTAAACTGAGATTAAGAATATCAAGGATTTATCTTATGAACTCTTTACGTCTCTTCTTGGCCCTCATTCTTTGCATGTCAACGGCGACGGCCCAGACTCTGAATGAGAGTTTTAATAACACAAAACCACTCACAGATGCTGAGCAATACGATGCTGATCATTACATTCATGCAGGTAAAACAAAATCGATCCTAGAATCTGAATGTAAAAAAATCGGGCAACAATATGATGCTAGCAATAACGCGTGTACTGACGTGGGTGTGGGCGGAGTGCTTGGTAAAGGCGCTACCGGGGAGATGCTAGAGATGATGCTTCCCAAGCTTTATGGCTTGATGGGAACACTCGCGATGACTGGTAATGGCCCAAAAATTAAAATGAAGGAAGCTGGAGAAGACGGCAAGGATGAGAAAGATGATGTCTGCGTTTATATCCCGATGGCCGGAGAAGTGGTGGCCAGCGGAATGCAAATGATGGGTGAAAAACAAATCGCAAGTCAGTCTATCAACAAGCCTGGAGCAGACATGCAAAAGGAAGGACTTTATGCTGTTGCTCGAACTCATGACACTCGAGCTAAGACTGCAACGATTCAAGGCAGTGTGTATGCGGCTACAGGTGCGTGTTATGTTGCATACATAGCAACTGGAGCAGTCGTGAATGCAAAAATGGCTTTAAAATTGGGTGCAGCCGCAACCATGTCTTACATATTTTTTGCCAAGGCTTCTAAGGAGAAAAAATTCGCAGCAAGCGTGAGAGATATTGCGAAAAAACTCCCAGGAGCTGGTGACTGTAATCCTATTACTGCGACAAACTGTTTTTGTTCAGAAAAAACTTCTCAACAATCCGACTTTGCGAACTGGAGTAAAGTTTGTGTTCCAAAAGGACTTGCTGCTAAGGACAAGAAATCTACCCCCATTCCATGTTCAACCTTGCAAAATGGCAAAGCTACTCTCGATGCAGAATGCAAATGCAAAAAGAACAATTCTTGTCTGAACGGACAAATGGCACTTTTGGGTAACAACGTTGGATTTGGTGGTACTGAACTTGCTGACCCACTTAGAATGCTCGACTCTCTTAATGGATCGATGGACGATGCTGATGTAGAAAACTTCGGGGCGAAATTAAACGCCAAATCAAATGCCTTCTTGAAAAATAATCCGGTAGGAGACATTCCTTCAGTGAGCCTGAGCGATAAAGACAAAAACATTGCGAAGGAACTTGCGAAAATTGGTATGCCTGGTGCTATGGCCGCTTTTGCCGCCTCTCAATCAGGAGCTGGCGCACCTGTTTCGGCTTCAGCACCTTCATTGGTCGGCTCAACTGAAAGTGAGAGTGATGATTATAACTCTGGCAACAAACGCACAAGTTATTCAAATGGAGGAAGCTTTAATAGTTCTTCGCGCGGACGTGGATCAAATAACTTTAATAATCCATTTGGAAAAAACGAGAAAAAAGACAATGTCCAAGTCGATATGTTTGCTGAACAAGCACTCGCTGCAGCTGAAATCTCAAAAGATACTTCTGTGGGGATATTTGATTTAATATCAAATCGCTATCGCCGCTCAGCTTGGTCTAGATTCGAGATGGATAAACTTGTGCAAGAAGTACCAGCTGAGGCGACTAAAGAAGTACCTGCTCCGGCACCCGCTGCTCAGTAGCTTGCTCTAAAACGATCTCTCTTACAGTTCTCTTTCCAACCCAGAAGCCATCAACGGTGAGTTTCTGGGTTTCCATTTTATAGCCAGGATCATTTAAGAGCTCATTTCTAAACTTATTCATTCGATACCAAGGCACTTGAGGGAACAAGTGATGTTCAAGGTGAAATCCGGATTTTAAAGGATATAAGAAGAAATTCACAATGAATGGAAACTCATGAGTCAGAGTCTTATCTTGCTCGACTTCAGCATTGACTCCTGTGTGCTCCCCTATGCCATGCCAGCGAATAAGAATGGGAGTGACTACTAAAGTGGCAAAAGCCCAGATAATAAAAGCAAACTTAATGGTTCCTAGAATGAGAGGAACACCGAACAATGTGACCCATCCAATGGCACCCCATTGAAGATCAAATTTATTCGTCTCTCTAATATCACCTCTTTTAATCGCTTGCTTAATAATGTCAGTTAAAACAATTAAAGATCGAATGGTGCTCACTCCTGTGAAATCTTGAACTAGATTCATGACCAAACGATTTTCATTTCGGCCATAACCAATTTTTGTCTTGTGATAAAAACTCACTTCCGGATCAAGATCTGGGTCACCAGAAAACTTGTGATGCTTTAAATGAATATAGCGATAATCTTTAAGATTCGTGAGTGCGGGTGCTCCGCAAAGTGCTTGTCCTATTCTTTCATTCCAAACTCTTTGAGGAAATAAATTAAAATGAGACGCTTCATGAAGAAGAATAGCTAAATGATGTTGAAGGGCCCCAGTGATAAGGACAGCTAGAGACCATCCCCAGATCGTATTAAATTTTGAAACCAGCAAAGTCAGAGACCAAATTGTAAGATAAATCGCAGTCAGTAGAATGATATTCGGTAGAACCTTCGTTCTAGAATGTTTTTGAATTAAGGCTTTAGAAGTATGACGAGCTAAATCATATTTCATACTAATCCTCCCACACCATCTTCTCTAAGCGTTGGTTTATCTCTGAAGGCATCGGCATAGAGAGAATTTCATTTTGATTATTGTTTAGACTTTCAAACCAAGTCCAACGCAGAAGCTGGCCGATAGAATTCATCGACTCAGTCATGGATTTTAAGGTGAGACACATTTCATTGTTGATCGGGGGATGAAGTACCCCACGCGCCACAATCTTGCCTTCAATTGGATTTCTCCAATCATTGAGAAGGCGGAAATTATCTGGGAAAACAACTGGATAAAGCTGAAGTTCAAGTCCACGATCAATGGCTTCATAAACAGCATAATTGAGAAGTGGCATCACTGGACGCATTTCATACAACCCAGTCCCCGTAATTCCTTCTGCTGCTAAGAAGAAGCGATTGAGCTGCTTTCTTTTGATGAGATCAATTGTTCTTCCCGTAGTATCTCCGTGTCCAACGGCAATGATGTGATCGCTTTTAACCATTCTTCTGGCAAGAAAGCCTGGAAAGAAAATATCCACATTCCCCATGGTACTCATCTCTTTAACTGGGAAAGTCACCTCGGCCGAGGTGTCATAAAATGAGTTCGCATGATTCATTAAAAACATATTCAAAGTTTTGCCGTCATAGGAGAGATCCCCAAGGTTCTCCATTCCTTCCCACTTGGCTTCAATGCCTCTCATCTTTACCAATCTAGCTTGCACTCCTGTCAGAGCGTTGGTGATTGGTGCAATCCCGGGCTTACCTGTTCGTGTTCTAAAGTAGGCTGCCCATAAAACACGAATAAACTGATCGGCCGTACGAATGGCATCAATTGGTGAATCAATAAATGGGAGAATCTTAGCTGCTCCGTAAATTCTCTTTGCCTTCTCACCTTGCGCCTTACGTAGTTCAGTCGCGAAATTTCCATAGTGATGAAGAACTTCTTGGCCGACATCTAATCTTTCAGTGTCTCTCTCAGAGCCAAAATAAGCTTTTCTCTCTTGGTAAATGCGAAAGTCTTTCTCTATATTAGTGAGATGAGTTTGAACTTTCTTTGGAAGTTTTTTGTGTGTTTTTAGAAACTCATTGGCTTCGGCTTGAGCACGCTTTAAGCCGTAATCAAAAAAATAGTCGATTTTCTCTAAGTTAAAATCATCATATTTTTTAAAAAAACTTTCAATTTTAGTGAGGCCATCAACGATCGCTTCTTGATCCCCATTTTGAAGAAGAATTTTTATTTGTTCGGGTGAATATTCCCGATAAATCGCCATGTACTCTTGAGAGAGCTGCAATTGTTTTTGATCAAGCTCAGGCAAGCTCGTTGCCCAAGATTGAAGAGTGAGACTTAATAAAGCCAAAACAAAGGTATATTTCATGGGCTGATTATAGAGCGCTAATGGATTATGGAGCTTTGAGGCCGTAATAATTACGGCCTGAACAAGTCTTATAAGTGGCTGATATTACATTTGGTCAATCATCTCAACGCGAGTCTGGTGACGTCCACCCTCAAAGTCAGTCTTAAGGAAGGCTTGGGCCATTTTAATGAGGGTCTCTACGGGAGTTTTACGGCTGCCCAGACAGAGGACGTTGGCATCATTATGACGGCGAGACATTTGAGCGTCATCGACATCGTGGCAGAGTGCGGCCCGAATTCCCTTAAATCGATTAGCAGCGATAGAAACTCCAATACCAGAGCCGCAAAGAAGAACCCCTTTGCTTCCCGGATGGGCCAGAACTTCTTTGGCTAAACTTTGAGCGTAGAGTGGATAATGAACTGAGTCTATAGAGTGAGTTCCGAGATCTTGAATCTCGAAACTTCCGGCCAAGGCTGCCTTCAAAGCTTCTTTAGCTTCAAAGGCAGCGTGATCACAGGCCATAAAAATTTTCATTAGTAGCGGTAGTACTCTGGCTTGAATGGACCTTCAACACTGAGTCCAAGATAATCAGCTTGAGTTTTTGTGAGAGTATCAAGTTGAACACCGATTTTAGCCAAGTGTAAGCGAGCCACTTTCTCATCCAAGTGCTTAGGAAGCATATAAACTTGCTTCTGATACTTATCAGAGTTGTTCCAAAGTTCAAGCTGAGCAAGAACTTGGTTTGTGAAGCTGTTCGACATCACGAAGCTTGGGTGTCCAGTCGCGCAGCCAAGGTTCACAAGACGGCCTTCAGCAAGAATGATGACGTCTTTACCATCGATTGTGTACTTATCAACCTGAGGCTTGATGACATCTTTAGTGTGACCGTAGTTTTTGTTCAACCAAGCCATATCGATTTCAATATCAAAGTGGCCGATGTTACAGACGATCGCTTTATCTTTGAGAGCTTTGAAATGGCGATCAACGATAATGTCTTTACATCCAGTTGTAGTCACAACAATGTCAGCTTCTTTAATCGCATCATCCATTCTCTTCACTTCAAAACCTTCCATCGCTGCTTGAAGAGCGCAGATTGGATCGATTTCAGTCACGATGACTCGTGCACCAGCACCAGCAAGTGATTCAGCAGAGCCCTTGCCCACGTCACCGAATCCGGCCACAACGGCTACTTTACCAGCAATCATGACATCAGTTGCGCGACGGATAGCATCCACACAAGATTCACGGCAGCCGTACTTGTTATCAAATTTTGATTTAGTGACTGAATCATTCACGTTGATACAAGGAACTGGAAGTTTTCCCACTTTAGCAAGTTCATAGAGACGGTGAACGCCTGTGGTCGTTTCTTCAGAGATGCCCTTGATACCTTTGTAGAGCTCAGGGTATTTAGACAATACCATCTCAGTTAAGTCCCCACCGTCATCAAGAATCATATTCAAAGGTTGCTTCTCAGCTCCAAAGAATACAGTTTGATCAATACACCAGTTGAATTCTTCCTCGTTCATACCTTTCCAAGCATAAACAGGGATACCGGCAGCAGCGATGGCCGCAGCCGCATGGTCTTGAGTAGAGAAGATATTACAAGATGACCAAGTGACATCAGCACCAAGCTCAACCAAAGTTTCGATCAAAACAGCAGTTTGGATCGTCATATGAAGGCAGCCAGCGATGCGTGAGCCTTTAAGAGGCTTCGCTTTGCCAAATTCAGCACGTAGGGCCATGAGCCCTGGCATTTCAGCTTCAGCAAGCTTAATTTCCTTGCGACCCCAGTCAGCGAGGCCAATATCGCGAACTTTATATTTTAGGCGTGAAGAATTGCCATAGCTTGCTTCAGAGAATGTAGGTTTCATAAACAGTCCTTTCCCTCAGGGGTGAGGTTTGATAAATATGCAAAAAAGTTAACACCAAAAGCCCTAGGCTTCAAGGTCGTCTATGCCTTTTCGAAGGTCTAACAAAGGTCTAATCGCTTGGAAAAGCATCGTTTCGATTATTTTGTCTCTTGCCCTACGGGTCTAGAAGATATTTTAAACTCTGAGCTTCTCGCTCAGGGTGCAGAGCACACAGTGATTCAACGCGGTGGAGTCGCCTTTACGGCCCAAGAACAAATCACGGCTCTTAAAGTCCTCTTACGCTCAAGAGTGGCGAGTCGAGTTTTTAAGCAACTTTATAGCTTTGAATGTCATAACGAAAAATCCATGTACCAAGAGCTTGCCGACATCAAGTGGAACACTCTCATGGATGTGTTTCAGACTTTCAGACTCACTACCATTTTTGGCAAACTTGATCCTCAAAGAGAGTTTTTCACCAACTCACAATTCACCAATTTAAAAGCTAAAGACGCGATCGTGGATTGGTTCAATGACAATAAAGGCCGACGCCCGAGTGTGGAGAAAGATCATCCCGATATCTCTTATCTGTTGCGCGTGGATGATGTGAAAGATGGAATTTATAAAGTCCAACTTATGCTTGATCTGTGTGGGAACCCACTGAGTAATCGCGGTTATAGAAGAGTGCCGACTGAAGCACCCGTGAGAGAAAATCTTGCGGCGGGAATTCTGATGCTTCTCGCATGGGATCCCAAGGTAGAAGGTTTAGTTGATGGCATGTGTGGATCTGCGACTTTTCTGATTGAAGGCGCATTGATCTCGGGAGACATCTCTCCGCAGTGGCTAAAGCTTAAAGACTGGAAGAAGAACATGCGTCCCTGGGCCTTTCTTTCAAACCAATGGTTCACTCAAGATGAGAATCTTAAAAAAGCCTTTAGCGATTTAGCCTTTAATCAATTAGCTCTTGATGAAGAAGGGCTTAAGCGACTTGAAAGTGAGACACCGACTCTAACGGGTGGCGACGCTGATGCTTATGTTTTATCGGCCGCTAAAGAAAATGTGCGTGTGGCAGGTTTCAGTAAAATAATTCCTCTCATTCAAAGCAAAGCAGAATCACTTCCTGCTCCCCTAAAGAAGACTTTGTTTGTTTGTAATCCACCTTATGGTGAGCGTTTACAGGCAGGAGAAGATGAAGCTCTTCGCGCGCTTTATCATGATTTAGGAGAGAACTGGAAAAAGAACTGGAAGGGTCATCGTGCAGCTGTGCTCACTGGCAATCTTCCACTTCTAAAGTCGATTTCACTGAGAACATCTAAGCGCATTCCACTTTATAATGGTGATATTGAATGCCGAGTGGCCGAGTATCAACTGTTCTAGAGTTTATCTTCGAGCTTCATCGCTAGATTTGGCCCTGAGAATCTTAAGAGCGCTGACTTGTTAGCGACTTTGTCAAAATGCTTATCAGATCTTGAGAAGAAATAGCTTTGCACATCCTGATCCTTTAAAAAGATGGTGTGCCCTTTTGAATCAAATTTTCTTAAAACAAAATCACTGTCTAAAAAGAGAATGTCTCTGATAGTGAAGTTTTTAGCGACATACATCACGATGATATAATCAGAGAGCTCAGCAAGACTCTTTTTGATTTTCACACCCTTAGGGCTCGTGGTGTCGTGAAAGTCGACTTTCACTTCAACGGTCTTTCCAAGTTCTGTTTTAAAATCAAATCCTCTTTGAGATGAGCTCTTAATCTGATGAAGACCAAAAATGATTTTGGCGTACCATTCTCCGAGCTGAACTGGAAGATTCTTACCATTCACTAAAACTTTATGTTCTTTCAGGATTTGGTGAACCTTATGCACCACTTCGACCGTATCAAAAATGGCTTTTTGATCAGGACTGTGAAGAATACCAATCGTCTTCATGGCCTTAGCGGTTAATTTTTTCTGAAATTGTTTTTGATACCATTGATCGAAATTTGTGAGCTCAAGGAAATCATAAGAGCTGTATACAAAGCCTTCGGCCTTAAGCAGATTGATACTTGAAAAATCGGGTGCATGCTTCTGAATGTAATTCCAAGGCACGAATTCATCATCGGATTGACCCATGACAAAAATCGTATCCTTATCAAAATCACTTGAACCATGGGTTTGGGCCGAGAACTCTCGGGCCAAACCAAAGACTTTTTCTTTAAACACGTGAAACCTTTAACTAAAAATTAATTTTAGTGTAGCAGCTCCAAGCCTAAAGCTCTAGTGCTGTTACATCGTCACCATAATCTGTAATCGTTTTAGAAATCGACAAATTATGTATGAGATAATGAGCACAGTAAGTTTTAAAGTCGACTATTTTAGACTCTAAATACTTCTTCTCATCACCAGTAGCAGCTGAAAGTTTTGTTTGAGCAATTTTAGCGGACTCCATCAATCTCCAGGCCACAACCATCTGTGAGGCAAATTGCAAAAAGTCCGTGCAGTGCTGAAGTACTAGATTGAATTGGTTCTTTTGTGCAAGACCAGAGAGATGTTGCATCGTGGCCTGTGCACTCATCAGAACTTTTCCAAAAAGATCTTTCTCCTTCTTGAACACTGCTTCATCAAGACTTCCCACTGAAGCAATGATCTCACCTGAAAGTGCCGTGATGGCTTTACCACCATCCTTCAAAATTTTTCTCATCACAAAGTCGATGGCCTGAATGCCGTTGGTGCCTTCATAAATTGTCGCAATTTTTGTATCACGAACAAATTGTTCTACGCCGTATTCAGTGCAGTAGCCGTAGCCACCGTGAGCTTGAAGCGCTTCCACTGCGACCTGGAAGCCTTGCTCTGAGCAGTAGGCTTTGCAAATCGGAGTGAGCAAACCAATAAGACCTTCGTACTTATGATCACCTGTCTCATGAACTTTATCGAAGAGATCAGCTGTGTACATACAGAGAGCGCGCATGCCGCGGCTCATGGCACGCATTCTAAAAAGATTGCGACGAATATCTGGGTGATGAATCAACTCTTTGCCAAATTGAACTCTCTCACGGACATATTGGTCGGCCATGAGATAAGCCAGGTTCGCTTGGCTCTCTCCTTGAATGCCGCAATAAAGACGAGCTTCGTTCATCATGATGAACATTGTGCTCATGCCTTCAAACTCATCACCAATCAACCAACCTTCTGTCTCACCTGTTTGGCCGAATTGCATTTCACAAGTCGCTGAGGCGTGAATCCCCATTTTGTGTTCGATTTTAGAACACTGAACATTGTTATTTCCGCCTAGGGATCCATCATCATTAACTTTAAATCTTGGAACCACAAAAAGAGAAATTCCTTTTGTCCCTTCTCCGCCCTCAGGTGTTCTGGCGAGAACAAGATGAATATTGTTTGAGTAAAGATCACTCTCTCCAGAGGAGATAAAAATCTTTGTTCCTTTGATCGCATACTTCCCACCAGCGATGGGCTTAGCCGTACTCTTTAGGGCCCCCACATCTGAACCTGCTCCTGGCTCAGTCAAACACATCGTTCCGCCCCACTCGCCGCTCATCATCTTTGGCATGATATGAGTTTTCATGAAATCAGATCCCTTCAAACGAATCACGTTCATGGCCGCACGACTTAAACCTGGGTACATCATCCACGCGCAGTTCGCACCAGTGGCTAGCGACATGCATGAAGTGTAGAGAGCTTCTGGAACGGGAGTTCCGCCAATATCAGCATCAAAGCCAAGAGCGAACCAACCATTGTCATGAAAGTTTTTTTGAAGAGTATGCAGCTCAGGTGCGACTTTTACATTTCCATTCACCATCTTCACGCCATGAACGTCAGAAGGTTCACGAGAAGGGAAAATTTCATTTTCAACAAACTTATTATATTCTTCGATGATCCCCTTATAGTCGTTTTCTTCTAGGCCAAATTGCTTCAAGCGCTGAATCTTTAAAACGTCGAAAAGGTTGAAGTTAATGTCTCTGATGTCTGCATGATATTTACCCATGAAATTCTCCTGAAAATAATTACATTCAGGATAACCCCAAGAGCCGCTAGCTCCAAGAGAAACGGGCCAGACAAACAGTTGTTGAGTGAGTTGGTCAAAGAAAAGGGCCCTCGATGGGGCCCTTTTAAGTTAAGTTTGTTTAAAAAACTTATTAGATAGAAACTTGTGCGCCGATCAATCCTTCAGTGTCGCCAGAGTAGATGTTCTTCTTCATTACTGGGTTAGCAAGTAATGGAAGATTTGGAGCGACCACATACTGATCACCGTTAGAGACTTGAACCAAGTATGCAGGTTGTTGAACACCGTTAAAGTAAACAGTTCCTTGTCTCACCTGAGTCACAGAGCCTTCAGAGATATTCATGAAAGCTTGAAGAGCTGGGTCAGTCGACTTGTTATAAGTTGAGTAAGAGAAAGATTTAGTCGTGTAATTTGAACAATCGCCTGATTGAACCTGCAATGTCATCGCATTGATATCCATCACTCTTACGCGCTCACAGTTTGAGCTTGAGCTATAAGTTGTATATTGAAAGATCCACCAATTACCTTGGTTAGCACTTACAGAAGTTTGATAGAAATCAAGTGTCTGACCAGCAGCTAAACCAGCTTTTGGGTCTTTACTGTTTAGTTGAGATTTCAACTGAGCTAATGATTGAGCCGGAGCCTGACCATTTGTATTAAGAGCACTGAAAAAACCATCAGAACTGCTTCCTGATTTGTTGTCTTTACCGCAAGCTGCAGCAAATAAGATTAAACTCGATAGTAGAACAAGGTTAAAAAATTTCATACGTCCTCCCCGGACAAAAGATTCATGTTTGCAGTCTTATATCCAAATACCGTGCCAACAATTCATGCGGGGTTTCCAAGAGTTAGACAGCGTCAAACTGTCAAAAAAATAGACACCTTATTCCTGGGCCGTACACTTATGGGACTTGGAGGAATGTATGTCTTATCTATTAGTAGGCTCTAACCCCTCTCCTTTTGTTCGCAGAATTCGCATGGCGATGGAAAACATCCCCTACGAATTCAAAGCACTCAATATATATGAGGAAGCCGGAGCCCAAGAGATTCATAAGTTAAACCCCACCAATCAGATCCCTTGCTTGATTGATGGCGAGCAGCCCATTTGGGACTCAAGAATCATTCTTCAATATCTCTCACGCAAACATCATTGGACTACACCCAGCTTAGATGAAGAGAATCGCATGACGGCGATTGAAAGGATGATGGATGCTGGGGTTGGTATTTTTATGCTTCGAAAATCTGACGTTAGTCTCGACTCGTTTTATGGCAAACGCTTGGTGACGAGAGTAGACTCGGTCATGGAGTGGCTCACGCCTTGGATGAAATCTGACGAAGCAAAAAAATGGACTCACACAACTCTCACACTTTATTGTGCCCTTGATTGGATGCTTTTCAGAGATGTCCATCCAGCGGCCAAGTCACAGCTTGCACTAAACTTTTTATCCATCCATCAAAATCATCCGGCCGTTCAATCAACTGACCCAAGGAAGAACTAATATGAATTTCGCCTCTTATATTGATCACACTCTTTTAAAGCCTGATGCCACCAGGGAGCAAATTCGAAAGCTCTGCCAAGAAGCGATTCAATTCCAATTCGCCAGCGTCTGCTTAAATCCCTTCTATGTGCCTCAAGCGGCGAAAGAACTTAAGGGATCAAACGTAAAAGTCTGCACTGTTGTGGGCTTTCCTTTAGGTAGCACGCCTACAGCTGTTAAAAGTGCAGAGACGAAATGGGTTCTAGAGCATGGAGCCCAAGAAGTGGATATGGTGATGAATGTGGCCGCTGCTAAAAATGGTGAGTGGGAGACGGTAGAAAAAGATATTCAAGCACTGGCCGAACTTTGTCATAAGTCAGGAGCTATTTTAAAAGTCATCATTGAAACTTGTCTTTTAACAAATGAAGAAAAGACTCTGGCCTGTAAAGCGTCTTGGGCCGCAGGAGCTGACTTTGTCAAAACCTCTACCGGCTTCTCTACAGGTGGGGCGACTATCGATGACGTAAAACTCATGAGAAAGACGGTGGGAGAAAATCTTGGAGTCAAGGCAAGTGGGGGGATAAAAGATGCGGCCACTGCTGAAGCTCTTATTGCCGCTGGGGCCAATAGACTGGGAACAAGTTCAGGTGTCTCACTCGTAACAAGCGGCACTTCAAAGGGCGGATACTAATTTGAAATGGCTTACCCTTCTTTTTCTCTTTTCTTGTTCAACTGCAGGACCGCAATACAGAGCCAAGGCTCCTCTTAAGGGAGTAGCCCATGGATTTATGTATTTTTATGAAGAAGATGGAGTGAGGTATTACTATCAGTTTGAATCAAGAAAAGGTGAGAACTGGCTAAAGATGAATTTGTTTCTCATGAATACGCATAAAAAGCCAAAAAAGATTTTGGCCAAAGACTTCAACATAGAAATGGAGGGTCAATTCATTAGACCCGTTGAGAAGAAAATCGCATTGGATAAATTAGAGAAGGAAATTGTGGCCAGGAAAGATGGCAAACCCGTTGCGCAGCCTGAATTCCCTGTTATGTATTCAGAAAAAGATTATTCTACTAACCTTGTAAAAACTTTAACGAATGAGTTGATTCTAGTTGATCGCTATATGTTTGAAGAAGAATTCACACTTCTCTATGACTCGTCTATGAAGACCTATGTTCTCTTTATGCCTGAAGCGAAGTTGCCTGAGTCTTTTCAACTCAGGCTCACTCCAAAGGGCGATCTTATCAACGTGGCAAGAGAGAACTGAGTTATTTTTTGAATAAGGCCATACAAGCTTTTGCAGTCGTTTCACCAAGATTTCCTGATCTGGTATGAGTGAAGATCTTACCTCTTAAAGTCATTTTCAGATCCTCTTGAAGAATGCGTGTACAAGTATTATGAGTTTCATCAATGAAAGCTTTCTCTGTATGAGTTACCTCTAGATCCACCGTCTCATCTCCTTCTCCCTGAGACAGTAGAGTGTCAGGATTAGAAGTAGGTGAACATCTTCCTGATGTCATGCAAGGTTGGCCTTCACCAAAGGTGCGATGATTAAAGCTTGCGGCCCAATCCAGATCTTTCACATCAATTTTTAATTCAGAAGAGCCATAACCACGAGCATCACAGCGAACTGAATCATGGGCGACTCTGACGACAATTTGGTTGGTTTGTTTTGAGATCTCACGCGTGAGTTCCAGGGCATGAGCATTTAATGTCACTGCAGAAATGATAAAAACGATAAATTTCATAAGGCATCCTTTGTTAATTCCTTGGACGCATCATGCCTTTGTTAGTATCATTCATCCAATGAATCAAACCTATCAACGTGATAAGGATTTTGAATGATATCTTCAGAAGATCTCACCTGGTTTATTGAACTTGCCAACCGATTACATATGACTAGAACTTCAGAGCGCCTGGGGATTAGCCAGCCAGCCTTGAGTCACTGGCTCAAGAAATTGGAACATAACCTAGGTAAACCTCTATTTAGGCGAAGTAAGCAAGGAATGGAGCTCACGGAATTCGGCGAAAAACTCAAAGAACAGTCGAGTATCCTTCAACAAAATTGGCTCGACTTCATTCAAGCTCTTGATAATGACGAGAAAACTCTTAAAGCCCGATTTCGCTTCGGGCTTCACGCCTCTGTTGCAGTCTTTGCATTACCGACGATTTATAAGGTCCTAGGCCAAAAGGCCCCTGGGATTCGCCTTAATCTACAACACGGGCTCTCCAGACATATTTTAGAAGATATTATATCCAAAAGATTAGATCTAGGAATTGTGGTCAATCCCACTCCTCATCCAGATTTAATAATCAAAGAACTCTACAAAGATGAAGTCAGAGTGTACTCACTGAACAGCAAAGTTAAACAAAGACTCATTGTTCATCCAGGCTTATTTCAAAGCCAAGAATTGAAACTAAAATTGAAAAATATTCCAGAGGAAGTGATTGAGACAGATTCTCTGGAAGTCGCTACTCATCTCGCATTAGCAGGTGAAGGCATGGCCCTGCTTCCTGAACGAGTGGCACAAGCTTTGGCCGGAAATAAACTAAAACCTGTTGGTGGCGTAAGTGTGACTGATCGTCACTGCTTAGTTTATCGTCCGACTTTGAGAGAAACACTAGCGGGACAAAAACTCATTGAAGCGATTAAGGAAGCCAAGATTTAGTTTTGGGGAATTCCATCATGCGAACCTAAATCTCGTTTAGGAGCATCATTCCACCATTGATTTTTTTGCTTCATCTCTTCATTGCGCTTAGGGTGAAGAGGATAGTGAATTTTGTTCTCAGGCTTAGAGCTCTCTCCCCCCACTAAAAGTTTGCAGAGAACTTTTGTATTGTTTAAAAAAGTATGAGCGATTCCTGTTCCAGAAGGAAAGGCCACAAAATCTCCAGGGACTAAGCGATGAAGAATCCCATCAATCCATGCGTCAGGTGTGCCTTCAAGCACGAAAGCAAATTCCTCTTCACTACTTTCAGCATGAGGCCATGAAGTTCTTCTTCCAGGATGAAGAAGCTCAACATGAACACCTATTGCCTTTAATCCTAGTTTATTGCCAATAGGACTTCCTTGAGAAAGAAGCTCCTGACTATTCGGATAGTGAGCATCATCAGCACTTAGATACTCACTCCAGTGACCAATAAAACTTGGACGTTTTGGAATATCTTTGCGGTGATCATTTTTAAGTTTTGCCCAAACCATCGTGTCGCGAAGTTTTCCATTTTGTCTGGCTTCACGAGAGAGAATCGCTTCAAGACGATACCCCAAACGCTTAGGAACGTTAGCTGATCTTATATTGAGTGGATCACAGCGCACTTCAAGCCGCTCAAATCCTAATTTAAAAAATTCGGCTTCAATGGCACTAATCGCCTCACTTACATATCCCTTACCTTCTCCATCCTTAGTCATCCAGTAGCCAAACTCTGCTTTAGGAATGGCCAAATTCACAGAATGAAGACCCCCACGACCTAAAAACTTTCCACTCTTTGAATAAAAACCATAATCAAACAAACTTTGATTCTCCCAAGACGAGAGACAGGTTTCAAGATTTCGCTTTGAATCCTCTAAGCTTTTTGTTTGATCCACCCAAGGAAGCCACTGCCGTAGCCGCTCACGGTCCTCATCAATGGCCTTAAACATAAAGCCCGCATCAGAGAGTTGATGCTTTCGAATCAGAAGGCGCTCGGTATGAATTTCTTCAGGGATTTTAAATCGGCTCACTAGACGCCTTTAAGTTTGATCACTCTCAGTTTACCAACCTTCATGATGACTTCTTGATCTTTTAAGAGCACATACGTTTCAGCGGCATGGGCCTTATTATCAATTTTAACGGCATTCTGCTTTAAAAGACGGCGACCTTCACCATTAGATTCAATAAATTTTAATTCTCTCATTAAATCGAGAAGAGCAAGAGTGCCCGCTGGCCTTTCAACCGTTTCTACATCATCGAGTACTTGCTTCTTTGAAAATCTCGCTTCAAATTTTTCACGCTCCTCAAGTCCTGTCGCTTCACCATGATAATAACCGGTAATCTCTTGAGCGAGATCTTTCTTCGTCACCATAGGATGACGAGCGCCTGAATTAAGATCACTTAAAATCTTATCCACCTCTGCAGCAGGTCTTCTTGAAAGAAGAACCCAATACTTTTTCATCAATTCATCAGAAATGGACATGAGTTTGCCGAACATGTCACTTGGGGCTTCAGTCAGTGAGATGTAATTATCCATCGACTTTGACATCTTATGAACGCCATCGGTTCCTTCAATCAAAGGCATCGTGAGAATACACTGAGCTTCTTGCTCATAAGAGCTCTGAAGTTCACGACCCATCATGAGATTGAATGTTTGATCAGTTCCACCCAGTTCAAGATCAGCTTTTAAATGAACAGAGTCATAGCCCTGAAGAACGGGATAAACGAACTCATGAAGATAGATCGCTTGCTCACCGTTATAGCGCTTTGAGAAATCATCACGCTGAAGAATCGCCCCAACAGTTGTTTTTGACATGAGCTGAATAAGATCAAGCCCAGAGAATTTCCCAAGCCAGTCTTTGTTGAAAACCACATGAGTTTTACTCATGTCTAAAACCTTCCCCACTTGTTCGCGGTAAGTGATGGCATTATTTTTCACATCTTCTTCAGTCAAAATGGGACGAGTTTTATTTTTTCCAGTGGGGTCACCAATTTGGGCCGTGTAATCACCAATTAAAAAATAGATCTCATGACCCAAATCTTGCAGCAGGCGAAGTTTTTGCAAAACGACAGTGTGTCCTAGATGAATATCAGGACGCGAAGGATCAGCACCAAATTTAATTTTTAATGGTTTTTGCTTTTCAAAACTTTTCTTAAGTTTTTTAAGTAATTCTTCTTCTGGAAGGATTTGAAAAGATCCGCGCTTAATTTCGCGTAACTGATCTTCTGGACTCATTTTAATTTTTGACATGGGACTCCCTATTGGAGATCCATTTTAAGGCAAACGGCGCTTTTCTTCTACCTTGAAAAGAGCATTGGCACGCCCTAAACCATCACTGACGAACTGAGTCTTCTCCAAAAAGGTCGATTTAAGGAATGGCATTGGCAACTCAATGAGTCGTTGACCCAAAAATTTCTTAACCGACTCTTGAACTTTTTGGACAACTTTTCCTCTAAAGCGAGGCACAGTGGCAATTGTCGATTTCATCCCAATCTCAGGCTTTCCTTTAAGTAGCATTTCTTCTGTGGCCTCTGTCTCAACAACATCTACCATTAAAGTCGGCTGATTATCTTTTTGCTCGAGCTTCAAGCGGATGCCGAGTTTAATAGGAAATGTAATCAGTGATCTTCCCGTTAAACGTCGATCCCAGCCGGAGAGCTTATTATTAAGGTGCAAAAAGGCATAAAACACATCACCCGATTTATCCAATCTTAAAAGGGCGCCCCCTTCGGCGAGACTTACTTCTCCATCTCCAAAAGCTTCAGCTAAAATGCCAGAACTGATGGCCGCTGTGAGGGCCTGATTTAAATAGGGCTCACTTAATGAAACAACTATATTGGCATCGTTGCGTTCCAGCTCTTCATAGATCTTTTTTAACGACGCTTCATAATCGCGACCTAATCTATCGGCCCGTGGATTGACAGGCGCAGTCTCAAGACAAGATTTTAAATCGGTCGCTTCTCTAGGATTACAAAATACACTTTTCATGCGTGCTCGCACTTGAGTTTGAGTAGCGAT